>DASPUY010000057.1:0-9555 GCA_035622655.1 Polyangiaceae bacterium
GTCCATCGGAGCCTTCCGCCATGTCGATCCAGCAGCCCAATCGCCGTCTCATGCGCAACGTGGGGCTCGAGTTCGTTCGGGCGAAAGTCAGCGGTGCGGGTCATCGCTCGACCAATGCATCGCTCTCGCTCACGAGCATGATCGACTTTCTCGTCGTCACGGTCGTCTTCCTGCTGATGACGTTCAGCGCCAGCGGCGAAACACCCATCGCAAAGGGACTGAATCTCCCGAAGGCCGAGAACACCCTCGACATGATCGATGCTCCCATCGTGGCCGTCGTGGGCAGTGAAATTCTCGTCGACGGCGCACCCACGGGGAATACGCGCGCGGTCGAAGAATCGGACCGAATGCAGCGCATCGACGAGCTGTTCAACGTCCTCAAAGCCAAGCGCGAGCTTTGGAAGCAGACGCACCCGAACAAGGACTTTCCGGGGGTCGTCATGCTGCAGATCGACCAGAATATCAAAGCCGTCATCGTGAAGAGCGTCTTCCAGACCGCGGCATTTGCCGGCTTCCCGAACGTGAGCTTCATGGTGAACAACCTGCCGAAGACTCCGCGCTGACATCGGGCTCGGCGGCAAGTCGCCGCGGACGACATCGCGATGGCCAACTTGAAAAAGGGCCCGCGCGGCCTTCCGGCCGTAGCGCGGGCCCGTGAGGACAGGACGCGCCGCGGCCCACGGTGGACCACGAGTGCCGGACTCGTCGCCGCGGGAGCGGTCGTGGTGAGCTTCGTGGCGCACACGATCGTCAGTGGCAGGGAACTGCAAGCGGACAAGCGTTCCCTTCTTGCGAAGCAGCGCGCAATCTCGGCAACCCTCGGGGCCGAATGGTTGCCGCTGCGCGACCGCCTCGAGGCCGACATCCTGGACGCGGCCAGAGACTTTCCTGGCGACCGTATCGCGCCCGAGGCTCGTGTCAGTCCGTTCAGAACCCAGCCGGGGCTCTACCTGCGCGTGCTCGTTGCGGACGGCGCGAGCGTCGAAAGCATCCGGCGCGCTTCAGCGGACGCCAAGAAAGACGGTTTTGCGGCATGCCTGCTGCGCGAGCCCAATGAGCGGGGCGTGCGCGGCGAGCTCGACGGAGGCGCTTTCGCGGAGCAACCTTGGAACCTAGGCCAGGCCTACGCGGCAACGAGGATCCTTTCCGATCGGTGGGTCCGCGACGTCGAAGACGCCGACGATGAGATGCGGCTGCGTGTCTTCTCCGAGCAATACGACAAAGCGGTCCGCGAGGAGATCCCGCTCGCCATCGATCTGGTCACTCGCGCTCGATTCTTTCTGCTCGTGCTCGACGAAGAAGTCCCCGAGGGCGCCCCGGCCGATGGGGGGCGCGTCACCGAGGAAACACTGCAGCTCGTCGCGCATCCGGCGCGCGTGATTCTGTTCGATCTCAAAGCGGACAAGGAGCTCTTCCGCCTGCGGCGCTCGGGCGGAGCCCTGGTCATCTCGGCCGGTGAGCGCCTGGTGACCGACCCCGAAACGCATGACGCGATGCAGCGTCAGGCAAACAATTGCGCGCTTGCCGGTCTCATCGACAGCGCCATTGCCGGCTCTGCCGCCGCGAATTCCGGGAGCGCACCACGCTGACGTCATCGTGCAAATCGATCTCCGAGGTTGACGAGGTGCGCCCCGACGAGCTGATGCCACGCCAAGGTGAGGGCGACGTACGCCTCCCGGTCGTCGACATTCTGGACGATGCCCATCGCAGCGGCATCCTGGTTCCACCGCACCCCGCCGTGGATTCCAACCCAGGGTCCGGTCGCTCTGGGCAGTAGGGGTAGCTCCAGGCCCAGGCCGATCTGCAGCCCACGAGTCGAGCCAAACGCCGATCCACTGGGCTGAGAAAACGCCACTCCCAGCTCGAGGCCGAAAGAATCGACGAACAGATCGAGCCTCGCGTTGTCGACTTCGAGCCCTTCGAGCCAGCGGCCGAGAAAGAGCGGCCTCAGCTCGACGCCAGCGCTGAGGACGCGTCTTGGCTCCGAGCCGAAGGCCGCCGAATCTTCGTAAGTGACGAAGACCCCCGCCGAGTCGAGGTAGCGGATCCGTGCCTCGCACTCGAGCCGTGGCGCGCGCGGCGCAATCACCATCCCACCTCCCAGCACCAGCGCCAAGTCCCCCTCGATCCGACCTCGGGTCAGCGCTTCATCGGCGAACGCCGGACCGCCCAAGACGGAGAGGGCGACGACGATCGCCACGAGCGCGCGAAACGCGTCAGATGCCAAGCGCACGCGTCACCGGTTGGCGCAGCTCCGGAGCGAGAATCAGGCGCACACGAGAAAGGACCTGTCCTGCGAGCCGTCCGAGCAGAAACGACACGTCCTGAAGCGGACGCGCGGGCCCTTTTGCATACACCACCTTCAGCGGGGCGTCTCTCGCAGCGAACGGTTCGTCGCGCGCGACGTCGATCCCGACGTACACGTCGGGATCGAATCCCTGGTGAATTGCGATTTCCCGCGCCACGGCGAGGGCGACGGCGCGTCCCTCGCCGGTCGCCTGCTCCCCGAACAACTCGATGGTCTTGAAGAGCGATCGCCCTCGTATCCGCATGGCCAGGTCCGCGAGCGGCCGGTCCTCTGCGCGTTCCCAGGCATGCATCGCGACCCAGAGGACGTCGTCATCGAGATCGAGGTATTCGCCGAGCCCGATCGAATCGCCGCGGGCCGCGGCGGCGATCGCCGCGGGCACGCCGTCGAGGTGGCCGCCTTCCTGCAATACGGCCACCGCCCTGGCGAGGATGGTTCGGATCATCCACTCCGCGGCCCGGCTCGACTTGTGAAGGTACACCTGCTGGAACATGAAGAGCCGCGCGATGATGAATGCCTCTATCGCGGGAAGTCCCTTTGCACCGTCGATCGCCAGACCGGGAGCAGCCCCGTCCTCGAGGACGCCTGGCGCAAAACGAAGGCTCCGGAGCAACCAGTCGAGATCGTACACACCGTAACGCACGCCCGTCGCGTATGCGTCGCGCAGCAGATAGTCGCACCGGTCGACGTCCAGCTCGCCGCTGACCGCCTTGGCGAGGTACGCGAGGGGATGCCGTCCGTGGACGAGGTCCGCCACGCGCGCCGGAAGGCCGGGGTCCTGAGCGGCCAGGACGCCGTGGACGCGGGTCGACGGATCGAGAAGGACCCGCTCCGTCCACGCTTCGTGCCGGGGCGCCCCGGGAATGACGTCCTCGAAAAGGTGAGACAGCGGCCCATGTCCCAGGTCGTGCAGCAGGGCTGCGGCGAGGGCTTCGGTGGCCCGATCCGCCGTGACGCGATGGACTTCCGGGAGAACACCGTGAATCGTACGGAGCCGCGCGATGAGGCACTTCATCACGAAGGCGGAGCCGATCGCGTGCGCGAACCGCGAATGCTCGGCGCCGGGGAAGGCGAGCGACGTCACGCCGAGCTGACGCACGCGCCGCAGGCGCTGAACTTCCGGCGTATCGATCAACCTCTCGACGACGCGCTCCTCGTCGGACTCGAAGGCGACGAGGCCGTGGACGGGGTCTCGCAGAATCACGGAACGTGCACGACGCAGTCGCCGACGCGACCGTCGTCGCTCCAGATGCGCACGGTCAGCGGCCCTGCGACCGCGTCGAGGATGGCATGAGTCGACACGGGACGTGCTCGTGTACCCGGCGTGCGCTCGGAATGCCATGTGGTCCGGAACGGGCTTCCCGATGCGATTGGCATGGCGTCGATCGCCCAGGCCAGAGGCTCTGCGGGATCCAGCAGACGAACGTGCAACCGACCGCCCGAACGCTCGACGAGAACGCGAGGCGGCGGCCCTGCGGGCGACGTGGAGCCGCACTCCTGAGCGACGAACGGGGCGCCTGCGCGGAGCAAGCGAGCGCGTGCCGTGGCAACCGCAAGAGAGGACGAATCTCCCAAGATGAAGTTTCGACCGAGCGCATGCGCGCTCTCGCCCGTCGTGCCGCTGCCGGCGAAAAGATCCACGACGAGGCCGCCGGGCGGCGACGCACACGAGACGACGCGATCGAGGAGGGCGCGTGGCTTTTGGGTGGGAAAGCCCGTCCGTTCTCGCGGTCTCGCGTGACGGAGGGGCGGCACGTCGGTCCACAGCGCGTCCACACGACGTTCGCGACACCACTCCCCGTCCGGATTCTGAACGAGAAAGTACTTCACGTAGACTTTCCCGGTGGCCGTGCGGTGAACCCGGCCGAGCGTGTCGAGCCGCGCGATCGATTCGTCGGTGTAATCTCCGCGCGGCGCGGCAATGAACGGCCGCCCCTGGGCGTCGCGACGAACCGCGGCCGGCGCAATCGGCTCGAGGCGAGTCGGCGGTACGAGACCCGCTCGTTCGCCTCGGCCATAGACGACGAGAGTGTCGAGCGTCCGACCGAACTGGTTGCTCGCGGCTTGCCGTCCCAGGTTGGGGGCACGGCGCCAGACGATCTCGTTCACGAACGCCGCACGTCCAAGCACCTCATCGAGCAAGACTCGAACGAGGTAGGATGCCCGATAGTCGACGTGGACCCAAATCGTCCCACCGGGCGCGAGCAGCCGGCAGAGGGCTTCGAGTCGCGGGGCAAGCATGTCCAAGTACCCGGCCACTCCGTCGCCTTCCCACCGGTCGTCGTACGCGCGCGCGCGAAGGACGCGGCCGTCCGCCGCGCCGTCGAGGCGCGCCTCGTACTCGTACGATGACTGCGACGCGAACGGCGGATCGACGTAAACGAGGTCGACCCGTCCGCCCAGACCCTCCTCTTCGAGCGCGCCCGCGACGTCGAGCGCATCGCCGAGGACGACGCGCTTGTCGGGCACCCGCGCCTGCGCGGACGACGACCCCGACGTCTCGGTCGTGACGCACCGAGGGAGCCCTGACGGCCGACCCTTTCCGGGCTCCCAGGTGCGGCCAGCCCAGACGAGCCGCAACGCCCCGACGCCGCGCGGATTACGACCCGGGAGCGACGGTGTGCACGAAGCGTCAGGCGAGCTTCGATCCGGGCGCGCGACCATGACCTGCGGCAGATCACCTTAGCCGGCGCCGCCCGCTCTTGGGAGCCCTCATCGAGCACTCGAAGGAGAGATCCGCTAGGCTCTCTTCGATACTCCTTTGTCGTCCTCACACGCCCCCGGAGCAAGCCACAAGCTCATCGACATCTTGCGCGCATTGCCGCAAGGTGAGCTCGACGGCCTCATCGAGCGGCTCGCCATTCGGATTGATCCCGCCAAGCGAATCGACATCGCTTCCCAGGTTGCACGTGCGCTCGTCTCGCTCACGGAGCTACGCGACGCGACACGCCTGAGCCCTGGATGCACGGAACTGATCCATCGTGTGGCCGAGGCACGCGGGTCGCTCGTCGTGGCCTCCGTACCGCCCGCGCTGGAGCCGCTCCTCGCGCGCGGTCTGATGTTCGCCCGTTCGGGGGGAGCCACAATCGAGCTCATTTTGCCGTCGGCCTACCTGGTCCAGCTCAAATCGTGGGAGGGCGAGGACCCGCGCGGCCTCCGCGCCCTGCTGTCTCAGGCATCGTTCGAGACCACCACGGCCATCGCTTCGCATTACCTCGGCCGTCCTGCGACTCCGCCGATCGCGCTCTCGCTGGAGACGGCGTGGGACGTGCTCGGAGACCCGCAACGGCTCGCGGACGAAATTGCAAAACTTTCTCCAACCGAGCGACGGGTGCTCGAGGGCGTGGACGCCGAAGGCGGTGAGGTCGACACCGAGGAGCTCCTCGAACTGGAACGCGAGCCACTCCGCCTCCGGACCGCGACCGGCGCCACCCCCTCGCGACGCGGGGTCGGCTTCTCGCTCGAGCGACGGGGGCTGCTGATTCCGGTGCACCCCAACCGCCACGTCGTGCCTACCGAGGTGAGCGCGATCATCGGCGCGGCGCATCACAGTGAACGCGAGGCCAGGCGCGAAGAGGTCAAGCTCTTCGTCGCTTCGGGCGACCATGCGCCACGTCGAGCGCGGTTTTCGCTGGATCCGAGCACGCTTGCGATGGCGCTCGCAACGGTAGCCCGGGAATCGTCGACGCGACCTCCAGCCGAAGGGCGAAGCCCGTCGGGGACGTTTGCGGACGTGCGGTCCGGGGTCGGCACCCCCAAATCGCTCGTCCAGAAACTTGCCGTGCGGTTCGGTCGAGACCCGCAGCATGTTGCTCTGGTGGTCGCCTTGTCACGGGCGATCGGTCTCTGGGACGCGTCGGCCACGAATGTCTCTTCTCCTCCCGGAAGCTTCACGCTTCAAGAGATCACACGACATCTATTCACGGCGTGGCGGCGCGGAGGCGCCTGGGACGAGGCCCGAGCAGAGCCCGAAATCCTCCGTCTTGCGCCCGAATCCCGAGACTCCAGCCCCGCCGGCGTGGTGCGCGAGATGGTCCTCGAGGCGTTGCGGGAGCTGGGCGAGGGGCGTTGGGTGCCATGGTCGTCGCTCGCCGGCTGGCTCAAGAGCGATCATCGGGTTCCCGGTCTGGCGCGGCTTCTGCGCCGTTGGTCCGAGCGCGTCGGAGCGGATCCCGTGGAGCCGATCGAGGTCGCGAGGCGGATCGTGCACGACAGCCTGCCTGCCCTGGGTATTCTCGACCTCGGGGAAGACGGCGATTTGCCGCAGGGTCCGGACTCCGGCGCCGAGGGGGGCTCGATCGCCCTGCGCCTCACGGCGCGCGGCCGAGCGCTGCTGGGAGACAGGACCCTGACAGGCGACGGTGAATCGTCGAGGTTTCTGGATGCCCAGGTTCTTCGACTGGGTGCTCAAGCACGCGTGGGCGCCGTTCTGGCAATCGCCGCCCTCGCGGAGGTCGGCCGAGCCGCAGAGACACTCGATCTGACCATCGCGCCCCAGACGCTGGCCCGCGCCCTTTCCGCCGGACTGGAGGCCGACGTTCTGCGCGCCCGAATCGAGGCGCTCGCGCCCCTGCCGGAGTCCCTCTCCCGAATCCTCGCTCAGGCAAGCGTCGTCGTCGGTCGGGCGACCTGGGAGCCGGCGGCCGCGTTTCTGTGGGTCGAGGACGCGAACGTCCGTGAAATGCTGCGCACGCGGCGGCCGACCCAGGAGCTTTTCGTTGACCCCTCACCACCCGGGGGACTTCTGGTCGTCGCCGGAGTGGATCTCGATCGGCTGACGAGGCGATGCCGAACGATCGGCGTGGAAATCGTGGCGGACGGCCAGGTGGTACGCACTCGAACCATTCCGCCCTCGGCCCCGAAGTCCGTCCCACCGGGGCGCCTGACGCCGGGGAGAGGGACTCAAAAAGCCGACAAGTGATGCGCCGCGCCGCCCTCAGGCCCCCGCAGCCGCCCTCTCCTCCGCCCAGGCTTCGACCGAACGCCGGACCGTGGAACCGACAACTCGCCCGCCGGCGACGAAGATTTCTACGGGCAGCTGCCGCCCGTTGTACTGGCTCGCCATCGCATAGCCATAGGCTCCTGCATCCAGGATCGCGACGGCCCCCGGCGGGTCGAGATTCAGCGGGTGCTGGCCGAAGTCGTCGGTGCTCTCGCATACCGGACCGACGACGCGCCAGGGGGCGGCGTGCCGCTCGTCGATCTCGTGCTCGAGCGGGACGATTCGGTGCACCGCTTGATAGAGCGCCGGACGCAGGAGATCGTTCATTCCCGCGTCGATCATGAGCCACCGCACCCCGCTCGCGACCTTGGCCTGGACGACTCGCGCGACAAGAACGCCATGCGAGGCCACCAGGGAACGACCCGGCTCGACATAAAGGGCAAGATCGTCGAGCCCCGCGCCGCGCTGTTCGGATCTCACCGCGCGGACATAGTCCGCCGGCGCCGGCGGAGGCGGCGGTGAGTGCTCCGGCCTACCCGGCGGAAACGGGCTCCCGTAATCGATGCCGAACCCCCCTCCCGTATCCAGGAAGGATAGCGAGCGTCCCCGTGCGCCTTGCCGAAGAGCGCGCGCGATGGCGAACAGCACACGCGCCGACTGGACGTAGGGCGTCGTGCTGCTCAGCTGCGACCCCACGTGCGTCGCGAGCCCGACGAGCTCGAGATGCCGTGAAGCTGCCACCATGTCCACGGCGCGACCCACCTCCGCGCTTGCGACGCCGAACTTTGCCGCAGCGTGTCCGGTCGCAATGTTCGCGTGGGTAGCGTCTTTCAGATCGAGCCCGGGATTGACCCGGATGCTCACGCGAGCCTTGCGTCCGGCGACACGTGCGCGCGCCTCGAGGCGAGCGATCTCCTCGGGACTCTCGATCTGAACCGCCTGGATCCCGTGCGGCCCGCACGCGATGGCGCGGTCCAGCTCTTCGTCCGTCTTGGCGACCCCGCTGAAGACGATCCGGTCGGCCGTGATGCCGCAGGCAAGAGCGACCATAAGCTCGGCGCCGCTCACGACGTCCGCTCCGCACCCTTCGCAGGCAAGGGCCCGGACGACGCCGCCGGCGGCGTTCGCCTTGACAGCGTAGGCCACCAGGTGGGAAACGCCGTCGAACGCGGATTGCAGGGTGCGGGCAGCGAGCGCCATTGCATCGAGGTCGTAAACGTACGAGGGCGTCCCGAACCGCTGCACGAGCTCGGTCAGCTCGATCCCGTCAAGCGTGAGAACTCCCGATTCGTCGCGGCTGAAGGGCATTGCGAATCACTCGAAGATGTGGCCCGGGTGTAGTAGCGTCGGATCTCGAGCCGGTTCAAGGGGGAGCGGTGGCTCGAAAACTCCGTCCTCCAGCGCGGTTGGATTACCCTTGAGACAAATGTCCTCTCTGCGTCGCGCGAAGCTCGTTTGCACGCTCGGACCGGCCTGCGACTCCCTCGAGGGTCTGCGCGCCCTCATCTCGGCGGGAATGGACGTCGCGCGGTTCAATTTCTCCCATGGAACCCACGAGGAGCACGGCGCGCGCCTGTCCCGATTACGCAAAGCGTCAGACCTCGAGCACAAGTCGGTCGCCGTGCTGCAGGACCTTTGTGGTCCGAAGATTCGAACCGGCTCGTTCCCACGAAAGTTCGATCTGCCGACGGGTGCCGATGTCACACTGTTCGAGGGCGACGCCTCGAGCGACGAGCGTGCCGTTCCGATTCAGTACGAGGGATTGGCGGCCGACGTAAGGCTCGGCGATCGCGTCCTGTTCGACGACGGTCGCTTGGTTCTCACGGTCATGGCCGTGGAGTCGCAGCGGGTGCGCGCGCGCGTCGATCAGGGCGGCGGAATGCGCGACCACGTCGGCGTACACCTGCCGAGCAAGACGATGCGCATCTCGGCGCTGACCGAAAAGGACAAAGAGGACCTCGCCTTCGGACTGGCAAATGGCGTCGACTATGTAGCGATGAGCTTCGTGCGTAGAGCTGAAGACGTTCTTCAGATCCGCGATATTTGCCGCGAGTGGGGCGCGCCCACCCCCGTTATCGCGAAGGTCGAGACTCCGGACGCGGTGGAGGACCTCGAAAGCGTCGTCACGGCCAGCGACTGCGTCATGGTGGCTCGAGGCGACCTCGGGGTTGAGTTCGCGCCGGAGCGGGTGCCGGTCATCCAGCGACAGATACTCGCCGTTGCCCGACGCGTTCGACGCCCGGTCATCATCGCGACGGAAATGCTGCAGTCGATGACCAAGTCCACCCGCCCGACGCGCGCCGAA
>DASPUY010000058.1:0-14678 GCA_035622655.1 Polyangiaceae bacterium
CATGTTCATCGACCCGAGCGGGAAGGGCACCGTCGTCTACAAGGGGACCTTCATCTGTCGCTCCGAGACCGTCCGGGTCGGGTCGGGGTTCGGGCAGGAATACCAGCTCAATTGGCGGATCGATCGCATTCGTGACGGCGACGTCGTTCTCATTCGAGAGGACCCCGCGCAGCCCCAGATTCCGCCGGCGACTCGTGTGATTCCACTGCACCCCGATACGGACAAGCAAGCCGGCGAGCTTGTCCCGGGGTAGGATCGGCGGCTGTGTGCGGGAGTCCGTTACAAACTGGCGAGAATCCGATCGAGCATTCTAACGTCGCCCGCGCGATCCGGCGGTCACGGTCGCATCGTGGGGCGCGAGGAGCCAATATGCCTGGGGCGAATTCGCTTGGATACTCTGCTCTCCGGACGACGGCCCTGACCGCGACAGCCACGTTAGCCGTCCTGGCGAGCATCGGGCTCCAGAGCGGGAATGCGCTTGCATCGACCTCCGCTTCGCCGCCGCCGTCGCCCTCGGCTTCCGCCGCGCCGTCTGCGGGCACCGCGGCCACGTCCTCTTCGGCGCCCGCGGGCCCAGCGGCCTCCTCGACGGCGGCCAACCATGTGATCGACGTGCGCATGCACGGAGACGACGCGACCGCAGGTGGAGCGCAAATCGAGATCGTGGGGACCAGGGCGCCCGTCTACAACGCGCGCGTCGCGGACGGAGGACGGCGACTGCTGGTCGATCTCAGCGACTCCGATGTGACGGGGGCTCCGGCGGCGATCACGAGCGCAGTCGGCGTCGTGGGAGGCGTGCTCACGCAGGCCTACGCGACGGACGGCGGCTCGATGGCTCGGGTCACTGTCGCCCTGCAGCACGAGGCGAGCTATCGGCTCGTTCCCGACGGAACGACGCTTCGGGTCCTTGTTGCTCCCCGTGCGGGGGGCGCGTCGCCGGCTGCCCCGGGCGACGGCGCGCAGTCGGCGGCCAAGGTGGCCGTCGGGACGAACGCGGTCTCCGATGTACGCTTCGAACGCGTGTCGCCTCGCGTGTCGGGGTGCGCCCCGAACGGGTGCGATCGCGTGCTCGTCGATCTCGAACGGATACCACCGTATTCGCTGGCCACGGGGGCGACCGGCCGCCTGCGGATGGAGCTTCGAGCTACGGGCCTGCCGCCCAAGCTGGCCCGTACGCTGGACGTGAGCGCTTACCGCGGCGTGCTGCGCTCGATCACGGCGGCCTACGAGCCCGCGACGGGCGCCACGGTCCTCGAGCTCGAGCGTTCGAACGACGTGCTCGGGACCCTGTCGACCGAAGGTGCATCGCTCGTCTGGTCCTTTCCGGTTCCGAGCGCGAACCTGCCCGCTCCGCCGGTAGCGCAAATCCATCTGGGCGGCGGGACGGTCGGGAACAATGAGCCGGGCGCCGTGCGTCACGTCGTCACGGTGGCCCGCGAGCAGGCGCCGCTCGCCGTGCCCCGCATCGAGACCTCGATTCACGACGAAGACCCCGTCGTCGAGGCGGTCGGCGGCGGAGCCGCGGGGTTCACTACGGCGGGCGAGAACGTCCTCGCGCAGCAGCGTTATAGCGGGCGCCGCATCGACATCGACCTGAAGGACGCGGACATCCACAACGTCCTCAGACTTCTCGCGGACACGGGTCACGTCAACATCGTGACGGCCGACGACGTCGGAGGGACGATCACCATCCGGATGCACAACGTGCCGTGGGACCAGGTCCTGGACGTCGTGCTTCAAGCCAAGGGCCTGGGCATGGTGCGTCAGGGAAACTTGATACGCGTCGCGCCGCTCGCTCAGCTCCAGAAGGAGCGCGAGCTGCGCATTGCGGCACAGAAGCAGGAGTTCGAGCTCACCCCTCTGGAGACCCGGCTGGTCCCGGTCAGCTACGCTCGCGCCGACGAGCTGCAGCCTCGCGCCCGGGAGCTCCTCTCCCCGCGCGGCTCGCTCGCTGTCGACGAGCGGACGAACGTTCTCATCGCCCGCGACATCCCTTCCAACCTCAATTACATCGAGGAGCTCATCCGCTCTCTCGATACGCCGACGGCCGAAGTGCTGGTCGAGGCGCGCATCGTCGAGGGGACGAGCAGCTACACGCGGGACGTCGGCATCCAGTGGGGCGGCGACGTGACCTTCACTCCGGCGACCGGCAATGCCACTGGCATCTCGTTCCCGAACAGCATCACTGCCGCAGGTGGCGCGTCGGACAACAACACCCCCACGGCGGGGCTGTCGCCGTTCGCGACGACCGTCGCCAATCCGAACTTTGCCGTCAACCTGCCGGCGGCCGTCGGAACGGGCGCCGGCGGCGCGCTCGGTCTCGCGTTCGGGTCGATCGACAACACGCTGAATCTCGCTCTTCGTCTGTCGGCTGCGGAATCGAGCGGGCTCGTGCGGATCGTCAGCGCTCCGCGCGTCCTCGTTCTCGACAACCGCGAGGCGCGCATCAATCAGGGAACGCTCATTCCTTACTCGCAGGTGAGCGCCCTGGGCGTTCAGACCACGTTTCAGGAAGCGAAGCTCCAGTTGCTCGTCAAGCCTCACGTTACGGCAGACGGGTCGGTGGCGATGCACGTGAAGGTGACCAACGACGTGCCGGACTTCAACCAGACGGCGGCCAACGGCGCGCCGACGATTCTCAAGCGCGAGGCGGAGACCGACCTGCTCATCATGGACGGGCACACGGCCGTCATCGGCGGCATATACACCCGCAATACCGGACGAAACCTGAATCAGGTGCCGTTCTTCGGTGACATCCCGATCATCGGCATTCTCTTCCAGCACCGTCAGGCGAACGATTCGCGCGACGAGCTCGTCGTCTTCATCACCCCGCACATCGTCAATCGCGCCGAAGCGCTGGGGCGCTGAGGCGGTAGGGGAAACCATCCATCGGCTCGGTCGGCACGACGTCGTGGAAGCGGCGGACGTCGAGGATGATCGACCCGTTGGCTCCTTCGCTGAGGATGTCGGCGTGGCGCGCCCCCCAGAGGATATCGGAGCCGCGATAACGCTTGCGAGCGTGAACGGGCTGCATCGACGTATCGTCCACCCCGGCGAGCGTGACGACGAGCTCGATCTCGTCACGTTCGACGGTCTCCGGCGTGCCGCCGAGAAGCGGACTGCCGTCATCGATCCGGTGCAGCACGGTCCATGACCGCCGCATCATGGGGCTTCTCTCACGAACCAGGCGGAGATCGTAGAGCTTGTAGAAGGTCATGCCTTCCTTCGTCTTCTCCGTGCGTGTCATCGTGATCCGCAGCGTCGCCTCGAGAATCGCGTTCCCGCGCTCGTTGCCGACCCGCACCATCAGGGTCGGCACACCCTCCATCGGGCCGATGACCGCGCTGTTCGAAAATGCCACACGCGCGGTCGAGCGGGAGAACTTGGCGAACACCAGTCCCGTGGCGAGCGCGGTGACCAGCAGGCTCGTGACGGATTCGACGACGACGATCGTGTTCGACGCGGCCGTCGTCGGATACATCGCGCCGTATCCGATCGTGCCCATCGTCTGGACACTGAAGCAGAAGACGTCGAACAGAGATCCGGGCCTGGCGTTCGCAACCCCCCCCGACACGTAATATGCCGCCGCGAAGAGGGTGTTGAGGCCGAGGTACGAAACGACGATCGCCCCGATCGCCACTGGCCATCGCACCACCAAGAACCGGTGGTACACGTCGCGGACCAAGGTCCGCGGCGCCCCGACGACGGTAATTTCCGATTCGTCAGAGCGCGTCGCCATGCAGGCCCGCGCGTCGACCGGGTGCGCCGGGCGCGGTCACGGCGCGGCACCACGATGGGGCTGCGCCTTGACCAGCCGCAGAGTCATCCGGTCGCTCTCCCCGATCGCCACGTATTTCTCGCGATCCTTTTCTCCGAGTCGCAACGTCGGCGGAAGTGCCCACACGCCCTCGGGATAGTCTTTCGTGTCCTTGGGGTTGGCGTTGACTTCAGACTTGCCCCCGAGCTCGAACCCCGCAGCCTCGGCCTGTGCAATCAACCAGCTCTCGGGGACATATCCTCTCTTCGCGCTCTCGGCGGGGTCCGCGCCGACGGGGGCGCGATGTTCCTCGATACCGAGAACGCCTCCCGGTTTGAGCACACGATGGATCTCCGCGAGCCAGGCTCCGAGCGTCCCGCCGTTGATCATGCCGTGGACGCCGCGCATGACGAGGACCATGTCGAAGCTCGCATCGCTGCCGAGCTTCGGAGCGTTCGAATCGACGACCAGCGTTTGCACCTTTCCGTAGAGCTCCGGCGCCGTGTCCAGTAGAGCCTTGAACCGCTGGGCGTAGAACGTCGGCCGCTGGTCGGAGGGGCCGTTCGGATCGGCGCCTGTGGCGGTGTAGCGACCTTTCTCGTGCAGGGCGGGCGCGAGAAGCTCCGTGTACCAGCCTTCGCCGGGACCGATGTCGAGCACGCTCATCGTCGGTTTGAAGCCGAGGAACGCCATCGTCTCGACCGGGTGACGGTACACGTCGCGCTCGGCGTTGCCCGGCTTGCGATGGTGTCCCTGCGCCGCGGCGGCGATGGCGGTCTTTCCGTTCGGGTAGGTCTTGCCGGCGAGCGCCCTGGCCTCGGCGTGCATCTGGGGCGTCCAGCGAGCGAGCTCCGTCCTGTGTTCGTCCTCCCACTTGGCGCGGTCGTCCTTCAGCTGCTGAGCTTCCTTCGCCTTGGCTGCATCCGCAGCGGCCTTCTTCTCGTCGGCGGGGCTGGCCGACGACGCCGAGGCGGAGGCAGGGGCTGCCTGGGATGATGTGGCCGCGGAAGGAGCAGCGGACGCCGTGGTCGTTGGACTGGCGGAAGCCGAGGCGGCCGCGGGCGCCGGTGGAGGCGCGCTCCCGCACGCGAACGCGAGCGAAGCCAGGAGAGTCAGCGGCAAGACGTCTCGGACGAGCGGGATGCGCGGCATAGGCGGCTGGTTAGTCCAGAGCGATCGACGCCACAAGACAACGCGCGTTCGCTCGTTGGGCGACTCGGTCGCGCGAGTCCGAAGCACGAGAAATTCTGGTGGGTCAGCTGCGTTCACCGTCCCCTGATCGATGACATTTCTGCTGGCACGCTGCGTCATCCGCCATATACTTCAGTCCACTATGCCGCTGCCCCCTGCGCGAGGGCTCTACGATCCATTGCTCGAGCGCGACGCTTGCGGCTTGGGGTTCATCGCCGACCTGCACCGACCGCCTTCTCACGACGTCGTCACCCGGGGTGTGGAGATTCTGCGCCGACTCGCTCATCGAGGCGCGGCGGGCTGCGATCCCTGTACGGGCGACGGCTCCGGGATCCTCATGCAGATCCCCCACGCGCACTACGAACGCGTGCTGGGCCACGCGGGCATCGAGCTTCCGAATCCCGGCGATTACGCGGTCGGTCAGTGCTTCCTGTCGCGCAAACCCGAGGTGCGTGCGGCCGAGGTTCGCTTCATCGAGGACGCCATCCGTCACCACAATCAGAAAGTGATCGGCTGGCGCGATCTTCCGGTCGACGTGCGCACCGTAGGACCGGTCGCTCGCAAGTCGATGCCCGTCATCCGGCAGGTCATCATCGGACGAATGTGCCCCGTGCCCGCGTTCGAGCGCACGCTTTTCATGATCCGCAAGCGCGCGACGAGCAAGGCGTCGCGGGCCGGTCTCCACGATACGTACATCGCGAGCCTGTCGTCGAAGACCGTCGTCTACAAGGGGCTGCCGCTTCCCGAGAGGCTCGCCGCCTTCTATCTGGATCTGAAGGCCGACGACACGCGCAGCCGGTTTGCCCTCGTGCACTCGCGGTTCAGCACGAACACCTTCCCCACCTGGGAGCGTGCGCACCCGTACCGCAGGATCGCGCACAACGGCGAGATTAACACGCTACGCGGGAATCAGACGTGGATGCACGCCCGCGAGGCCCTGCTCGGCAGCGCCGCTTTCGGTGAGCACATCGCCGATTTCAAGCCCATCATCCGCCCCGGAGGCAGCGACTCGGCGTCGCTCGACAACGTGATCGATTTCCTCGTCACGGGTGGTCGCAGTCTGCCGCACGTCATGATGATGCTCGTACCGGAGGCGTGGGAGGGGCAGCCCGAAATGCCCGCCGACCGGCGTGCCTTCTACGAGTACCACGCGTCGCTCGTCGAGCCGTGGGACGGGCCGGCTGCCCTCCTCTTCACGGACGGTACGTACATCGGCGCGACGCTCGACCGAAACGGCCTTCGGCCGATGAAGTACGTGGTGACGGCGAGCGGGTACGTCGTCGCGGCGAGCGAATTCGGTGTCGTCGATTTCGAGCCCGAGGACATCATCGAGAAGGGGCGCCTCCAGCCGGGACGCATGCTGCTCGTCGACCTCGCCAAGGGGCGGATCGTCGGCGACGAGGAGATCAAGCACGAAGTCGCGGCGGCCAAGCCGTACGCTCAGTGGCTCGAAGGCAACAAGATCGACGTTCGAAAGCTGCCCGCCGCGGCCGCGCCTCCCGCATCCGGCACCCACGAGCGCAGGCGGCTTTTGCGGGCCTTCGGGTACACGAGGGAAGACCTTCGCACTCTGCTGGCGCCGATGGCGACGAACGGCGAGGAGCCCGTGGGAAGCATGGGAACCGACGCGCCGCTCGCGGTGCTCAGCGAGCGCCCGCACCCGCTGTTTCGTTATTTCAAGCAGCAGTTCGCACAGGTCACGAATCCGCCCATCGACCCGATCCGCGAGAAGCTGGTCATGACGCTCGTCAGCTGCCTGGGCGGAGAAGGCAATTTGCTCGCCGAGACGCCCAAACAGTGCCGGCTGCTCGAGCTCGAGCAACCGGTGCTCACCAACGAGGAGCTCGCCAAGCTCCTCGCGCAGCCCGTCAGCGATTTTTCGGTGCAGGTCCTGCCGATGTGGTTCGACGCGACCGCTGCGGATCCGGGCGCCGCGCTGGAACAGGGCCTGCTCACGCTTTGCTCCGCCGCGGAGCACGCCGTCGACGAGGGCGCGAGCCTCATCGTGCTGAGCGATCGCGGCATCGACGCGACGCACGCGCCGATTCCGAGCCTGCTGGCGACCAGTGCGACGCATCACGCGCTCGCGCGCGCGGGCAAGCGCATGCGCGCCGGCCTGGTGGTCGAGACGGGCGAAGCACGAGAAGTGGCGGACGTGGCGTTGCTCATCGGTTATGGAGCAGGCGCCGTGAACCCTTACCTGGCGTACGAGGCAATCGACGCCCTGGACATCGACACCGATCGCGCCGAGCGCGCTTCGCACTACGTGCACGCGCTCGACAAGGGCCTGCTCAAGGTGATGAGCAAGATGGGCATCTCCTGTCTGTCGAGCTACCAGGGGGCGCAGATCTTCGAGGCGATCGGTCTCGGCAAGGACACCATCGAGCGATGGTTCCCGGGGACGGCGTCCCGCATCGGCGGCATCGGACTCGGCGAGATTGGGAGAGAAGCACTCTTGCGGCATGCGTCAGGCTTTGCGGCGATCCTGCCGGACGTCTCGACCGACGAGGACGCGGTCGACGTCGGGGGCACTTATGCGTGGCGCGTCGGCGGTGAGCGGCACCTGTGGAGCCCGACTACGGTTGCGAGCTTGCAGAAGGCCGTCCGGCTCGACGATTCGCGGGCGTACGCGGAATACTCGCGCGCCATCAACGAGCAGGGCGACATGCCCTTCACGCTGAGGGGCTGCTGGGACTTCGTCGCGACTCGCGATCCCGTCCCGCTCGAGACAGTCGAGCCCGCGGCGCAAATCGTGCGGCGATTCGCGACGGGTGCGATGAGCTTCGGAAGCATCAGCCGAGAAGCCCACGAGAACCTCGCGATCGCGATGAATCGCATCGGCGGCAAGTCCAACAGCGGCGAGGGGGGGGAGGACGAAGCGCGATTCGCTCCGCTGCCGAACGGGGACAGCAGGCGCAGCGCGATCAAGCAGGTCGCGAGCGCGCGCTTCGGTGTAACGGCGTATTATCTCGTCAATGCCGACGAGCTTCAGATCAAGATTGCCCAGGGCGCGAAGCCGGGCGAGGGCGGACAGCTGCCCGGGCACAAGGTCGACGAGCACATCGCGCGCGTGAGGCACTCGGTGCCCGGGGTGACGCTCATCTCCCCGCCGCCGCATCACGACATCTACTCGATCGAAGACCTCGCCCAGCTCATCTACGACCTGAAGTGTGTCAACACCCGCGCGCGTGTGAGCGTCAAGCTCGTCAGCGAGACGGGCGTCGGCACGATCGCCGCTGGAGTTGCGAAGGCGCATGCCGACACGATCCAGATTGCCGGACACGACGGGGGCACGGGGGCGTCTCCGCTGTCCTCCATCCAGCACGCCGGTACGCCATGGGAGCTCGGGCTCGCCGAGACCCACCAGGTGCTGGTGATGAACGATCTCCGACGCCGCGTTCGAATTCAGGTCGACGGACAGCTCAAGACGGGGCGAGACGTCGCATTTGCGGCGCTGCTTGGTGCCGACGAATTCGGGTTTGCGACAGCGCCGCTCGTCGCGAGCGGGTGCATCATGATGCGCAAGTGCCACCTCAACACCTGTCCGGTGGGCATCGCCACGCAGGACCCGGTGCTGCGCGCTCGTTTCCGGGGGACGCCCGAGCACGTCATCAATTTCTTCTTCTTCGTCGCCGAGGAGCTGCGCGCCATCATGGCGCGGCTCGGCTTCACCACGCTCGACGAGATGAACGGGCGCAGCGATTGCATCGTGCATCGCGCGCTCGGGCACCCGAAGGCGAAGCATCTCGACTTCCGCGATGTACTGATGCGCGCGCAGCCCGAGGCATCCACGGTGCAGGGGTCCTCCGACGAGATCGGGGGCACGGGAGATCTCCTCTCAGCCCGGTCCACCGACGAGACGGTGCTCGAAGCGGCACGCATGAGCATCAAGTACGGCGAACCGACCACAATGCAGATTGCGCTGACCAACGCCGATCGGGCGTTCGGAGCGCGTCTGGCCGGCGAGCTGGCGCGCAAATACGGGGCCGATGGCCTTCGCGACGGGAGCATCGTCATCGAGGCCAAGGGAACGGCAGGGCAGAGCTTCGGGGCGTTTGCAACGCGTGGAATGCTCCTGGTGCTCGAGGGCGACGCCAACGACTACGTCGGCAAGGGCCTTTCCGGAGGGGTGCTCGCCGTCCGTCCACCCGCCGCCGCGCGGTTCAAGGCACACGAGAACGTCATCGTCGGAAATACATGCTTGTACGGGGCGACGGCGGGGAAGGCATTTTTCGCAGGACGCGCGGGAGAGCGTTTTGCTGTGCGCAACAGCGGCGCCGAATCGGTCGTCGAGGGGGTTGGCGACCACGGGTGCGAGTACATGACCGGCGGAACCGTCGTCGTGCTCGGGCCGACCGGGCGCAACTTCGCCGCCGGCATGAGCGGAGGGATTGCATACGTGCTCGACGACGACCGCACGCTCGGCGGGCGCGTCAGCCTGTCGATGGTCGATCTGGAGGCTCTGACGCGCGAAGACGAGGAAATCGTGCGCTCCCTGGTCAAGGAGCACGAGGAGCACACCGGGAGTGCGCGCGCCAGGTACGTTCTGTCGACCTGGGGCAAGCGACACTTCGTCAAGGTGATGCCCCACGAATGGAAGCGAGTGCTCGCGATGCGCGCCGCGCAGCCCGTGGCGAAGGCGGCGGTCGGCCATGGGTGACCCGAAGGGGTTTCTGAAAGTTTCCCGCGAAGAAGAAGACGAGCGGTCCATCGATGAGCGCGTCCGCGACTGGCGAGAGATCACGGTCCACGCATCCGAGGCGTTCGTTCGGCAGCAGGCTTCGCGCTGCATGGACTGCGGCATTCCTTTTTGTCACCAGGGCTGTCCGCTCGGGAATCTCATCCCCGAGTGGAATGACCTCGTCTTCAAAGGAAAGCTGGATCTTGCCGTCGACAGACTTCTTGCGACGAACAACTTCCCCGAGGTGACCGGCCGCGTCTGCCCTGCGCCTTGCGAAGCCGCGTGCGTCCTCAACATCATCGAGGAGCCCGTGACGATCAAGACGGTCGAGCGCACCATCGCCGATCACGCCTTCGGAGCCGGGGCGCTGGTACCGCAGCCGGCCGAGAGGCGGACCGGGAAGCGCGTCGCCGTCGTCGGTTCGGGGCCGACGGGCATGGCGGCCGCGCAGCAGCTGGCGCGCGCGGGCCACGACGTCGTCCTGATGGAGCGCGACGATCGCATCGGGGGTCTTCTGCGCTACGGCATCCCGGACTTCAAGATGGAGAAGGGGATCATCGACGCGCGGATCGAGCAGATGCGCGCCGAGGGCGTGGCGTTCCGGACGAGCGTCGATGTCGGCCGGGACCCCGATGGCGAACGTCTGATGCGAGAATTCGACGCGGTGGTGCTCGCGATGGGCTCTCGCGTGCCCCGCGAGCTGAGCATTCCGGGACGCGATCTCGGCGGCGTCCACTATGCCATGGAGTTCCTCGTGCAGCAGAACCGGCGCGTCGCGGGGGACGGCGACGCCGGATCGCCGCCCATCCTGGCGACCGGCAAGCGGGTCGTCGTCATCGGCGGAGGCGATACGGGCTCCGACTGCGTAGGGACGTCCGTGCGTCAGCGCGCCGCGAGTGTCACGCAGCTGGAGCTGATGCCCAAGCCCAGCCTGGTGCGTTTGCCCAAGAATCCATGGCCCGAGTGGCCACTCATCCTGCGGACGTCGAGCTCCCACGAGGAGGGCGCCGAGCGGGATTGGGCGGTTTCGACCCGCGCCTTCCGCGGCGAGGACGGCCGTGTCGTCGGGCTGGAAGCGGTCCGCGTCGCGTTCGAGGGCGGCAAAATGGTCCCTATCTCCGGGAGCGAGCTCGTCATCCCATGCGAGCTCGTATTGCTCGCCATGGGGTTCGTCGGACCGGAGCGACCAGGAATCGTCGAGCAGCTCGGGGTCGCTCTGGACGCTCGCGGGAACGTACGCACCGATGCGAGCGGCATCACGAGCGTCCCCGGCGTCTTTGCCGCCGGCGACGTCTCACGCGGTCAATCGCTGGTCGTCTGGGCGATCGCCGACGGGCGTCGCGTCGCTGCGGGGACCGATGCCTGGCTGCGTCAGTCTCCGCTTCGCCGCGCCGCGAACGGGTGATCCGCGACCCCGCCGCGAGAACGAGTTACGCTGAGATCGGATGGCCTATGCCGTCGGGATCGATCTAGGAACCACGAACACGGTCGTCGCCGTCGTTCGTGATGGCGTCGCCGCGACCCTGGCGGACCCGAACGGCGCGCGCCTTCTTCCCTCGGTCGTGGCGTTTCACGCTTCGGGCTCGGTGGTCGTCGGACGTGGAGCGGTGGAGCGGCGGCTGATCGACCCCACGAACACCGTGTACTCCGTGAAGCGTCTCATCGGGCGCTCATGGGACTCGCCCGAGGTTCGGGACGCGCGGGCCCACCTGCCTTTCGAGCTGCGAGAAGGCGCGAACGGCGGCACGGCGGTCGTCGCCCGAGGCGAGACGTTCTCGCTGCCCGAGATCAGCGCGTTCGTGCTGCGCGAGGCGAAAGCGCTCGCGGAAGCCGCCCTCGACGAGGCGGTGGAAAAGGCGGTCATCACGGTCCCCGCCAATTTCAATGATCTGCAGCGCGCGGCGACGAAGATGGCGGGGCGCCTGGCGGGACTCGAAGTTCTTCGAATTCTCAACGAGCCAACCGCCGCCGCTCTTGCCTACGGCACCGAGGGGAAAGCGAGCGAGCGGGTTGCCGTATACGATTTCGGCGGAGGCACTTTCGACGTCACGGTGCTCGATCTGGCGTCGAGCGTCTTCGAGGTGCTTGCGACGGCGGGAGACAGTGCACTCGGTGGGGACGATCTCGACGTCGTCGTCGCGGAGCGGATGGCCGACGACCTGCTGAAGAAGCATCGGTTCGACGCACGCGCGGACCCGGCCGCATTCGGGCGGCTGCGCATTCTCGGAGAACAAATGAAGCGCGAGCTCTCCGTGCGGGAAGATCAAACCCTCGCCATCGACGACATCGTACCGGGTGACCGGGGAACCACCGTGCCCTGGCGGTTTCGCATGACGAGGCCGGAGCTCGAATGGGCCTCGCTGGAGATCGTCGAGCGCACGTTCAAAGTCTGTCAGCGAGCGCTGGACGCCGCGACTGTCGCTCCCAACGAGCTCGATCGCATCATTCTCGTGGGCGGCGCAACGCGTATGCCCCTGGTCGCGCGCAAGGTGGAGCAGTTCTTCGGCCGTCCCCCGGTCGTCCGCATCAATCCCGACGAGGTCGTCGCCCTCGGCGCCGCGATTCAAGCAGGGTTGCTCGACCGATCGCGCCCCTCGCGCGCGGGCGTCGCCGTCCGTCCTCGCATCGACGAGGCTTCCGTCATGCAGCCGCTGCCGGTGGATTCGTCCGATGCCGCTCATCCCGAGGATCTTCCGCTCATTCGAGCAACCAGCGCTCGGATTGCCCAGCCTCCGTCGCCTCCACCGATGCCGCGTCCGTCGCCCGCCGCGCAGAGCGCGGCCGACTTTCTTCCGGGCAACCCGTCGAAGCCGCTGGTCTTCGATGCTCCCGGAGCGAAGCCGGCATTCGAGCCCAAGCCCGGTAGGACCCTCGTCTTCGACCTTCCCCCGGCGGAGCCGCCGATCCGCTCGCCGGCGTCTCACGCCTCGTCTTTCGCCGCTCAGGCGCCCCGACAAGCTGCCCCCGCATCCCCTCCCGCTGCAGCATCGCGTCCGGCTGCACCGCCGCCTCCGGCTGCACCGCCGCGCCAATCCCCCGCCGCATCGCCTCCCGCAGGCCCGCCGCGGCAGGCGGGGCAAGCGTCGCGCGCGGCGGTCGAACCACCCCCCGTCCGAGCACCTTTGCTCATCGATGTCACGCCGCTCACTTTGACCGTGGAAACCGTAGGCGGCTTCTGCGATCAGCTCATCGAGGCCAATACGCCGGTGCCATGCGATCGCACCCGCAACTTCGCGACGGCAAGCGACGGGCAGACCACCGTCCGCGTTCGCGTGGCTCAGGGGGAGAGCAAGCGTTTCACGGACAACACCTTTCTCGGGGAGCTCGAGCTCAGCGGCATTCCCGCCGCAGGCCGCGGTCAAGCTCAGGTCGCGGTGACGTTCGAGATCGACGTCGACGGCATCCTCAACGTCCGCGCGCGCGAGACCAACACCGGCCGCGAGACCAAGGCCCGGATACAGCTGGTCGGCGCACAAAGCGAGCCCGCAGACCTCGAGGCGATGCGCGCGCGGCAGGCGGCCCATCCCCTCCTCGATCGTCGGGCCGGCTCTTCTTCACGCGGATGACGATCCATGCCCACGAAGGACGCCCTGGCGGTCTTCCTCGAATCGCTCGCGCGCAAAACCTATTACGAGATTCTACGAATCGAACCGACCGCGGGCCGGGCGAGCATCAAGGAGGCGTTTTACGATTTTTCCCTGCTCTATCACCCCGACCGCTACGTCGACTCACCTCCCGAGGTCGCTGCGGTGGCTCAGGACGTCTTCAAGCGCGGCGTCGAGGCGTATCGGTGTCTTTCTCGGCCCGCTTCGCGACAGCGGTACGACCGAGCGCTCGGCCGCGGCCAACTGCGACTGGACGGCGAGATCCCTTCCGCGAAGCCACCCCCGCCGGCCGCCAGAACCCTGGAGACGGTTGCGCGAAGCAAGCGGGCCCAGGAGTTCGCGCGGAAGGCCGATCGCCTCCTGGCGATCGGCAAGCTCGACGACGCTCGCGTACAGCTCGTCAGCGCATGCCAGTGTGAGCCGGACAACGACGAGCTGGCAGAGCGCCTTCAAATTCTCTACGAGGCACTGGCGCTCGAGCCACCTTGACCGCGAGGCCGGTCGCCCCTGGCTCCATCGGGCGCTCGAGCGTAAGATGCGAGTATCGGGGCGGTGATGCAACCCGAGCTCGCGAACATCCTTCGCTGCCTGGACCTCCAAGAGCGGCACATCGCAGAAGCAATCGTCGGGCGAGAGCAAACGAAGGCGCTACTCGCACACCTGGCGAGAATCTCGGCGCCCGATACCGGTGTCGCCAAGGTGCTCTTGATCTATGCGCGAATGGCCACCACGGCATGCGACTGGGTGGACGGCGATCTGTCCATCGATCTCGCGGACAACGGCGACGCGACGATCGTCTCGGCATTCACTGAGCTCGGAGGGGGTCTTCGCGAACGGCTCTTCGGACCCATGCGGTTTTCGGCGCCCCTGGACGAGTTCGCCCGGGCGATCACGCGAGTCCCTCGGATGATCTCGCCCCTGAAGAAACGATCGACGGCTCGCCTCATCCGCTTGTCGGCCGCTGAAGTCATCCGCCGGACCACGGCGCCGCCCCCTGCGGTCAACATCGCCGCGGAGAGTTTGTTTTTGCGCTCCCGTCGGGACTACCACGTCCCGGACGAGCCCTCGCCTCCGCCTTCCGGGCCGGTGTCGTTGCCCGTCGTCGGCCGCGACCACGCGCGGCCCGGCGGAGATCGGGCGCCCAACGCCGCGGTCCGAGGCGAATCGGTCCCGCCCATCGAGGACGTCGACGCCGGCTGGGACGACTGAATCGTGTCCGGCCGGCTCGAGAGGGGGACGAGTTACTTCTCGCCCAGCTCGATGAATTCGAGGAGGCCCCGGGCCTCCTCCAGGGTCGGGTCTTCGCTGATGGCTCGACGGAGCAGCGCGATGGCGCGTTTCGGGTCGCCCTGCTGCCGTGCGATCTCACCCATGTAGTGGTACGCGACGGCCTTCGTCATCGGACCCGGAGTCTTGAGCAACGTGACCGCACGCAGGGCGCGGG
>DASPUY010000059.1:0-7019 GCA_035622655.1 Polyangiaceae bacterium
GCCGGGGGTGCAGCGGTGGTGGCCGCACACGCACGGACCGGCCGCGCGTCATCCTGTGCGGGTGTCGGTCCGGATCGCGCACGCCGAGATCGGGATCGACCTCGGACGTGTCGGGTTTCGAGACGTCGTCCTCGACACCGAAGACGACGGCTTCAGGTTGCGGGTGAACGGTGTGGACGTCTTCTGCCGGGGGGCGTGCTGGACTCCCGTCGATGCGATCGGGCTCATTGGACCGCCCGCGGCGTACCGCTGCGTGCTCGAGAAGGTCCAGCAGTGCGGAATGAACATGCTGCGGATAGCCGGGCCTTTTTTCTACGAGGACGACCCGTTTTACGACCTGTGCGACGAGCTCGGGATCCTCGTCTGGCAGGACTATCCGTTCGCCAACCTCGACTACCCCGACGGCGACCCCGATTTCGTGGAAGGCGTCGAGCGCGAGGCGCGGTCCTTTCTGGACCGCGAGCAGCTCGCGTGCAGCCTCGCGGTGCTGTGCGGCAACAGCGAGGTCGAGCAGCAAGCCGCCATGACGGGAGCTCCGCGAGAGCTCTGGCGATCTGCGCTGTTCGAGACGGTACTTCGGAACGTGTCGTCGTCGCTGCGGCCCGACGTTCCCTACTGGGTCTCGACGCCGAGCGGCGGGCCCTGGCCGTTCTCGACCAGCTCGGGCACGTCGCACTACTTCGGAGTGGGAGCGTATCTCCGCCCGCTGGAAGACGCTCGACGCTCGGACGTGCGCTTTGCCACCGAATGCCTCGCCTTCGCCAACGTCCCTCCCGACGACGTGGTGGATGACCTGCTGAAGAACGGAGGGACACCTCCCACCGATCCGCGCTGGAAAGCCCGGGTGCCGCGCGACGGCGGCACGGGCTGGGACTTCGATGACGTGCGAGACCATTACTTCCGGATGCTCTTCGGCGTCGATCCGGCGACGGTGAGGTTCGCGGACGTGGCTCGGTACCTGGCCATGTCGCGCGTCGTGACCGGCGAGGCGATGGTCGCGACGTTCACGGAATGGCGCCGGAGCGGCTCGCGCTGTGCGGGCGCGCTCGTCTGGTTCTTGCGTGACCTGTGGCCCGGCGCGGGCTGGGGCGTACTCGACTCGACGGGAGCGCCCAAGGCCGCGTACTACTACCTGCGCCGCGTGCTGCAGCCGGTGACGATCCTGCTCGTCGACGAGGGCCTCAACGGCCTGGACGTTCACGTGATCAACGACTCGGCCCTCCCGCGCGAGCTCGAGGTTCGGGTGGCGGCCTTTCGAGGAGACGCGTACGTCGCGACGGGCACTTTTGCCGTCGACCTCGGTCCTCGTGCGTCGGCGCGATGCAGCGTGGCGGCGCGGCTGCCCCAGTTTCTGGACATGACGTACGCCTACCGCTTCGGTCCACAGCCGCTGGAGGGCACCGTGGCGACGCTCGCCGATCGAGCCGGTAGCGCTCCCATCGCGCATGCGTTTCACCTTCCGGGCAGCCTCTTGCGGGCGATCGAGACCGACGTGGGTCTCGAGGCGACGGCGACTCCTTTGGGGGACGGATCCTGGGAATTGGTGGTTCGGTCCCGGCGCTTCGCCCAGGCCGTGTCGGTGGAGGTGCATGGGTTCGCTGCCGACGACAGCTACTTTCACCTCGCTCCGGGCGGGGCTCGATCGGTGAGGTTAGCGCCGGACGGTTCGGCGGAGCGCCCGCGCGGAACCGTGCGAGCGCTCAACGCCCATGTCGGGGCGAACATCGTCATCGTCCCGTCGTCGAGCGCTTGAAGGGCGGCTGACCCTTGGACCTCCGATGGATCACGCCGCCTCCGATCTTCGGCGACGGGCTCTGCGTCCGGATGACCGCGGATTTGGAGCTCGAGCCGGATGTCGGAGCCCGAGAGAGGAGGCAACGTGAGTTCGCCGTGGGCCGGCGATGTGCGGCGCAGGCACTGATCGACGCAGGATCGACCGAGGTCCATGTCGGTATCGGGAGCTTCCGCGCGCCGGTATGGCCAGCGGGGTTCGTCGGATCCATCACGCACTGTCGCTCCCGCGCTGCAGCTGCGGTGGGGTCGATCTCGCGACTGCGAAGCGTGGGGATCGACTGCGAGCCTCTCTTCGACGACGAGGCGATGCGAGAAGCTGCGCCGCTCGTGCTGTCTACCGTCGAGCGGCGGCTGCCCGCGTTCCTTGCGCCAAATGATCTGGCGACGGTCGTCTTCTCCGCCAAGGAGAGCTTGTTCAAATGCCTTTACCCTCTGGTCGAGGTTTTCTTCGAATTCGGCGACGCCGAGGCCGAAGCCATCGCGCCCGACGGCGCCCTGCGCTTGCGACTCCTGCGGGATCTCGGCGGCGGGTTCGCTCCCGGTTCCGCGTTCGAGGCGCGATTTTCGATCCACGATGGACACGCTCACACCGTGCTCGAGCTTCGCCGATGAACGAGGCTCGAATCAGCGGCTCGACCGCTGCGCGGTGGACGGTGCGCACGCCTTCATCCAGCGCTTGAAGGCGCGCCACACCGAAAAGGGAACTTCATGGCCTCCGTCGAACGGCGCCCAGGTCACGTCCCACCCCGCAGATGCGAGGTCTCGCCGGAAGGAATCGGCAGCCGCAAACGCGAGATCGGCGTCTTGGCGTCCGTGGCTGACGAACACGCGCAGCCCCTGACGCGCGGCGTAGAGCGGCGCCCAGACGCTCTCGGCGATCCGGGCACCCGACAACAAGACGAGTCCGGAGATCGCCAGCGAAGGAGTTCTCAGTGCGAGGTCGCACGAAAGCATCGCCCCCTGCGAGAAGCCGCCGAGAAAAAGCGATCTCGGCCCGAGCTCGTCGTGCAGTTCCTCCAGCAGGCTCGCGAGCGACGCGCGAGCTCGGTCGAGGCCGTCGGGCAGCAGCCGAGACAGGTCCCGCGGACCACGGGAGAGCGCTTCCTCCCGGGCTTCGACGTCGACCGCCCACCATGCCCGTCCTCGTCGACCGCACGGAGCCAGGTCGACGATCCCCGCAGGGAACACGAATTCACCGTCCAGTCCGAGTGACGATGCGAATGGAGCAAGGTCGTCGGGGAGCCCCATGAAGCCGTGCAAAAGAACCACGAGCGGAGCATCCGGGGCCGCTGCCTTGCGCCGCACGAGCCGCGGCGAGGCCCCCGTGTAGGAGCTCGAAGCGGAGCCGTTTGCAGTCATCGCAAATTCATTCGAGTCGCGGTACAAATAGGAGCGCGCTGACCGCGCGCGGTGCGCTTGGTTCTCCCATGCCGTTTGGGGTCACGGTTCCTCATTGGCTCGAACACGAACGGCCGCTCTTCGTCCAATACCATGGGCCTGCCACGGGCGCGCGGGACCTCGGTGTCGTGATTTGCAAGCCGTTCGGCCACGAGATGATGGCGACCCACCGGGCGCTCCGTCACCTGGCCGAGCGCCTGGCCGAAGCGGGTTTCGCTACCGTTCGCCCCGACTACGACGGAACGGGGGACTCGAGCGGTACCGACATCGATCCCGATCGGGCTCGAAACTGGCACGCGACGATCGATCACGGCGTTCGCTCGCTGCATCGGCGCGGAGTGCAGAGAATCGCGCTCGTCGGGTTGCGCTTCGGAGCGCTGGTGGCGGTTGAATACGCGAAAAGCCGCCCGGTCGATGCGCTCGTCTTGGTGGCTCCGCCCGCGAGCGGCCGGGCGTACCTGCGTGAGCTCCGTGCCTTGCACGCCGTTCGAGCCGGATCGCTCGTCGACGGCGGCGACGCGACTCCAGCCGACGCGGAGGAAGTCGTCGGCTTTCTTTTGAGATCGGATGCTGCGGCCTACATCGACGGGGCGTCCATGGCGGGCCCGGCCCGCCTTGCGCGCCGGGTTCTCATCGTTCCTCGGGACGATCTGCCCAGCAAGGAAGGCCAGCTCGTCCGGCAACTGTCGGCGCCCGGTGCCCAAGTTACGCTTTCCTCGGCTCGCGGATATGCCGGGATGGGCGACGGCGATCCGGTCAAATCCGTGGTGCCCCATGCGATGTGGAAGGAAATCGTCGATTGGCTCGCCGCGGAGCCTGCTGAGACGGTGAGCCCAGTTTCATTGCGCAGCTGGTCGCGGACGGCCGTGGTCCGACCGGGAGACATCGACCCACCGGTCCTGGAAGAAATCGTCGACATCGACGGGATGATGGGGATTCTCGCGAGCCCCGCGGATGCGCCCCGGCGCATGGGCCCGCTGGTTGCTCTTCAGAACGTCGGCGCCAACCATCACATCGGCGCGAATCGAATTTACGTCGAGCTCGCACGGCGCTGGGCCGCGCTCGGCTTCTCCGTGCTCCGGTACGATCTCACGGGCATCGGGGACACGCAGGCACGGGCCGGGCAGCGAGAGAACGACGTGTATTCGGACACCTCGATCTCCGACGCGAGAAGGGCGGTCCGGTGGGCGATGGATCTCCAGGGGACCGACCAGGTCGTGCTCGGCGGAATCTGCTCCGGCGCCTATGTTTCGTTCTACGCGGCGCTGAGAGAACCGCGCGTGCGCGGCGTGATGCTCATCAATCCGCTCACCTTTCGGTGGCGCGAAGGCGACTCTCTCGAAGTGCGAGCCCGTTCGACACTCAAGTCCACCGATTATTACCGTCGAGCCGTGCTCGAGGCCGACACGTGGAAGCGCGTCGCGCGTCGTGAGGTCCACGTCCGTGCGATCGCGCGCCAGATCGCTCGCCGGGCCTGGACCCGGATCGTCGCTTCGACGTGGCCCGGTTCAGAGACGGACATTCGCTCCGGATTCCGGCGCATCTGCGATCGAGGGGCTCATGTGATGGTCGTTTGTGGGGAGGACGACGCGTCCCGTGACGTGATCGCAGAGCACCTCGGGCCCGAGGGCGGTCTTTTCGCGAACGAAAACAACTTTCACTTCGACATCGTTCACGCCACGGATCACACATTCTCGCCGCAGAGCGCGCGTCGAGATCTCGCGAGACGACTCACGGCGTACCTCCTCGCCAGCGTTCCTCCGAGGGATTCCTCGCCGCCGTCGCTGACCGCCGGCCTGCGGGTGCTCTGGTCATCCGTGAAGCCGTGAGTGAAAAAGGTGTGGCCGAGCGCTTTGCGGCCACCGAAGACTGGGTTCGTAGCTCTGGAACCGCGCAACGATGCGTGGGTGGTGGCGCTTGGGCGGCGATGGCGATGAGCCTTGCAGCTCAGGCGTTCGGCCGCAGCTTGTAGACGACCGCTACGACGACGGCGGTCCATAGAACCAGGTTGAGGACGAACGGCATGTCGACGAGCATCTCCTGAGTGGGCGATTCGGCGCGCACACCGCGGCCCGCCTTTCCGCTCACGAGCTGGAGAAAGCGGAAAATGCCGAAGATCGTGAAGGGGGCCGTGAGCCAAAGGTATTCGGAGTTGAAGAAGGCTCGGGTGAACGGGTCGAGCGTGTACGCGACGTAGGTGGCCGCGGTCGCCGTTCCGGTGATCCCGAGGGCCAGCTCGAGCGAACGGCTCGAGTACGCCTCGAGGGTGGCGCGCTGCTTGCCCGCGTTTTCGAGCGCGAGCTCGTGCCGGCGTTTGCCGAACCCAAGAAAGAGGGCGAGCAGTGCCGTGCACGCGAGCATGTATGCCGACACGTGCACGTGGGTCGCGATGCCCCCCGCCACGACGCGCAGGACGAATCCCAGCGCGATGAATCCGACGTCGACGAACGCGACCTTCTTCAGCTTGAAGGTGTACGCAAGGTTCTCGACGAAATAGACGAGGGAGACGAGCGCGAGCAGTGGTGACATCCAGAAGGACGCGGCCAGCGAAAGGACGACGAGACCCGTCGCCATCGCGCGCACCATCGACTCCGAAACCTGGCCGCTCGCGATCGGCCTCAGTCGCTTGACCGGGTGCGCGCGATCGGCTTCGACGTCGGCCAGGTCATTGATCGCGTAGACGGAGCCCGCGAGCAGGCAGAAGATTCCCGTCGCCGCGATGGCGCGACCGGTGACGGTCAAGTTGAGCGCCGGACCCTCGGCGGTCGCGAGGAACACGTCTTTGTGAAAGAACATCGGAGCCAGGACGAAGAGATTTTTGACCCACTGATGGGGGCGCAGCGTCCGGATGAGCGCTCGGACGGACGACCGGGCCGCGCGTTCCGAAACCGGCGCGGTCGGGACCGCCGGCGCGCTCATTCCACGAGCTCTTCGCGGGATTGCCTACCGGGCAGTCGGCATGTCGCCGCGGCGGCGGCGCCGACACCGAGAGAGCAGGGCGTCATCTGCGGTAGGGTTACCACGGGGCGGGAGGCCCGATGCATGAGCACTCGCCGCCCAGCGTAGCGCGGCCCCTTGGGCGAGCCAATACGGATTGAAACGCCGCGGCCGCCTGCCGTCCTCCTCCCGCGGGCTCACGCGGGTCCTCAGTCGCTGCCTTCGAGTGTGAACGTGTCGCCCGGGTCGGGCACGGAGTTGTCGTTGGTGTCGGTCCACTCGTAGGCGTACCAAGAGCCCGTGTACGTGGGCAGGTTGGGCATGACCTCGGTCGAGAAGTAGTAGGCGGCCGCGACCGTCCCGGGCGCCCCGGTCCCGGCCGCCGTGAAGCAGAGCGTGCCGCTGATCGGCTCGACCGCAAGAACGAGGAGAAAGTAGTCGTGATGGGCCGTCAGGTTGGCGACGGCATCTTCGACGACGGCCACCCCCGTGCTTCGGTCATAGATCCAGAGGTCCGTGCCGTTTTCGACGATGTACGCCGGACTTACGCCCGCGGAATCGAGGTACGCGACGCTCGACTGTCCAAATCCCCCGCCGCCTGCGATGAGGGTATCTCCCGGGCCGAGCAGGGGACGATGCGACGACGGATCGAGCACGTCTCCGGCGTCTTGATCGGCGGTCACGTACGTCACGGCAGGCACGCAGGTCGCGAGCGCTTGCGCGACCTCGGCTCCGGCCTCGTTGTCGATGACGAACTGGTCTTGGATGACCGTGGCGCTTGCGTTTGCGCACAAGTTGTCGAGGACGGCGTCGTCACACGTCGCCGGTACAGAACTGCGTGGACGAGCAAGCGTTTCCGCACGTTCCGCAATTGTTCGGATCCTTGGCCG
>DASPUY010000060.1:0-37102 GCA_035622655.1 Polyangiaceae bacterium
GTCTGGTCACCCCGAACTGGCAATGCCGCCTCCCCGGCTTTCCCTATCACGGTCCGGATCCCTACGGATTCATGGTGAAGGACGAGATCGTCAGGTATCTGGAGGAATACGTCGCGTTCTTCGACCCCCCAGTCCTTGAGGGGGTCGAGGTCATGCGCCTGCGGAGGCGTGACGGAGTCTTCATCCTCGTCACGTCGACGGGAGAGATCACCGCGGACCAAGTGGTCCTCGCGACCGGGGGCTACCCGATCCCGATCGTCCCGGGGATGGCTGCAAACCTGCCGGCGTCCATCGCCCAAATGCACTCTTCGGATTACAGGAATCCGGAGCAGCTTCCACCGGGTGAGGTCCTGGTGGTCGGCAGCGGGCAGTCCGGGTGCCAGATTGCCGAGGACTTGCATCTCAAGGGGCGCCGGGTGCACCTGTGCGTCGGCAACGCCCCCCGTTGCGCGCGGGTCTACCGAGGCAAGGACGTCGTCGAATGGCTCCAGGAGATGGGCTACTACGACGTGACCATCGACAAGCATCCGAACAAGGAAACCGTTCGCGAGAAGACCAACCATTACGTCACCGGTCGCGACGGCGGCCACGATCTCGATCTGCGCAAATTCGCGCTCGAGGGCATGCGCCTCTACGGTGCGCTCTCCGGCATCGAGAAAACCCTGCTGCGCTTTGCGCCGGGGCTCGCCGCCAATCTGGACGCGGCCGACGCAGTCTACAACACCATCAATCGATCGATTGACGCATACATCGAAAAGCAAGGCATCGCGGCGCCGCCCCCGTCCGTGTACACCCCCGTGTGGACGCCTGAAGAGGAAAAGCTCGCCGTCGATGCCGTCGCTCAGGGCATCACGTCGGTCGTCTGGTGCATTGGATTTCGAACCGACTACGGGTGGGTCGAGCTGCCCGTTTTCGACGAGCGGGGCCACCCGGCGCACAAGCGCGGCGTGGCCGACGTGTCGGGTTTGTACTTCATCGGGTTGCCCTGGCTGCACACCTGGGGCTCGGGGCGCTTCTCGGGGATCGCCCGCGACGCGCATTACCTTGCGGGGAAAATCCACGAGCTCCTGTCGGCGCAGGAGCCTCCGGAGACCCTGGAGCTCCGCGCGATGGGGAGCTGACGGGAGTGAAAATCCGTTCGCCGTCTATGGCGTCGTTCCAGTAGAAGGCGTCGCCTCACGGCGGCGTGTTCCACCCGCCAACGTCGGCGACCAGGCGATCGGCCTGCGGCGGACCCCACGTCCCGGGCTCGTACTCGAACATGGGGCTTGGTCCGTGGATGACCGGATCGACGATCGCCCACGCCGCTTCGACGACGTCCTGGCGTGCGAAGAGGGTGGGATCGCCCGCCATGGCGTCGCCAAGCAGCCGCTCGTACGCGTCCATCGTGCCCGCCTTGCCCGGCCCCGGCGCTTCGGTCACGACGAGCTCCACCGGCTCCCCGGCCATTCCCTCGCCGGGTCGCTTTTTGCGCGCCCCGAGCGCGATGACCACTTGCGGGTTCAGCCGGAAGCGGATCGTATTCCCGATGGACGGCGTCGCTTCGTGGAAGACGACTTGCGGCGGGACCTTGAGCTCCACGCTGACCTCGGTGCACGTCGTCTTCAGACACTTGCCCGCGCGCACGTGGAAGGGCACGCCCTCCCAGCGCCACGAATCGACGTACAACCGCAGCGCCGCGTACGTGGCGATGAACGAGTCGCGAGCAACGCCTGGCTCGTCGCGGTACCCGCGAAATTGACCGCGCACCATGTTCTCGACGGTCATCGGCCGGACGGTCCTCAGGACCTTCGCCTGCTCGTCGCGGATGGCCTCGCCGTACGCGGCCGACGGTGCCTCCATTGCGAGGTAGCTGACGATCTGCAGCAGGTGATTCTGGATGACGTCGCGAACGACGCCCGTCTCTTCGTAGAACTTGCCCCGGCCCGTCACGCCGAAGCTCTCGGCCATCGTGATCTGCACATTCTCGACGTAATTCCGGTTCCAGATGGGCTCCAGGAACGCGTTGGCGAACCGGAAGTAGAGAATATTCTGCACCGGCTCCTTGCCGAGGTAGTGATCGATTCGGAAGATGTTCTCCTCGGGGAAGGTCGTGTGGAGCACGCCGTTGAGGTCGCGCGCCGAGGCGAGGTCGCGGCCGAACGGCTTCTCCACGACGACGCGGGCCTCCGCGGCGCATCCGGAAAGACCGAGCTGCGAGACGACCGTCCGGAACATGCTGGGCGGGATCGCCAGGTAATGCGTCGGGTACTGCGCGCGGCCGAGCATCGTCTTGAGCTGCTGGAAGGTTCCCGCATCGGCGTAGTCTCCGTCGATGTACTGCAAGCGGGACGCGAGGTGCGCGAAGGCCGCGTCGTCGAGACCGCCATACTCGGTGCAGCTTTTCATCGCGCGGTCGAGGAACTGGTCCCGATTCCAGCCGGACTTCGCGACGCCGATGACGGGGAACGTCAGGTGTCCCCGCCGCGCCATCGCCTGCAGCGCGGGGAAGATCTTCTTGTAGGCCAGGTCACCGGTTGCTCCAAAGAAGACCAGCGCATCCGACCGCGGCTTGTCAGAGTCCACGCTCATTTCTTCTCGAGGTGCCCGCCGAAGCCGAAACGCATGGCCGAGAGGACCTTGTTCTGGAACTCGTCAAGCCCGCGCGAGGCGAAGCGCTCGAAGAGCGCCGACGTGAGGACGGGCGCCGGGACGCCCTCGTCGTTCGCCGCAGCCACCGTCCAGCGGCCCTCGCCCGAGTCCGAGACCTTTCCGCCGAACTCGTTCAACGCCGGACTCTTGGCGAGAGCTTCCGCCGTGAGATCCAGCAGCCAGGAGGCGATGACGCTTCCGCGACGCCAGACCTCGGTCACGTCCGCGAGGTTGAATTCGTACTGGTAGTATTCGGGGTTCCTGAGCGGCGTCGTCTCCGCGTCCTTCTCGTGAGACGCCTTGCCGACGTTCGCCCTGTGAAGGATGTTCAGGCCCTCGGCGTAGGCGGCCATGAGGCCGTATTCGATGCCGTTGTGGACCATCTTCACGAAGTGTCCGGCCCCCGTCGGCCCGCAGTGCAGGTACCCCTGCTCGGCGGTCCCCTTCAGGCTCTCACGCCCGGCCGTGCGAGGAATGCTCCCCGCGCCGGGGGCGAGCGCTGCGAAGATCGAGTCGAGCCTTTTCACGACCGGGTCCTCGCCGCCAATCATCAAGCAATAGCCGCGCTCCAGGCCCCAGACGCCCCCGCTCGTCCCCATGTCGACGTAGTGGATCCGCCGGGGCGCGAGCTTCTTCGCACGCGCGATGTCGTCGTGGTAGTGCGAGTTGCCGCCGTCGACGAGGACGTCGTCCTCCTCGAGCAGCGGGGCCAGCTCGTGGATCGACGAATCGACGACCGCCGCCGGCACCATCAGGCAGATGGCGCGCGGTCGATTCATGCGCTTCACGAGATCGGCCAGGGAGCTCGCGCCCACCGCGCCCTCGCCAGCGAGACCGGCCACGGCCTCCGCCGAACGATCGTAGACGAAGCACTGGTGCTGGTTGCGCATCAGGCGCCTGACCATGTTGGCCCCCATCCGTCCGAGCCCGATCATTCCGAACTGCATGCGTCCTGCTCCTACTCTGCCTCGCGAGGCTACCCGCTTCTCGGCATTTTCGGGTCCGCTCTTTGGCTGTAGCGGGCGCGAGCGGAGTCAGCCCGCGAACCACAGCATCCCGGCAGTGCCGTTCGGCGCCGGCCCCGTGCGAGGGACCGATTCACCCATCTTCCACTCTCCTTTCAAGCGACGCCCGACGGCGGAGCGTGCGGGAGCGGAGGCGCCGACCCGAGCTTCATCGGCTAGGGAGGGTTCGGAAGGAGCCGTCGGGCGATCTGGTCTCGGATCTCTTCGACGACTTGTTCGATGAGGACCGGATCCACGGCCCGTTCCGCGTGGTCCTTGATCTGCGCCGGGGTGCCCGGCTTGGCGAGCACGGTCACTGGTACCGAGAACCGGCTCGTCTGCTCGGGAGTTCCGGGCTGAAGTTGCAAGACCAGATCCGCGCGCCCTCCTTCCGGAAACCAGTCGATGGCGGATTCCAGGTCCCTCTCGTAGTTGGCCTCGGCCAGGGGAGCCGCCGGCCCCTGTCCAGGGGATGCCCACCGGATGGCGGCACCATCCACGGTCCGGCTCTGGCTCAGAACTTCCGCGATGCGCTTGAACTGGGCTTTGACCTGGAGGCGCCAGCGATCGCGACGCGCCAAGGCTTCGCTGAACTCCCGGTGGAGGTTGCTCGGCATGGTCCACCCCTTCGATCCCTCTTTTTTTACCGCCGTCGGGGCTGGGGCCAAAAGAGTAAAGACGACGTTGCGAGAGTTTTTCGTACGTGCGTGTCAGTGGCGGGGAGCCCACCGGAGGGGGCTCATCTCGATCGGCGCTGCAAGCTCGGGGATCTTCCCGACGGGCCGTGGCCTTGATCGGACGAGTCGGGTGCTGCAAGTTTCGGGCATGCCTAAAGTCGTCGCCATGAGACGCAACGGAGTGTTACGAGCGCAGAGTGGCGGGCCAGGCGCTTCGCCGCTCGGACGGACGGGGCCCGCGATGCCGAGACGGAGGCGTTTGCGTGAACTCGCGGTCGTCCTGCTCGGTCTCTCCACGACTTCGGTTGGTTGTTACTGGAGAGGTCCGGGTGCCTTCCCGCTCGCGCTGGCCGAGACGGCGATCGTCACCGCCGTCATCGTCAGCGCCGTGCAGCCCCCGCCTCCTCGCGTGGTCTTCGTCCCCGAGCCGCGCGCCGGCTACACGTGGCAACCGGGCTACTGGACGCGCCAGGACGATCAATGGGTCTGGGTCGAAGGTCAGTGGATCGCGCTGCAGCCGGGTTATGCCTGGTCACCGACGCACTGGGAACAAGTGCCGGACGGTTCGTGGCGGCTGGTGCCCGGGCATTGGGTCGCCGCGCCGTAGCGTCAGCGCGGCACGATCGTCGGATTCTGAATGACGAAGCACTGCGCCGACGAAGAAGCGTACGCGATCGCGTTGTACCAGAACTGGGGCACCTGAAAGTCGTCCTGGGCCGTGCCACCCTCGCACGAAGACGATATGCACGACGCCGTCCCGAGCCACTGGCTGGTGTAGGTCACCCATTCGTCGGTGAACGCAAAGACGTGACCACTTCCAACGTCCTCGTGCACGGCGCACTGGTTGGCCACGGGGCACGGGCAGTCGATGGTCGGCGCGTAGCCCGGATTGGCTGCGACCGAGATCGATCGACCAAACTGGATTCCGACCTGGGTGATGTGCGCTCCAATAGGCGTGGTGATGTTCCAACCGGTGAGCGCGCACGCACCACCCCAGCACGCGCTGCAATCGGCGCCGTACGTCGCGTCCATGTTGTACTGGAAGTCGGTGAAGGACAGCAGGCCGTTGAGCGGCGTCACCTCCGCTCCGTCCCCGTCGTATCCGCTCAACGTGATGAGCCCTCCGCCCCCCTTGACCCAAGCCGCCAGCGCATCGACCTCGTCTTGAGAGAACTCCCAGAGCGCACCGTCAGCGCCACCGTCCGAAACGTCTCTCAGCCACTGAAGGATGATGACGTTGTAAGGCTCGAGAAAGCTCGCGCTCAGAGTCGGCTTCGTCGTGTACGTGTCGACCATCGCGGTCGACTGGGTATTCAGCCAGGTCTCGAACGCCGACGTGCTGTCCCCGTACATGCCGCACGCGCCCCAGATGCCCTCGTGACCGATCGAGGCGATCCGGATACACGTGCAGCCCGCGTCGGTGCACACCTGCGCGGCGCCCGCGCTGCCGCCATCCCCTGACGACCCTGCAAGACCCGAGTTGCCGGCCCCGAGGTCGCCGCTGCCGCCCGCGCTGACCGTCTCACCGGAGGCGCCTGCAGCGCTCCCGGAGCCGCCGCTGGTGGAGCCGAAAGGTGAGCCGTGGCCCGACGACGCACAAGCGTGTACTGCGGCCCCGAGAACGACAGGCAGGGACGCGGCCGTCAGCGCGCGCGAGAGAGGGCCACGCCGGAAGTAGACCGAGCCATTTCGCAGCGGAGCCTTTCGCGTTGCGAGAGCCATCCTTCACTGCAAGTATGCTTGCTGGGGCGCGTTTCAGCACGCCGTTTCCCCGTCAGAGCCCCTCCAGGGCCCGGTGGACGAGCTGCACGCAGATCGACCCCTCTCCGACCGCCGAGGCGACTCGCTTGACGCTCGTCGAGCGCGCGTCGCCCACGCAGAAAACCCCGGGAATGCTGGTCTCCAGAAGATAGGGCCGTCGCGTCAGCGGCCAGCGCGCCGCCGCCAAATCCTCGAGACCGAGATCCGAGCCCGTCTTCACGAATTTCTTTTCGTCGAGGACGAAACAGCCCTCGAGCCAGCTCGTGTTCGGGTCGGCACCGGTCATCAAGAACAGACTGCGAATGTCGCGAGTCTCGCGCCGGCCGTTATCGAGATGGCGCCAGAGCACCCGCTCGAGGCTCTCTCCGCCCTCGAGCGCCTCGATCTGGCTGCGGACGCGGAGCGTGATGTTGGTCGTGCCCTCGATGCGCTGGATCAGGTAGCGCGACATGCTTTCGGCGAGACCTGGACCGCGCACGAGAACGTGCACGTTCCGAGCAAGCCCCGAGAGGAACACCGCCGCTTGTCCGGCCGAGTTGCCACCGCCTACGATCGCGACCTCCTCGCCTCGGCACAGCTGTCCTTCGAGATGCGTGGCACTGTAGAAGACCCCGGCCCCGTCGAAGCGGTCCACGGACGGCAGGTCGAGCTTGCGGTACCGCGCCCCCGTGGCAATCACGATCGCACGGGTACGCACCACCTGATCATCGGAAAGGTGCAGGCGGTACGGCCGGCTGTCGCAGTCCAGCCGGCGGACGCTGCGCCCGATCGCCACTTCGGCGCCGAACTTCTCGGCCTGTGTCAAGGCCCGGCCGGAGAGCGCCTGGCCGGAAATCCCAGTGGGGAACCCGAGGTAGTTTTCGATGCGCGAGCTCGTGCCCGCCTGCCCTCCAGGCGCCGTGCTCTCGAGGACGAGCACGTCGAGCCCCTCCGAAGCCGCATAGACGGCCGCCGCGAGCCCTGCGGGGCCGGCGCCCACGACCACCACGTCGCGCAGCTCCCGGGGATCGAGCTCGGAGCTCAGGCCCAGCGCCGAGGACAGAGCCTCGATCGACGGGTTCCTGAGGACGTGCCCTCCGCGGCAAACGATCACGGGCACCTCGCTCACTCCGATGTGAAACCGATCCAGGAGCACCTGCACGGTCAGGTCGGTCTCGACGTCCTGGTACGTGAAGGGCTGCCCATTGCGGCTCAGGAATTCTCGCACTCGCTGGGTGCTTCCCGAGTGGTGCGAGCCGAGCAGGACCAGGTCTTGGGCCTTGTCATTGACGAGCGCCACCCGCCTCAGAATGAAGGCCCGCAGCAGGATCTCGCTGAGCTCCGGATCGCGCTGGATGAGACCCGGTAGGTGGTCCCGGTCGACGGCGATCACCGATCCGCTCGTGACCACCCGCGCACGCACGAGGCTTCGCCGGGCCGAGAGCATGTTGATTTCGCCGGTGAATTGCCCCGCTTCATGGACCACGACGAGCTCTTCGTACTCGCCGACCGGTCGAACGATGCGAACCGCGCCCTCGAGCACGACGTAGAGCTGCGTATTCTGTTCGCCCACGTCGAACAGCACCTCCCCGGCCTCGACCTCGCGCCGAGTTCCGAGGGTTGCCACGCGCGCGATCTGCGCCGGGGTAAGCCGCGGAAACATCTGACCGCTGCGGTCGGGAGCGGGGTTGGCGATGGGCTGGTTCGCGAGCGCAGGCCCCCCATCGACCGGATGGGCCCGGCTCGCGCTCGCGCTGATCTTCTCCATGGTCGCTTCTCCTCGCGCACGCACCGCATGCACAACCGCTTCGGAGTCTCGCGTGGACGGCGTACCTACGACGGGTGGGACCTGCAAGCTCGCGCCCACCGGACGCGCGACTCGAGCTCGCGCCGATCGACTCCGCAAGCGCAGCCGCGCCGCGAATGGTACGGGGTCCATCGAGCGTGTATCCTTCCGGTCGATGACCGGGGTGTGGGAGGACGATCGCATGGTCGGGCCGTTCGTCTGGACGACCGACGAGGGATCCGTCGAGGTCGCCGTTCGCTGCCGCGCCTGCGGATGGGAAGCCGTCGATCACGACGTGGAGGCAAACCAGATCGACAACTCCATGGCGGCCGAGCGCTCGCTGTTCGAGCTGCACACCTGCCGAAACAGCCGCATTCCTTAGACGGAGGCGAAAGTCGTCGCCGCGCAGGTCCGCCGGGCGCCTCTTCGTCCGACGGCCGATTCAGCGCGTGACAACTTGCGCACCTCGCTGATTTGGGGCGAAGTCCGTGGTCAAGGTGTGCTTGATCGGGGGCGTGCAAAGCGAGAAAGCCGCGGGCCCCGAGGCGGGCAACCCTCGCAGAGCGGACGTCGCCTCCGTGCGCTTTCGCTCCGACCGCGTGGTCGATCGCCCGGGTCTGGGCGAGCGGCATGCGCAAGGCCAACACGGAAATCCTGCGAAGCGGATTGCTCGTCGACCCCGCCAACACGATGTTCAACCTTCAGATCGAACGCATCGTTCGCTGCGCGATCAATCCGGAACGCCGGCTCTTCACGAAGCGCGAGGAGCTGAACGACTGGATCGGCGATGTCTTGTCGGAGCCCGAAAGACAAGCGCTGGGTCATCTATTTTCGAGCAATCCGTGAAAGAATGCGCCGTGCGCGCCGCGCCAAGACCCCCTTTTTGACGAAGGACTCGGCGTCCGGCTAAGAGATCGTGCCGTCAAGGAGACCCGCCATGCACCGTACGCTTCGCTCGGCCATCGCCTCGGCGCTCTCGGGCGCCGTCTTGCTCGCATCACCCGGCATCGTGTTCGGTGCGACCTGGGACATCGATCCGGTTCACAGCGCCGTGGGGTTCTCGGTGCGCCACATGATGGTGTCGACCGTACACGGCTCGTTCGGCAAATACACCGCCTGGGTCTCGATCGACGACGCCGACATCGCGAAATCGACGGCGCACATCGAAATCGACGCGGCCTCCATCTCCACCGGCAACGACAAGCGTGACGACCACCTGCGCTCGGCGGATTTCTTCGACGTCGCGCACTTTCCGAAGATCGTTTTCGACTCGACACGCGTGGAACGAAGGGGGCAGGCTTCCCTTTCGCTCACGGGCAACCTCACGATCAGGAACGTCACCCGTCCCGTCGTGCTCGATGTCTCCGGCCTCACCGGCGAGGTGAAGGACCCCTGGGGCGGCACGCGCCGTGGCGCGACGGCCACGACGAAGATCAGCCGCAAGGATTTCGGTCTCAACTGGAACAAGGCCCTCGACACCGGGGGGGTGGTCGTGGGCGACGAGGTCACGATTGTCCTCGAGGTCGAGCTCACGAAAAAAAATGGCTGACGCGGCGCAAACGCGGCGCTGACGGGGTGCAAACGCGGGGCAAGCGCGGCAAAACCATGGTCCTGCCGTTCGTCCCACCCCATGCTCCTCGCCACCACGCCTGGCGACGCACGATCTTCGGGCGCTTCGGCAGCGGCGCCGCGGTTGATTCTGCGCGCGGGCCGTAACTGAAACCGTAAACTGACAGGGCCCAATTTCGCCGGGGGGGTATCTCGACGATGCCCGTATGACGCCCAAAGGCATGGATCGCGCCTCCGAAGACGAACAGCCCACGCAAGTATCCGCCGTCAAGCCGGAGGCGCACAACGCCGACACCGAACGAGCACTGTCGGTTCCGGTACCGGAGAGGGATGCCCGCGCCACGCTCACGGTCATCGCAGGAGACGGTGCCGGTCGGGTCGTCGCCCTCACTCACCGCCACACGCTCATCGGTCGATCGCCGGCCTCGGATCTGAGATTCGACGACGCCGCGATCAGTCGCTCGCATGCGCGCGTCATCGCGGAGCCGGATGCGTATTTCCTCGAGGACCTGGGGTCGACCAACGGCACGTTCCTGCAAGGACAGCGCATCACGCGCACGCCCTTGACGGCGGGCGATCGCTTCCAGCTCGGCCCCAAAGCGGTCGTTCGCCTGACTGTCGTGGATCAGCTCGAGCGAGAGCTCTTGACTCGCCTCGTCGAATCGTCGACCCGCGACGCGCTCACCGGCACGTACAACCGTCGTTTCTTCGATCAGCGCCTGGAAGCCGAGCTCGGGTACGCGCGTCGCCACGGAACGAAAGTGGCCGTGCTCGTTCTGGACCTCGACCACTTCAAGGTCGTCAACGACGTTCACGGGCACGAGGCGGGAGATCAGGTGCTCCGCGCCGTGGCGGACGTCGTCAGTCGAACGCTGCGCGTCGAAGATCTCGTGGCCCGGTACGGGGGCGAAGAATTCGTCGTCCTGGCGAGAGCAGCGACTCACCTCGACGCGTTTCGCCTCGCCGAGCGAATCCGGACGGCCGTCGCGTCGCTCGAGCTCCGTCTGGGCAATGGCAGCAGCGTCGCCGTCACGGTCAGCATCGGAGTTGCCCGAAACACGGAGTGCCCCGAACCGTCCACCGCGGCGGCGATCATGAAGCTCGCGGACAGTCGCGTCTATCGAGCCAAGGCGCGCGGTCGCAACTCCAGCTGCGCGACGGACTGAATCACCATCTGTCGTAGACGCCGAGCTCGACCGATTCGATCGACAGGGTCTGACCCGCGTCGTCGCGCAGGTGTTGGTAGCCCACGGACAACTTGAGCCCGACGTGTCGGCTGATTCGCCAGTCGGCGGACACGCCACCCGCCGGACCGGCGTAGTCCAGCAGCTGAAGCTGCGTCAGGGCTCCGGTCGGCTCGATCTCGACCCCGTACGTGGCCGTTGCGGACAAGTCCACGCGGGGAGCCACCGCCCAGCCGACTTGAATCCCGCCGGCACCGACCACCTGTCGCGTGCCGCTCGGGATCGTCACCGCGGCGATCCAGGCGCGGAGATCCAGCCGGATCTCTTTGGGCAGCTCGACGCCGATTCCCGGATCGAACAAGTGCACGTGCTCTCCGCTGTCGAAGAGCCAGAGATCGTAAGACATCGACGTGTCGAACCTCCCCCCGAGGGGCGCGACCACGAACTCGCGAATCGTCCACCTCGGGATGGCATTGGCCGGCGCGCCGAAGGCGAGCTCGCCCCCGACGGTCCAGCCAAGTGCCGGGTGATAAACCACTCCGAGCGGATAGCGCCCGTCGACGATCGGACCGTAACCGCCCCCGATGCGATCGACGACCTGGGCTCCCGCGGTGAGCTCGAAGCGGCCGACGCGCTGCAGCCCCTGAGCTCCGAGCGAATAGATGCTCGGGTATGCGGACGGGTAAACGTCCACACGCGCCGTCAACCGGCTCTCGCCGACGAACAGGCGATCGCGGAGCTCCCGCAGCTCCGGATCCGCGGGGTCTGCGCGCTCGGCGGCCGTAGCGAGGTCTTCGGCCCGCTGCGCGTCGCCCTTCCAAAGCGCAAAGCGCGCAGCGCGAGCCAGAAGCGAAGGGGCTTTGGGATCGATCGCGAGCCCCGCACCAAGAACTTGCTGCGCCTCCTCGAGCCGCCCGCTCCACGTGAGGAGGTCCACGAACCCCGCGCGCACATCGGCATCCTCCGGGTGCGCCGCGAGCACCTGGAGATACTCCTCCTGGGAAAACTTCCAGCATCCGCCCCAGGAATCGACCCGTGCAAGTCCAAAAAGCGCCTCTGGATCGTCCTTCGCGCGAGCCAGCACCCACAGGTACACCGCGCGCGCATCCGCATGCTGGCCACTCGCTGCCAGTCCTCCGGCCTCGACCAGAGCAGCCTCGCGGGTGTGCGCCTGAGTGCGGTAGTCGCTCACTGTGCAATCGGCAGCCGATGCGGGCGCGTACGGGATCGTGAGAAGCGGTGTTACGCTGATGCCCGCAATCCATGCGCGGGTCGATTGGCGGCGGGGGATGGCGCCGCGGCTTTGGGGGCCCGGTGGCCCGCCGGCACCACGCATCATTCGGATCCGTGCTGAGCGACCATGCAAATCGTCTCGGTCCTGCTGTACGGCCTCAACGCGCTCATCCTCACGTACGTCGCGGTCTTCTTCGCGATTAATCTCGGGTTCGTCGCGCTCAGCGTCCGGCGGATCGGTGCGGATCTGGCCGCAGAGCAGGTCCGTCCCGCGATGAATCGCGAGCGAGATCGCTTCCTGCCGCAGGTCACGCTCCTCGTCCCGGCATACAACGAGGAGGTCACGATCGCAGAAAGCGTGCGTTCGCTCCTGCGTCTTCGCTATCCGTCGTTCGAGATCGTCATTTGCAACGACGGGTCCAAAGATCGGACCGTCGAAGTCCTGCTCCGCGAGTTTCACTTCGTCCGGACGGATCTCGAGTACGACGAGCAGCTCGCAACGGCTCCCATTCGGGGGTTCTACGAGGTGCGCGGCGCCCTGAGCGAAGGCCTCAAGCGCCTGGTGCTCATCGACAAGGACAACGGCGGCAAGGCGGATGCGCTGAACGCGGCGATCAACGTGGCCCAGGGCGAATACGTCACGAGCATGGATGCCGACAGCCTGCTCACTCCGGACGCGCTGCTGCTGGCAGCCCGACGGATCGTCGAAGACCGCGAGGGGGTCGTGGCCGTGGGCGTGCAGGTGGGTATCTCGAACGGGTCGCTCGTCGAGGGGGGACGCGTGGTGGAAATGCGCCTGCCCAAGAGCTGGATCGGCCGGTTTCAAATCGTGGAATACATGCGATCGTTCGCGCAGGGTCGGGTCGCCTTCGCAACACTGCGTTCCCTGCTCGTGCTCTCCGGCGTCTTCGCCCTGATGCGCCGCGACATGGTTCTCGCGATAGGCGGTTTTCTCACGAAACGAATGCGATCGCGGATCGGCATCGAATACTGCGGCCCGCAGGCGCACACGGTCTGCGAGGACATGGAAATCGTCGTCCGCCTCCACCGTTATCTGCTGGACAAAGGGCTCCCGGGAAAGATTACGATCTTGCCCTTTCCCACCGCATGGACGGAAGCTCCGGAGAACTACAAGGACATCGGCAAGCAGCGCTCACGCTGGTACCGCGGGTTATGGGAAGTGCTGAGTCACCACCGGGCAATGATCTTCAACCCACGCTTCCGTCAGGTCGGACTGTTCTCGCTCCCGTACCAGCTGGTCTTCGAAGCGCTCGCGCCGCTCGTCGAATGTGCAGGCTATTTCGTCCTCGTCCTGACCCTCGCGCTGGGCGTTCTCTCGTTCAAAGCGCTGGTGTCGTTTCTGGCTCTCGCCACCGCGCTCAATCTCGCTCTCAGCACGCTATCGGTCCTGCTTTGCGTCTACTCCGAACGCGGCGCGCAAACCCAGGCGCAGGGTCTGTCGCTCTTTCGTTACGAGCGGACGAGCGACGTGCTCGTCTTGCTCCTTGCCGGTTTTTTTTCGAACGTCGGATACAGGCAATACCTCGTCGGCTGGCAGCTCAAGGGTCTGCGGGACTTTCTCAAAGGCAAGCAGGGCTGGGACAAGTTCGCGCGAAAGGGCTTCGCGCCGAGGTCGACGTGAGCGCCCCGGAGCTCCGAAAAGGCGACCTGGAGGGGGCGGTTCTCGCGCTCGTGGCCCGAGACGAGCAGGCGTGCGAGCAGCGAGCAGCGGCGCTTCGAGGCGCCGGCGCCACGGTCCACTGCGCGCTCGTACAAGTGAACGGACTCGCCACCTTGAGCGCCGCGTCCTTCGACGCCGCGCTCATCGACGTCGGCGAAGAGCCCGAGACCTTCGTCGCGTTCGCTCGCGCCCTGCGCGAGGATGGGCGCACCGAGAGTTTGCCCGTCGTGGCGCTCCTTTCCCCGGACGTGACCATCGAGCGATGCGCCCCGCTGGGTCTGGTCTACGTCGTCTGCGACGGCAGCGGCGATGCCCTCCTCGCCGCGCTTTGCCGGGTCGTTCGCGAGAGACGAAACGAGGTGCGGGCCGCGGCCTTCGGACGCACTCAGGAAGAGCGGCTTCGTGCGGCAATCGAACGGCTGACGGTGATGCGCAAGGAGGCGCAGTCGGTGACGCATGACGCCAAGGCGCTCTGCGCAATCGTGGTCGGGTTCGCGGCGAACCTCCGGGACGGAATCGCCGGGCCTCTGGACGTCATGCAGCGAGAGCACGTGGCGCGGATCCTCGAGGCCGCGCACGACACGAGCGCGCTGGTCGACCGCTTCGGGACGGTGGTGCGCGTGCAGACCGAGCTCCCCTCCGAGACGAGCGCGAGCGCTCCGCCCAGGGCGCACCGCAGAACACGGGTGGATCTGGTCGAGCTGTGCCGGACCACGATCCAGCTCCTGAGTGGTCAGACCGCCGTCAAGGCCCTCGACATGACGCTCGACGCGTCGGCGCCCGTGCCGGTCTGGTGCGACGCCATGCAGATCAAGCAAGTCGTGACCAATCTGCTCGTCAACGCGATCAAGTTCACCCCCCGCGGCGGCCGCGTCACGGTCGCCGTTCGTGTGGTGGCTCCGGCTTCGGCGACGCCCGGGCCCGGCGCGCGTCAGTCGGCCGAAATCGCGGTGCTCGACAGCGGACCGGGCGTCCCGGAGGCCGACCGGCAGCGCATCTTCGAGCGCGGGGTCCGCCTCGCACGCGACAAGGACGTCCCCGGCACGGGCATTGGACTGTCGGTGGTGCGCGAAATGGTCACCGCCAACGCCGGAAGCATTTCGGTCCAAGAAGCTCCCGCCGGGGGCGCCGCGTTCGTGGTGCGTCTTCCGACCGACATGCGTACGCGCCGCGACGCGAGCATCCTGCTCGTCGACGATCCCGGCGCCGCGCGACGGATCGCGATCGAGCTCCAATCCCGCCGCGATCGCACCTCGGTTCGGCCCCTGGACGGGGACGGTGCCTGCCTGTCCTCCGCGCTGGAGCAATGCAACGCAGTGGTCGTCGTGCCTCGCGGACCGCATGCCGGTCTGGAGGAGCTGTTCGGACCGCGACCGGAGACTCCGTCCTCCGGAAAGGATCACCCATGACGAAAACGTCCGCTCGCGTCCTGCTGGTCGACGACAATCCGCGCGGTCTGGAATTCCTCGACGTCCGCCTCAAGTCGCTGGGTTATCAGACCCAGATCGTCCACAGCGGCGAGCTCGCGATCGACGTATTTTCGCGCGAGCGCCCGGACATCGTCGTCCTCGACGTCACGATGCCCGAGGTCAACGGCTACCAGGCGTGCCGCGCGATGAAGCGGATCGACTCGAACGTACCTATCGTCATTCTGACAGCCAAGAGCGACCCGGCGGATCGCTTCTGGGGCCTGCAAGCGGGCGCCGACGCCTTCCTGAACAAGCCCATCGATCCGGCCCAGGTGGTCGAAAAGCTCAAAGCCCTCCTGGATGGGTCGTGACCCTCGCGATTGCCTTCTGGGTCACGCTCGGGTCGATTCTGCTTCTGGCGATCGGGCCGGCGGCGTGGGTGCTCGGCCGCGAAGCACTGCGGCGCTTTCTGACGCGAAGGGCGGTCCAACGCGTGGAGCAGGCGCAGCAAGTCGTCCGTGGCGCCGGTCAGACCGACGCCATTGAGCTCGCTCGTGTTCTCACCGAGCGCTTCGACCCGCTCACCGTGGATCGCGCCGTCGTCGAGCTGGTGCGGTCCGACGTTGCGAGCATGCGCGAGTACGGGCGCCTTCTCTTCGCGCAGCTCGGCCTGGAGCGCCATTACATCGAGCGTCTGCGCAAGGCGGCGAAATGGAGCGAGCGCACCCACGCTGCGGAAGTTCTTGGACTCGCCGCGATGTCGACGGCCATTCCCGCGCTGGTCGAGACACTGCGGGACCGCCACGAGGACGAGGGCTCGGTCAAGCTCGCGGCGGCCGCAGCCCTCGCTCGCCTGCGGGATCCCAGCGCGGTCGCCCTGCTGGTGGGCCAGCTCAGCGAAGCCGAAGAGCAGTCCTCGCGCAACGTCGCCGAGGCGCTCGTTGCCTTCGGCGAAGCCGCCATCGCACCTCTGCTCGAGTTGCTGGCGGACAGCGGCCGGCCGACCGGGCGCCTGTGGGCGGCGCGGATCCTAGGGCGCATCGGGGACCCCCGCGCCGTCGACCAGCTCGTCGCCAGGCTCGAGGAGCGTGACGAGCGGCTGAGAATGGCGTCGGCCGAGGCGCTGGGAACCATCGGCGACCCCCGCGCGCTGCACCCGGCGGTGCGGGCCATGCTGCGTGACCCGGCGCCACAGGTGCGTGCGCATGCGGCCGGCGCGGTCGCACGCATCGAAGGAGAGCGTGCGATCGACGTGCTCGTCTCGGCCCTGGCCGACCCCGATTACGCGACCCGCATCCGCGTTCTCGAAGCGTTCGAGACGATGCGCATCGAAGACACGTCGCAGCTCGAGAGCGCGCTCAGGGATCCCAACGCCGAGGTTCGCCGGCGTGCCGCGCTGGCGCTCGAGCGGGTGGGATACGTGGAGCGCATCGTAGCCGACCTCTCCGCGGAGGATCGCGCGACTCGAAAACGCGCGTACACGGCATTTCTGGAGCTAGGCCACGTGGGCCTGGTCGAGACAGTCGCTTCGTACGTGCACCACGCGTCGTTCGAGGTGCGTGCCATCGCTGCACGGGCATGCGGAGAGCTCGGTGCGGCTCGCGTTGCCCCCGTTCTCCTCAAGGCGATCGCCGACCCTGCCTGGCCCGTGCGCGCCGCCGTCTGCGAAGCGCTCGGCCGCCTCCCTCATCCGGACGCCCCCAAGCCTCTCGTCGAAGCGCTGGGCGACACCGAGGAGCCGGTGCGCGAGGCCGCTGCGGAAGCACTGACGAGCTATTCCGCAGCCGATGTCGCCGATCATCTCGATGCGCTCGCGCTCGCGTACGATCGCGGGAATGCCGCGATCCGCAAGGCGATCGTCACCCTGGTCGGTCGCCTGGACGGACCGGTCGCCGAGGGTCTCATCGTACGGGCGACGGTCGATCCGAGCGACCTGGTTCGTCTTCCTGCGGTCACCGCCCTGGGCCAGCGGGGCCAGACAGCCCCGGTCGAGCCGCTCGTCGCCCGGCTGACCGACGCCTCGCTCGATGTCCGGATGGCGGCCGTCACCGCGCTCGGAGCGGTAGGACGCCCCGAGGCGTTCGAGGGGCTGCTTCGCGCGTTGCCCGGTGCACCGAGGAGCGTACGCGATCGCATCGCCGAAGCTCTTGCCCGCATCGGAAGCGCCTCGCTTTTCAAGCGGGTCCCCGACCTCGAGCGAAACGCCTCGCTCGACGTGCGACTCGGCATCGCGTGGACGCTCGGCAAGCTCGGTGATCCGGGCGGAGTCCCGACGCTCGCCCGCTTTCTCCAGGCGACCGACGCCGCCCTCCGCGCAAGTGCCGCCGGAGCGCTGGCGAAGATTCCCCACCCTTCGTCGCTTCGGGCGTTGCTCGGAGCCGCACAAGACCCAGACGGCCGCGTGCGCGCGGCGGTCGTCAACGGGCTCGGAAGGATCGGCGGATCGGATCCGAGCGTGGTCCAGGCGCTCGCCCTGCGCCTTCGCGATCCGGACGCGTTCGTGCGCAATCGCTCGATCATCGCGCTGGCTCGTGCGGGTCGCGCCGAGGTCGAGGCGCGGGTCGTGGCCGAAGCATCGCGTGTGGAGACCGGACCCCGCCTCCTGGCCCTGGCGCTCGTCGGCACGGAGTCAGCGTTCGCCGCGGTCCTCCAGGCGCTGACCGGCTCGGGCGTGCTCCAAAACGTGCTCGCCTTCCTCGAGCCGGAAGAACCGGTGCTTCGTACTGCCTTTTTCAGCGCGCTGAGGCTCGACGACCCTTTTGCCCGCGGCCCCGTCGAGGTGCTCCCCGACCTCGTCGCAGAGTACGAAAAAACCCTGCGGACGAGCCTCGACGTCGATGCGAGGCGCCTCGCCGTCAGCGCCCTGCAACAGCTCGGTGTGGAGCGGGCAATCTCCGCGCTGGCGGACGCCCTGGCGGGCGACCCGAACGAGGCCATCCGGCAACGCGCCGCTGCGGCGCTGTCGTTGCACGTCAACGACGAAACAGCAAGGCGCGCCCTGACTTCGGCGATCGCGGACCCGAACTCCGAAATCGCGATGGCCGCCATCCGCGCGCTGCATGGGCGCCGTGAGACCGAGGTCGCTGCGGCGCTGCGCCGGCGCCTGGGACTCGGAGGCGCCGAGGTGCAAGACGTCGTCGAGGAGGCGATCGCGGCGCTGTATCAGGACGACCCCACTCCCTTCATCGACTGGATGATGGGCGTGGAGATCCCGGAGCTACTGACCCCGGGGGTTCGCGTGCTCGGGCGGATCGCGAACCCTTCCACGTCGCCCCTTTTGCGCGAGCTTCTGCGATCCCGAGCCGCGGAGGTACGCGCGGCCGCCACGGCAGTGCTCGGGGCACTGCATCTCCCCGAGACGGATCCTGCGTTCGACGAAGCAGCCCAGGATCCGAACGAAGAGGTGCGCATCGCCGTCGTGGGAGCCATCCGCTGGAACGCCAATGCTTTGACCCGCATGGCCAAGCTGCGCCGAGACCCCTCCGAACGCGTCCGCGTCGCGCTGGCGGTGGCTTTGGAACGCATCGATCGGACCGCCTCGAAAACGGGGATGAAGGCGCTCGAGAGCATGGCCGGCGACGCTTCGTCCGCCGTGCGCGCGGCCGCGCTTGCTTCGCTCATCGGCCACGCCGATCCGGAGGGGTTGCGCGCGTTCGGCCGCCTCCACCCTCTGGCGGCCATCGATACTCGCGCGGCCCTGCGAGACGATCGCCGCGCACGAGCCCTGTCCGAGCGGGCCGCCACGATCCTCGCCTCCAGCACGGACCCGGCGGTGCGGAAGATCGCGGTCGTCGCTCTCGGCGCCCTGCAGGTCGAGGGCCTCGCGAGATTGGTGGTGCCTGCGCTGAGCGACCCGGCGGCAGATGTGCGGATCAGCGCAATCCAGGTCCTTGCGGGCGTGACCGACGAGGAAGTCCGCTCGCGGATCTCGGCGATGCTCCTCGATCCCGAAGCCGCCGTTCAGGAAACGGCGAAGCGGGTGCTCGCGCGCACGTCGGGGTGATTGGCGGTGCGTCTCCTGGGCGTCGCTCTGCTCTTCGCGACCGCGTGCGGCGGCGGATCCGGCTTCGAGCGCCCCGGCTGGCCGGGGCCCGGGGAGAGCCACGACCCGTTGTCGTTCCTGGAGTCGAGGCTGCGCCCGTTTCCGCGCAGCGACTCGGAGGGATTGCTCGCCGTCACCGATCCGGAGGACGGCCGCATCGCGATCTACGACAGCGCACTCGTCGTGCTCGTGCTCATTCGCGCCGGTGAGCGAGGACGCGCCGCCCGCGTGCTGCTGGGGCTGCTCGCGTTGCAGGACGAGGACGGCGGACTGCCCTTTTCCTTCGTGCCGCCGGCCTCCCCCGACGCCCGCCGCTATCAGCGCTCCGGAGCGATCGCGTGGGTCGGCTATGCGGCCGCCGAGTACCTGGATGCCGACGATCAGGGGCCGGCGCGACCGGAGGTACTGCGACTCGCGACCCGTGCGGCGTCGTACGTCCTTGGACACCGACTCACCCGCGGGGGAGATGCTCGAAGCGGCCTGGTGCTCGGGGGGGAGGGGACCCTTCGCTACACGCTCGAGGCGGGACGCATTCGCGAGACCCTCGAAGCCGGCCAAGTCGCGTGGGCCTCTGTGGAGCACAACATCGACGCGTTCTTCTTTCTGCGCGCGCTCGCCCGCGCCTCGGGTGAGGCGCGCTACGCGGCGGCGGCCGACGACATCGCGCGCGCGCTCCGGACCCTCGCCTGGAATGCGGACGACGCGCAGTTCGTGCAGGGCGTGGGACCCGGCGGGATCGACGGCACGCACGCGCTGGACTGCGCGAGCTGGGGGTCGGTCTTGCTGTCCGCGACGGGTGACGCCGTCCGCGCGGAGCAGTCATTGCGCGCAGGCGACGAGGGGTACGCGTCGACCGCTCCGCTCTCGGACGTTCGAGGACACCGGCCGTATCGCGACGGCCCGCTGTTCGATGATCCGGCTCTGGCCGAGTATTTCGGACCTCGCCTCGCGAGCACGCGGTGGGAAGCGCTCGACCTCGTCTGGCCCGAAGGGAGCGCAGGCGTCGCACTCGCGGCCGTGCGTCTGGGCCACGCCGATCGGGCGCGAGCCATCCTCGACGAGCTCGAAAAGCTGCGATCCCCGGACGGTTCGCTGCCGACGGCTACGGCGAACGTTCCGTTCCTCCTGAGCCGGGACCCCAGCGTCGCCGCCACCGCCTGGATCGACCTGCTGCGGTTCGAGCTGCAGCGACCTTCCGACCGACCTACGCTCTGGGTGCCGTGAAGCGGGTCATTTCACGCGCGCGACGAAGGTCATCGTCCGGTGTGGCGGGGGCGCCTCGGTCAGGACCACACGCGAAGCGTGCACGGCGACCGGGCCGCAGTCACCGCACGAAAAATCGGCCACAGGCTCCGAGAACTCGAGCGTCATTCCGGCGGCCGTCGTCTCGCCCATCGCGAGCGTCCCCGAATATCCGACTGCCGGATCGTACCGAGCGTCGAGGGACGCATCCAGGCGGGCGCGCCAGAAGTCCCCTACTTGCTCGAGCGGCAACACCGCGACCCCCAGCGTTTTCGCCTCGTCGATGAAACGTTTCAAGGCTTCGACCTTCGTGCGCAGGTTGTTCGCCGGCATGCCGCGCCCGACGGACGGATGCAAAAGGAGCGTCGTGTAGGATTTGTTACGCGCGTTCTCGCGCAAGACGTGAATCCAGGTCGCGACGAAATAATCTCGATTGCTCGCCTGCAGCTCCGTGCGCGTCTGCACGCCTTCCCGCGTCTCTCCGATGCCGTCCTCACAGGACACGGGGAACTCGAGGAGCCTCGCGTGCTCGAAGCGATTCTGATGAAACCCGACTGCGCTGAGATCGACTGGCAAATTGTAGGGCAGATCGCCGATGCCGAATCCCGAATCGAATTTGAATCCGCTCTTCGCCAGAATGTCGAAGAGGCCCGGCGCCAGCTCCAAATAGGGCGACCGCCACAGGCGAGGCGCTCTATTGCCGATCCGCGTCACGAGATCCCGGGAGACGCGCACCTCGCCGCAAAGCGTGATTTGCTTCCCGTACGTATCGGGCGTCTCGGTGCAGGTGCCGCGCGGGACCTTGCCGAAGGTCAACGGGTGCGTGACCGAGTGTGCGCCGAGCGGGCACATGCCCAGGTCGCAGAGCGCGCGAACCGTCGGCTCGTAGTAATAGCCTGTCACGTAGTCCGTCGTGATGTTGAACATCGCGCGCACTCCGCGCTCGCGCTCTGCTTCGGCGACTTGCAGCGCCCCGGGCTTGCCCCAGGGACCCTCGCGGAATGCATCCGGCGCATCGACGTCGTGCGTGAGCAGCAGAACGGACGATGCCTCACCAGGCACGGTGTGCAGGACGACCGCATGGCCCTTCGATCCTTCGCGCAGCGCACCCTGCAGAAACAGGCGAAGCACGTCGCCCGAGGGCTCGAAGCAATTGATGTAACAGTGGCTCGCCGCAAACGTGGCCAGGTCGTGGCCCATGGCATAAATCGCACCGCTGCCGACGGGCCTGCGCGTGATCGTCGCCCCCGTGCCGCCGGGGCCGACCGCGTGCGCAACGACCTCCGTTCCCTTGGAGGGGTCGATCTCGAATTCGTACGCCTCGACCGCGTCGGGCGAAGGTCGGACATTGATCGGAAGCGTGAGCTCCTCGGGGCTGTCCAGATCGGACACCGGCGGCGGACGCGCGCCGTCGAAGCGCAGCGCGAGCACGTCTCGCCTGCGCTTGGCGCGCACGATGCCGGCCAGATTCCATGCTTGGTTCTCGTCGGCCGAGCCGACCGGTTTGAACAAGACGACGACGCCGCCGCGACGTGCGAACCTCTCGAGCGCATCGGAGACTCCGAAATGGACTACAGCGCCCTCGACATACCCGGGCACGATCGCCAGTGAGTAGTCGTCGAGCCGCGCCAGCTCCGAAGCCCAGTCGGTCCCGGCGGGCTGCATGTCGTACGGAATCCCCGCCTGCGCAAGCACGGCACCCACGGTTGCCACGTCCGGTGCGGCATCCGTCCAGACGTAGCGAGGCGCGAGCACGAGTGCGCGCGGATGGACCCCCTCGGCGCCGGCATCCGGATCGAAGGGTCGAACGCGCGACGCCAGCGCTGCGGTAGACCCGTCCGGTTGTAAGGGGGGTGGCGACGCGTATACGGCCGCATCGGCGCCCGGGGCGAGCGCGGGCGACGCCGGCGCATCCGGGGCCGAAGCGGACGCCGGCGCACCCGCCGAAGGCTCCGGGGCCAGCGCCGGCGACTGCGGGGACGATGGTGAACGCGTGGGGGCGAGCTTGGGAGTTGCGCACGAGCCAAGGGCGAAGAGCAGCGCGCCCACACGCGACCGATTCGCCCGAAGGGCCCTGCGCAACCGTGCCCGCTCCGTCATTAAAAGTCCCCCCATTTTGCCGTAGCCATTTCAGGAGGCCCGTCGTTCCTGGAGTTCGTTTGCGCCGACCCGCACGCCATGGTGCGAGCGGCCAACGTCTGCGCCGCACTCGACGCCTTCTCCTTCGCGCCTTCGATCGCCCGGCGCGTCATCGCGAGCCGCAAGCTGCGTCTCGACGACCTCACTCCGGACAAGTTCGTTCCGGTCCAGGCATGGCTCGACGCTCTCGAGGACATCCAGCGGACCGTGGGAGTCAGCGTCGTGCGCGCCGTCGGCTCACGGGTCATCCAGAACGCGCAATTTCCTCCGCAGTACGCGACGGTCGAGAGCATCCTCGAATCACTCGACACCATTTATCACATGAGCCACCGCGGCGAAGTCGGCCACTACCGCTCGAGCGGCGACAGGATGCGCTCGTCGTATGGTGCGAGACTCCGTACCCCCAACACTTCGAGTGGGGCCTGCTGGAAGGGATTTGTCGACACGAGCCGCTCATGGATGTCGCTACGCCGTGTCCTTCGAACCCGGCCCGGCGGGCGGCGAGCTGACCTGCACGCTGACGGTGACGGTCGAAACGACGATGCGGGGCCTGCGGCGCTGAACGATCGCGCGCCGCGCCTCCCCTCGAACGAGACCTTCGCGCACGACGCGTCGCGTAAACTTCGCTTCGAACCGGCGCTCCCGGAGACACCCGAACAGTGACACTGTCCATGGTGCATGGCACTTTCCGGACGACGCGCGTGGACGCTGGCGCTGGTGGCAACCCTTGCCATGACGGTCAGCTACGTCGACCGTCAGGTCATCGCAGCCGTCGCGACGAGCATGCGCAAGGCGCTGGGCTTCGACGCGGCGCACTTCGGCTGGCTCGCGGGATCGTTCTCGGCGGCCTACCTGGTCGCCGCGCCGCTTGCCGGAGCCGTCATCGACAAGGTAGGCGCCCGCCGCGGGCTCATCGCCGCCGTGGCGCTGTGGTCTGCGGTATCGGCGGCCCACGCTTTCGCTCCGTCGTTCGCCGCGCTCGTCGCACTGCGGGTTGCGCTCGCGGTCTGCGAGGCGCCCTCCTTTCCCGGAGCGATCCAGTGCGTCCATCGCGTGCTCCCCACCATGCGCCGCTCCGCGGCGGTCGGGTTGCTGTTCACGGGCAGCTCGCTCGGTGCCGCGATCGCGGCCCCGCTGGCGATCGGAATCGACGTCAAGCTCGGCTGGCGAGCCGCGTTCCTGCTGACGTCGGTCGCGGGTCTGGCCTGGATTCCGCTCTGGCAACTGGCGACCCGAGGCGGCGAAGCGAGGTCCCTGCTCGCGGCCCCCGGATCCAACGGCGCAGACAAGGGGGCCGCGGTCACCGTACGCTGGTCGCTCGCGACGAACCCCGTCGTGCTGCGCGCGATGGCCCTGGTCCTTTGCTCCGCTCCGGCCTTGATGTTCGTGTTCCTCTGGATGCCGCAGTATCTGGAGATCGCCCGGCACGTTCCGAAGGAGAACTTGCCGCGCTACGTATGGCTGCCACCCGTCATGGCCGATGCAGGGATGGTGGCCTTCGGTTGGCTATCGGATCGACTGTGCGCGCAATCGACTCGCCCCGCTTCGGGCGAGTGGCTGGTCGTCGCGGCGGGCGCTCTGGTGAGTTGCTTGGCATTCGCGACGACCGTTCGGGACACGAGGGCCGCGGTGCTCTTGGTCGGAACCGGAGCCCTGGGAGCGGGCGCCCTCTACACGCTCCTCACGACTGACATGATCGCTCGCATCCCGCCGACGCAGGTGTCGACCGCAGGCGGAATGACGGCCGCCGCGCAATCCTTGACTTACGTGGTGCTGAGCCCCCTGGTGGGATGGTGGGTCGATCGTACCCGTTCGTTCGACGCACCGCTCTTGGTGTTCGGAGCCGTCGCGGTGCCCGGAGCCCTCGCGTGGTCGCTCGCGCGACGGGCGCGACCGGACGGATGAGGCGGGCCGCCCTCGACGTGCTCCCGCCAGGACCAAAGCCCTACGGACTTTCGCCCTCACTCGCCAGCATGTGGTCTTCGGCGTACGTCTTTGCCCGGTCCAGGACGGTCAGGTTGTCCCGGAAAGACTCCGCGGTCAGCGCGACGGCGAAGTTGCCGTTCTCCGACGTGACCTCGACGTTCACCCAAGCGTTCGGAAGCGAGTATGGGTCGTGACCGGCCGCGCTGACGTCCCCCTGACCGAGCAGTAACCGAGCATTGCGGCATTGGAGAATGCGCGTCAAAGTCTCGGCTGTCGTGCCCGCCGGGGGCCGAATCAGAAGTTTGGCGCCGACGAGCCTCTCCTCGCCGTGCATGTACGAGGAATGCGAAAAGGAGAAGAGCGGCTCGACGTCGAGGACCTTGATCGATCGCAGCAGACGGAGCTCACCGTCTGCGGTCATGCTCCCGTCGCACTGCACCCTCTCGACCTCCGCGGCCGTGACGGCGGCTGGACGACCGGCCGAGCACGATACCGCCAGCAGCGAGACCGCTGCGAGCCCGCAAACCTTGCCCATGGCATCACCCTCCTTCGCTGCGCTAGGGCGGTCGCCTCTCTCGGGAGGCCGCCCCAGAAGGACACATGCCGTTGATCTTCTTTCGGTTTCGTTTCGGGTGAGATGGTGTTTACGTTTCATTTACCCCAGGCCGCCCCGCCATTGCCCCCGTCCACGAAAATTCGCTGGGGGCGGGGTGGGCCGGGCACGCTCGCGAGAAGCGCGGGATCACCCGCGCGACGCGACGCGTGCCGCGTGGCGTCTCAGTGCCCCGTGGAGTCGGCCCGGCCCGCGGCCTCGAACAGGAACCAGGCCCGCCGTTCGGTCTCGTCAATCCAGACTTCGATGAGGCTCGCGCTGGCGATGTCGTTGTGCTCGTCGCACACGCCGTGTGTTTCCCGAAGTCGCGCCGCGAGCGATGAGTTGTCCTCTCGCAGCTCGGCCAGCATGTCGGAGGGCTCGACGTAGTCCGCGTCGTTGTCGAGAATGCGCTGCATCCGGCCGATGTGACCGATCGATTTGAGCGTCTGCGCGCCGAGCTTGCGGACTCGCTCCGCGATCGGGTCCGTCATCGCGAAGATCTGGTCGGCCTGCTCGTCGAGCAGCAAGTGGTAATCGCGGAAGTGGGGTCCGGACATGTGCCAGTGAAAATTCTTGGTCTTCAGGTAGAGCGCGTAAACATCCGCGAGGATGGCGTTCAGTGCGGCGCCGATGTCCTTGGCGGCGCGCGGGTCCAGGTCCGTCGGCGTTGCCTGCGATGTGGCGCGACGCTCCTCGAGACGCTCTCTGCGCGAAGCGCTGATGTCTTTCTTCATGGCGCAACCTTACGACCGCGGAGTTCGCGCTACCAGACCAGAATGGGCAAACGACGACCCGACCGCGAACGGCGATGCGGCCTCGAGCATAATGAGGGCCTCTCCTCGATCAGAAATAGGAGCGAATTCAGGTCGAGCGGCGGCCCGGTCGTGACCGGCCGCGCGCACGACCTGCAAGGCCGGCGGCCAGGACGAGCATCGAGCTCACGACGAGCCGGAGTGGAGCGACCGGCCCGCCGGGTACGTCGCAGGAGCAACTCGAGTGCGATGACGGGGGACCGCTGCCTGGCTGTGCGGGCGGCGCGGCGTCCGTCGACGAGCCGGGACCGTTCGATCCGCTGGCAGAGGAGCCCGCGCCGCTCGAGCCCTGGTTCTCGCCGACCGTCGCGTCGATCGACGAGCCCCCCGCACCGGACGCCCCATCGGGCGCGGCGCCGTCGCTCGACGCACCGGCATCCTCGGGCGGACACGGGCCCGCGTCGATCGTCGTGCAGTCGACGACGCTCATCGTGTAGGCAATCGTGCCTGTGATTCCACCGACCGCCACGGCGTACTCGTGGCCGGCGGTCGACGTCCAACCGTTCGGGACGATGCGAATCGCGTACGTGGAACCGTAGTTCTCCGGCAACGCCGTGACGGTCACGGGCAAGCTCATGGCACCGTCCGTGACGGTCACCGTCGCTGAGTTCAAGTTGGTCGAGTCGCTCTGGATGGTCCAGCCGGCCGTGTCGGCCTCGGTCGTCGTGATGGCCTGGAGCGGCACGTTGCCTGGGGGAGGCCATGCGACGAACGCCATTCCGGCGTTCATCGACCCGGCGGGCTGATAGAAGCACGAGCCGGTCATTGCATACCCGGTCCCGACGGAGCCGAATCCCACCGGTCCGAGGTAATTCGCCAAGATCCATCGCCTGTGGCCCATCTCGGGGCTCCCGTCGTCCTGCATGTAGAGGTCGATGCAGGCGACTCCCTCTCCGCTGCAGATGCTGCTGTGGGCCGACCCGGTGGCCGCGTTGGCGGAGTAGCAGGCGGCCGCCGCATCCGGCGTATGAGACAGGCCGGAGGCCGAGTTGGCCGCCTGCAGCAGCGCGCAATCCTGCGCGAACGCATCGTACGACGGGTCTTCCGAGACGGACGGCATGGCCGCGATGAACCGATACAGGTTCACCAGGCGGAGCGAATTATCAGGACCGGGCTCGAGCCACTGTCCGGCGTCGCAGGTGGTGATGTCGGCGGTCGAGGTCCCCTCGGCGAGGTTCATTCGATCGCACGTCCATCGCTCGCACACGGCGGCGGCTCCCGCATCTTGCGCCCGGGCCGCCGACGGCGCGAAGAGCCCGAGCGCCAGCGTCGCGACGAAGGCAAGGCGGCACGGTTGCATGGGCATCCCGTCATTGCAGTGTCGCCGAAAGGCGAAAGCGGCTCGAGAGATCCCCGAGGCGCGTGTGCGCGCTCGAAGAGGCTGCGGCACATCGTCCCACTTGACGGGTAGGCTGGGGTTTCGCCACTCGGCCGTACGGACGTATCTTTTCAATGATTGGCCGCGCCCGACGTTCGCTTCAGCGCAAAACCTCGGCGACCTCTTCCTCGTCGAGCCGACTCGTGGACCCCCGCGTCCGGGATGCGGGAGGCGCGGACCGTTTCGTCCACGATCCGGGCCATCGGACACAGCGTCGCGACATGGGTGATCCTCCTCGCCCTTTCCGTCGACCTGCTGGCTCTCCCGATCGAGCCCTCGCTTCTCTTGTGCCGAGGTGCGCCGCCGCTGGCGGCGGTCGCAACGACCTTTGCGGCGATCGGACTGTCCACGGTATTCGCTCTGGTCGCGGCGATTCCGATCGCGAGTGTGTACTCGCTCGTGCGGGGGGCAGGCCGACTGCCCCGCCCGTGGAACCGCCTGTGGCCGCTGCCGCTCGTAGCCCTCGGGTGGGCCGTCACGGTCTACATCGCCCCCGACCCATTCGTGCGAATGGTCGATCGCGACCTGGCCGAGAGTGTCGAGTTCGTGCTGTTCGTCGCCTGGCTGGTGCTCGCGACCCTCGTCGCGCGATTCAAAAATGCCACCAAGCGCACCGTCGTCGCGTTGTTTCTCGCCAGCGCGACGTTCGGGCTCTCGTTCGCGCTGCCGACGAGCGTGCATCGGGAGCCGCGCGATCTTCTGTGGCTGTGCAGCGTGGTCGGATTTGCCGCCTTTCTCTACCCGCTCCGGCGACGGCTCGCCGCTGGTTCGCAGGCGCAGACCGGGCGCGCGTTCTTGGCGCTGTGCGCGTCGTCGTTCGTCCTGCTGCTCCTCGCGCCGGTCGTCTGCCCAAGCTGGCGCGTCTATGCGACGGACTTCGGGCGGTTCGCCGCGCGGCTGGGCCGTTTCTCGCGCACACTCGCCGACTTCGACGGCGACGGCTACTCCGCCGTCTTCGGCGGGATGGACTGCGACGACCTCGATCCGCTGCGCTACCCGGGAATGCCCGAGCGAGCGGACGGGCGTGATCGCAATTGCAACGGCATGACCCGGCCGCTGTCGCCGACGCCCGCTCAGCGGGGTTTGTCCCCCGAAGCGGGCAGCGCGGACGCCGCCCCGGGGGAGTTCGATCGCGTCGTGCTCATCACCATCGACTGCCTTCGACTCGACGCGCTGTCGCCGCAGGTGACCCCGCACTTGACGAGCCTGGCCGCACGAGGCCTCACTCTCGCGCGCCTTTATGCGGGCGGGGCACGCACTGCAACATCGCTGCCGCTTCTTCTGCGGAGCGCCTACCCGCTGCCGCCCGTCGCGTCGCTGCTGGGCGCCGCCGGCACCAGCAGCTCGGCGATCTTCGGCTACCGGCACTCGACCATCGGCGAAAACGTCTTTCGGGGCTTCGGCACGGTGAGCCGTCCGGCGCGCAACGACCTGCGCTGGCGGGCGACCGAGGTCACCGATCGGGCCATCGAAGACTTGCGCGACCCCTCCAACGCGCGAGCGCACTTTCTCTGGGTGCATTACTTCGATGCTCACGGTCCGAGGACGACGCGCGTGCTGCCCGCGGACACACCGCGCTTCGCGCCGATTGCGCAGGAGAGCGACGAGTCCGCCCTGTATCTCTCCGAGGTCTCCTACGTCGACCGTGAGGTCGGACGGTTGCTCGAGGCCATCGATCAGACCCGTGCGGCCGGGGGCACGATGATCCTGGTCACGGGCGACCACGGGGAGGCATTCGGCCAGCACAACGTCTACGAGCACGGCAAATCTGCGTTCGAACAGGTCATCCACGTGCCGGGGATCCTCGTCGGTCCCGGAATCGGGCCGGGCGTGTACGACCACGTGACGAGCCATCGCGACATTGCCGCGACGATCCTCGGGGCGTTCGGTCTCGTCGCGAAGAACCCCCGCTCGGAAGACTTCGGTCGAAGCTGGCTGCGCCTGCGCGACGCGCCTCGATCGCCGCTCCACGATTTCGTCGTCACCTACTCGTCTTCGGCGCACGTGCAGACCTGGGGCGAGGCGCCGCTGGCCATCCGCACGGACGATCACGCCAAGCTCGCGGTCGGCTACATGGAGGGCGTCCAGCGTTTCTATCACCTCGATTCCAAGGCCGGTGAGACACGCGACGTCACGTACGACTTCCCGATCGAGGCAGCGCGCGACCGCCACGAGCTCGAGGTCTATCGCGACCTCGATACGCCTCCCCCCTGAGCGTGTTCGTCGCGCCGGGCTTCCTCGCGCTCGACGGCGGCCTCGCCGTGGGCCACAAGGGATGCTCGCATCGCGCGCGCTCCGCCCTCGAGAGCCCGTTCGAGGATCGAGCCCGCGCCGACGTTGACCGCCACCCGTGCGTGGTTCACGAAGGCCGCCTCGTACGCGAGCACGATCTGGACCTCTTGCGACGGTGAGGGCTCGACGATGGATGATGGACGGCAGCCTGCGCAGTCGCCCCTTGCCATGGCGCGGGCGCTCGTCAGAAATGCCGCGCGCTCCGGCGCGGGGTCGGACCCGGCGGGCCAGAGACGGAAGAGCAATCCGTCCGGATAGCGTGGAAAATCGGCGAGAGCCGGGTCCTTCGCCAGCAGGTCGGGATAAACGAAGACCGGCCTGCTCGGCGCTTCGGCCGCCACGATCTCGTGGACGCGAGCCAGGGCCGGTCCCCCCGACCATGGGATGTGAATCTCCGGATGCGTCCGCCGAAACTGCGTCAGCCTCCACGGAAGAAAGAGCGCTCCCGGCGACAAGACCACGCGGTCGCCGCACGTGCGCTCGACCGCGCAGACGTAGAGCGCGGCGTTGGCGGGCTCGTCCCCACTGAGCAGGACGAGTGAGCGCGGCGGAGTCGACAGAATCAGATCATGGGCAAACGCGATCGCCCTGCGATCGGAGTGCAGATCGACGTCTCGGGCGCTCCGCGCCATCCAGACCCCCCAGGCGGCCAGCGCAGCGGCGCCCGCCGCAAGGGCTGACGGACGCGATCGGATCGGCCGGACGACCGCAGCGACGCCGACCCCGAAGGCGACGGCGAGCGGCACGTGAGCCATGGTCGTGAATCGACCGAAAAAAGCAAGCTCCGCCTCCGAGCCCGTCCCGATGGCATTCACGCAAGCAAACAGCGGCCCGGGCACCACCACGGCCAGCAGCAGGCTCGCCCCCAAGGCGGGCTTGCGCCAGAGCCGTTCGACGGCGCCGACGAGGGAGAGCGCGAGCGTCGCCGGGCCGACGCTGGCTGCCACGAGCCCGCCGAACGCAACCAGCCGCGCGGGCCACGGCTCGCCGCTCGGATTGTGCGCAGCGCTGAACGGACCTCCATAATCGCGGCGCAGCACCAGCGACACCAGCGACCGCAAGTCGTGAACGTCCCCCCAGGAGAGGTAGGGCGCGCGGGCGGCGGCAAGGGGGACGAGAGCGTACGCCGCGCTCAGCGGCACGAGTAGCGCGACCAGAAGCGTCGGCGCTCGGCGCGTGTCGGCCAGGACGGCCATGCGCAGTGGCCGGGCCAGCAGCACGGCAAGCGCAGGCGCCGCGAGCGCGATCATCGGATGGTGTGCAAGCGCCAGTCCGACAAGGCCCGCGAAGGCCACGAGAGCACTGCGGCGGCCTCGCTGCACCCGATCGCTCACCGCGAAAGCGAACAGGCCGGCAAAAAAGAGATCGTTGAGCGGAAAGACCTCGGCATACAGCGACGCGAGGAAAAAGGCGCGCGAAAGACCGAGGGCCCATCCCGCGGCGAGCGCCGCGACGCGGCTTTGCGTCAGGGCGAAGGTCGTTCGAACGACCAGGCCGACCGCGAGCGCGTGAAAAACGGCGCTCGTCAAGTGGATGCGCCACGGCACGGTGCGTATCGGAATCGACGCGAACGCATGGCCCACGGCCGTGAGCAACGGATACCCAGGAGGATGGGGAACGCCCCAAATGGCACCTGCGGTCACGAGCTCGGCGGAATCGCCGATCAGACAGAGCGTTGGACAGAGGCGCGACACGTACAGCGCGAAAAAGAACAGCGACGCGATCGCCGCGAGGCCCGTCGCGCCGACGAGCCGACTGCTCGCGCAAACTGGGGCACGCTCAGTCAGGGACTGAAGCTCTGCAGATGGGTCTCGTAGGTTGAGCCATAACAAACCGGCGTTCCATTGTAGTTTGAAATGAGGGAAGGCTTCACGTCCGTGTTCCAGGCCCATGCCAGGTAACTCTGAGCAGCGACGCCCTGCCCCGGAGCATCCAGCCAATCCATGATGCCGGTGATGAACGTCGCCCCTTCACCGGTGCAGTTGTCCGACTCGGCGGCGCCGATCTCGGTGGCGACAATCGGCACCTTCGCGGCGACCGGCCCCCCTTGCGACGTGTAGCACGCCGTCGTGTTGCACTCGTTGATGTCGTAGACGTGCCAGGCCGCAGCAAGGTTACCGGCCGGATCGGTCGGCTCGTAGGTCAGCCACTGCGTCAGGTCGTTCGAGTACTCCAGGCCGCCGAGAAGGATCAGGTTGTTGGCGCCCGCGCCGCGGACGGCCGAGACGAGCGTTTGCATTCCGGCAACCTGGTACGTGACGGGGACTCCGCCGTCGGCGCTCGCCACGACCAGGTTCGTGCACGCGCCCCCCTGCTGCCAGCAGGTCCACGCCGAGGTCGCGTCCATGTTGTGATCCGGATAGGGCTCGTTGAAGAGCTCGAAAATGACCTTCGGTTGGCTCGCATAGGCGGCGGCGACCTGCTGCCAGAAGGTGACGGAGTGATCCATGTCCGGCATCGGATACTCCTGGGTCGCCGCCGTGGTTCCGGGCGCCGACCAGTGCAGATCGAGAATGGGATAGATGCCGTTCTGCAGGAGCAGGGTCACGAAGGAACTGATCGCCTGCTGGTATGTCGAGCCCGAATACATCGAAGCCTTGGTCGTCGGCGGGTTGATCGCGAGCCAGCAGTCCTCGTTCAGTGGAATGCGCACCGCGTTCACGTTCCAGGTGAGGATCGCCGAAATCGACGTCTGATCGCTGGGACCGTCGAAGATGCCATCGCCCTGGATGCATTCGAACTCGGTTCCCGATCGGTTCACGCCCAGAAGTCGAATCGCAATCGTCCCGTCGTAAAGCTGATTGCCCACGGCATGGACCCCCGCCGACGCGGGCGGCCCGACCTGCGATCCGTCGCTGGATGCATCGCTCGGAGCCGAAATCGCCGCGTCGGCGGTCGCCGTCGTCGAGCCATCCGCGGCCGGAATCCCTGCGGCGGAGACGCCCGAGCTCGACGCGGTCGACCCGCCTGAAGAAGACGTGCTGTTCGAAGGCGATGGCCCACCGGTTTCCGCGGGCGCTCCGGCCCCGCCGCCGCAGCCCGCCGCGATGACCAGCCACAGAAAGCCTCGCGCCGAACGCAGAAATCCCATCCCGCCCAAGATAGTGGGCAGTCGTCGGCGCGCCGCGCGTTTGCCGTGCGAGACTCGCGGGAGACCGAAGGCTGCCCCAGGAGAACCGGAAAAATTCAGTGACCCGGCAACGCCGATTCCGCAGCGGGCATCACTGAAACGACGACGGATTTGGATGCGGGCGTATTGCTCACGCGCGCGACCGCGCCGAGCGGGACGAGGACGTTCGCCTCGGGGAAATACGTGGCGCAGCAACCGCGTGGGATGGCGTAGATCACGACCGTGAACCCGCGCGCGACGCGGTGCCCGTCCGTGAAACGGCTCGTGATGTCCACCCGATCTCCGCCGGCCAGGCGTCGTTCGCGGGCGTCCTCTGCGTTCATCAGAACGACGCGCCGCCCGCCGCGGATGCCTCGATACCTGTCGTCGAGCCCGTACACGGTCGTGTTGTACTGGTCATGACTTCGAATCGTCATCATCAAGAGCTCGCCGGCTCTCAGCGCATGACGCGGCAGCTCCTGGACCGTGAACAGCGCCTTTCCGTTCGGCGTCTCGAACACCCGCTCGCGGGCGGCGTTGCGTAGACGAAAGCCTCCAGGCTCCCGCACTCGCTCGACGTACCCGGCGCACCCCGGAACGACCGCGCCGATGTGAGCCCGGATACGATCGTAATCGTCCGCAAGCGCGCTCCAGTCGACCGCCGGCACGCGCTCCAGCCCCGTCAGCGTCGCCTGCGCGAGCCGCGCGATGATCCGCGTCTCGCTCAGCAGCTCCTCCCCGGCGGGAGGCAGCGAACCGCGCGACGCATGAACGATTCCCATCGAGTCCTCGACGGTGACGAACTGTTCCTTCCCTTCCTGGATGTCGCGCTCCGTGCGCCCGAGGCATGGCAGCACGAGAGCGTGGCGTCCGGCGACCAGGTGCCCGCGGTGCAGCTTGGTCGACACGTGAACCGTGCATCGGCACCGACGGAGAGCCGCGGCCGTCTTCTCCGTATCGGGTGCGGCGGACAGGAAATTCCCGCCCATGGCGAAGAACACCTTGACGCGACCATCCAGCATCGCCTCGATCGCGCCGACCGTGTCCAGACCCGGCGTTCGCGGCGGCTCGAAGCGAAACTCCGCTCCCAGTCGATCGAGCCAGGTCCCGGGCATGTCGTGGAAGATCCCCATCGTGCGATCGCCCTGCACGTTCGAATGACCGCGCACGGGGCATGCACCTGCGCCCGGTTTGCCGACCATCCCGCGCAAGAGCAGAAAGTCGACAATGGCCCGCATGTTGTCGACAGCGTTGACGTGCTGGGTAAGTCCCATCGCCCACGTGACGATCGTCGCGCGCGATTCGATCGCCACGCGCGCCGCAGCCCGCATCGAGCGCTCGTCGACACCGCTCGCCTCCTCGAGCTCCGCCCAGGTCCGGCCTCGGAGCGCAGCCGCCAGCTCGTCGTAGCCGGTCGTGCAGCCTTCGATGAACGCTCGATCGAGCACGCGCCCGGGGGCCCGCGCTTCCTCTTCGAGCATGGCCTTCATGACCCCCTGGAAAAATGCGACGTCTCCGTTGATCCGCACCGGCACGTGAATCCGCGCCAGGGTCGTCGCTTCCCCGAGCAGTGCGAGCGGGTTTTGCGGGTGCGCAAAGCGCATCGTGCCGACTTCCGCGAGCGGGTTGACCGAAACGATCATCGCACCCCGCCGCGCGGCCGCCTCGAGCGTCGTCAACATCCGGGGATGATTGGTGCCTGGATTCTGGCCCACGACGAAGATGGCGTCAGCCAGCTCGAAGTCCTCGAGCTGGACGGTCCCCTTGCCAACTCCGAGAACCTCCTTGAGCGCGGCCCCGCTCGATTCGTGGCACATGTTCGAACAATCGGGCAGATTGTTCGTGCCGAAGGCCCGCACGAAGAGCTGAAAGAGGAACGCCGCCTCGTTGCTCGTGCGGCCCGACGTGTAGAAGGCGGCCTCGTCGGGCGACTCGAGCGCGTTGAGCTCGCACGCCACGAGGGCAAACGCGTCGTCCCACGCAATCCGCTCGTAGTGCTCGGCGCCCGGGCGCAGAATCATCGGATGGATCAGCCGGCCTTGATCGTTGAGCCACGCGTCGCTCTGCGCGGCGAGCTCCGAAACGCTCATGCGGGCGAAGAGCTCCGAGTCGGCCCGCCGCCGGGTGGTTTCGCTCAGAACCGCCTTCGCTCCGTTCTCGCAGAATTCGACGACGGATCGGTCCCGCGGCTCGGGCCACGCGCAACCTGGACAATCGAAGCCGTCGGTCTGGTTGGTCCTGGCGAGGACACGAGCGCCCCGGAGCACCCCGCCCTGCGCAACGGCGGTGCGGATCGTTTGCGCGAGCGCTCCGGCGCCACCCGCCGCTCGGCTGGGGTCGCCCAGCCGCGGGGCGTGCTGCTCTGCGGGAGGCTGCCCGCTCGGGAGCGTCCTGTCGCGCAGCTCGTCATCCATGCGCGGTCGCTCCGATTCGCTCGCCGCCCGTGTACACGTTGAAGCGCCGATCGCGGACGAATCCGAGCAACGTGATCCCCGCTTCGACCGCAAGTTCGACCGCAAGGCTCGAAGGCGCTCCCACGGCTGCAACGACGTAGATCCCCGCCATCGATGCCTTCTGCACGAGCTCGAAGCTCGCGCGACCGCTGAGCATCAGCACCTTTTCGCCCAGATCGACGGCGCCGGCGATCACCGACGCGCCGATCAACTTGTCGACCGCGTTGTGTCGGCCCACGTCCTCACGCAGCGATTGCAACCGGCCGTCGACGTCGAACAGCGCGGCGGCGTGCAGCCCACCCGTATGCTCGAAGGTCGCCTGGCCCCGGCGTAGGGCCGCAGGCATTTCGTGAACGGCTGCCGGACGGACCCGCAGACCGTGCGGAGCGAGCCTGCGGGGTCGGCGCGTGCGAATGGCATCGATGGACGACTTTCCGCAGACCCCGCAGCTCGAGGTCACGTAAAAGTGCCGTTCGAGAGCGGCCATGGAGACGCTGCGGCCTGCGCGCAGCCGCACGTGCGCCACGTTGCCGGCCGCCGAGCACGCGGCGATGTCGTCGCGCCCGGAGACGATGCCCTCGGTGTAGAGGAACCCCACGGCGAGCTCCTCGTCGCTGCCGGGCGTGCGCATCGTGACCGAGATCGCCTCGTCGCGGGTCGTGTCGCCAACCTCCCAGCTCGCTCGGATCTCGAGCGGCTCCTCCACAGCGACCAGGTCACTGGCCGGCGCGCGGAACCCACCCGTGTCGCCGGTGACGACGATCGGGACACGGATGCTTGCTGGGCTCATGAGCTCTCGAGCCGGACCGGAGCAGCGGCCGGACGCTTCGAATCTTAGCGCAATGGTCCGCAGGACCCGGGCCCGCGCTGGGCGACGCAACGATCGTCGCTCGCCTTCCCGGAAACTTCCGCTCGAGCTGCCCGACCGCGACCTGCGCAGCACGGATTGAAGCGGCCTCTGTCACCGCATGGGGAACGAATGGTACGGTCCCACGAACCGAAGAGGCCCCCTATCCTGCAGGAGATTGCCATGCCCGGGCAGACCACGAAACCCAACCCCGGGGCGACCGTCGTGGTGCGCCTCATGGCCGCGTGGCTGTTCGTCGGCGTGCCGCTCGCGTGGGGCATCTACGCGACGCTGCAGAAGGCGGCGCAGCTCTTCCGATGAACGAGCTCGGCTTCCTCGCACGCGCACGGACGATCGCGCAGCCGGGCTACAGCCGCTGGCTCGTCCCGCCGTCGGCTCTCGCAATTCACCTGGCGATCGGCCAGGGCTACGCGCTCAGCGTCTTCAACCTGCCCATGACCCGGCTCATCGGTGTGACCAAGTCGGTGCCGGGCGATTGGCCGCTGACGTGGATCGTCTGGATCTTCAATATCGCATTCGCCGTCCTTGGTCTTTCTGCGGCCCTGTTCGGCAAGTGGCTCGAAAGGGTCGGCCCGCGGCATGCGATGTTCGTCTCGGCCCTGTGCTTCGGCAGCGGCTTTCTCGTGTCGGCGGCGGGAATCGCAGCCCACTGGATCGGGCTCGTCTATCTCGGCTACGGCGTGCTCGGCGGCATCGGGCTCGGACTCGGGTACATCTCTCCCGTCTCCACGCTCATCCGCTGGTTTCCGGACAAACCCGGCATGGCGACCGGTCTAGCCATCATGGGGTTCGGCGGCGGGGCGATGATCGGTTCCCCGCTGGCAACCACGCTGATGGACCATTTCAAGAGCAGCCGCTCGCCGGGGGTCACCGAAACGTTCGTCACGATGGGGCTCATCTATCTCGCATTCATGATGTTCGGCGTCGTCACCGTGCGAGTGCCGCCGCCCGACTGGAAGCCCCCTAGGGCGGTGGCGCGCAAGCCCGCGCGGCTCGTGACCACCGCGGACGTGTCCGCGGACGAAGCGATCAAGACGCCGCAGTTCTGGCTGCTCTGGGCCGTTCTGTTCCTCAACGTGACCGCCGGGATCGGGGTCATCGCGCAGGCTTCGCCGATGAGCCAGGAGATGTTTCCAGCGCGAATCGCCGCGAGCGGAGCTGCGGGGTTCGTCGGGCTGCTCAGCATCTTCAACCTCGCCGGCCGATTCTTCTGGTCGTCATTTTCCGATTTCGCGGGTCGCAAGCGGACGTACATGATCTACTTCGCGCTCGGCGCGCTGCTCTACGTGCTGGTGCCGACGACGGGAAAGACCGGCAGCGTCGGCGCGTTCA
>DASPUY010000061.1:0-12084 GCA_035622655.1 Polyangiaceae bacterium
GATCGCAGACCCGGCGCCCAGCCCGCAACGCCCCTCGACCGCCCCCCCCACGGCTTTCGCGAATCGAGGGCCCAGTCCGACCGCGAGACCCCCGATGAGCACCAGCCGCTCGATGCCCACGCCCATGCAAAGGGCAGCCAGCACGCCGCCGAGCGCGTCCGAGGCGCGCTCGACCTGCCGTGTCGCCCACTCGTCACCCGCAGCGTAGGCCTGCGCGAGGGCCTCGGCCGTGACGGCGTCCGGCTCGAGCTTCAGGCAGGTAGCGAGAAACGAGCGCTGAAACTCCGTCGGCCCGCGGCCGCCGTCCTCTCGGGCGCGCGCAACCAGCCCGCGACCCGACGCGTAAGCCCCGAGATGGCCTCGTCCGCCGCAGTCGCAGAGGGCGGCACCTGGACCCGACTCCACCTGCAGGTGCCCGATCTCTCCGCCGCGCCCCGACGGTCCGACGAGCGGGCGCCCGCCGGCGAACACCTTGTTGCCGATCCCGGTGCTGACCGTGACGATACAAAAAGAGTCCTCTGCTTCATTCGAGTAGCGGTACCCGGCCGCGGACACGTCGTTTAGGACGTGGACGCGCGTCCCGGGCCAGCGCCCGGCGAGCTCCCGATTCAGCTCATAGGGATACTGACCGAGCGCGCCCCAGAGCGTCGGCGCCGCCAGGATGCGCCGGTCCGGGTCGACAGGTCCGGGAAACGCCACGGCGACGGAATGGACCTGGCCGCCCGGATCGAGCCTTTCGCGCAACAGCGACATCTCCGCGATGAGACGTGCGCGGAGCTCGGCCCACGAGAGCCGGGGATGTCGCGCGTGGCTGGGCGCATCGACGGCATGAACCGGCGACAGATCGTTCCGATCCGCGTCCCACAGCGCGGCGCGGAGCTGGGTGCCGCCGACGTCGAAGACCAGATGCTGGGCCGCGCCCTTCATGGGCGGACGCTAGCCGCCGGCCCCTGCGGTCACAAGGGCCTTGCCCGCGCAATGCAGTGCCAGTTCAACCCAGAATCATCCGTTCCGAGAGAAGCTTGCCCTCCTCGAAGCGCGTCAGTCGCCATGCATCGAGTGTCGAGCTCCCCCGGCCCGTCGCCACGAGCTCAGCGACGAGCTTCCCGGCGACGGGGGCCATCATGAAGCCATGCCCCATGAAACCACTGGCCTGATAGAAGTCTTCGACCGCGTCGACCGGACCGACGATCGGGTTCGCATCGGGGGTCAAGTCATAGCATCCAGCCCACTGGCGAAGGACTTTGACCCCGGCGAGTACTGGACACGCGCGGACGAGCGCCCGTGCGTACTTGCCCAGAAAAGCGTGGGAGCTTCCTTGGTCGAGCCCGGGCGGGACGTATTCGTTGGAAATCCCACCGACGATCTCGCCGCGCATCGCCTGCGAGAAGTAAAGGCCATCGGCGAGGTCTGCGACCAGCGGCTTGAGCCACGGTTTCAACGATTCGGTCGAACAAATCTCGTGGCGGTGAGGCTTGTTGGGCAGCGCCACGCCGAGCATGGTGGCGATCCGCGGCGACCATGCTCCTGCGGCATTGACCACCTTGTTCGTGCAGATCGTGGCGTCGCTCCCCGCCCGAGGCTCGCCGGGGGGCCCCGATTGGCGAATCCGCACTCCATCGATGCGTGGTCCGGTCGTGTCGAACCCCACCACCTCGTGCCATGTCACCACCTCGACGCCGAGCTTTCGGGCCGCTTTCGCGTAGCCCCACACGAAAGGCCACGGGAAAACGATGCCGTCGTCGGGGTTGTAGCTGGCCGCCTCGATGCTGGTCGGGTCCAGCTCGGGAACGATGGCGCGCGCCTCGGTCGGGCTCAGCATCCGGGTCGTCAGGCCGCACGCGTTCTGGAGCGCGACGCTGGCCTCGAGGCTGCGGCGGATGTCGGGCGTGCGCGCGAGAAACAGATAGCCGCCCGGCCGAAACCAGACGTTGATCTTCATCGTGGAGGCGAATTCCCGACACATGCGAAGGCTCTCCTGCATCAGCCGCACGTTGGCCTCGCTCGACCACTGCGCTCGAACGCCTCCACCGTTGCGGCCGCTCGCCCCGCCGCAGAGATAACCGGCGTCGACGACCGTCACGTCGGTCACCCCCAGCCTGGCCAGGTGATAGGCGATCGACAGCCCCATGATCCCGGCTCCGACGACGACCACCTCCGCGCGATCGCGCATGGATGGACTAGCCCGCCCGCAGGGCTTCGATGACCTTCTCGTGAAGAAGCCCGTTGCTCGCCAGCAGCCCCCGCGAGTTCACCAGCTCCCCGCTCGCGTAATCGATGCGGGCACCGTCGAGCGTCGAGCACGTTCCACCGGCCGCCTCGACGAGAGCTTCGCTCGCGCACGCATCCCAGCGCATTCCGGCCGGTGCCCGCTGGAAATAGACGTCGTGCGTTCCGGTGGCCACGAGCGCCGCCTTGAGGCCGGAGCTTCCGTGCACCACGACCGTGCTCGATGAGTTTCCCGAGAGGAGAGCGCCCAGCCTGGAAGGGGTTCTCGATCGCGACACGACGATCGACGCTCCCTGGAGCGATGTTCGGCCCGAGACGTGGATCGGGACCTTGGATCCGTCTCGACGCACCTCCCACGCCCCGTCGTCGACGATGCCGGCGAACGCGCGGTTCCAGGCGGGCGCCACGATGACCCCGAGCACGGCCCGACCTGCGCGAGCCAGACCGATCATCACCGCGAACTCGCCGTTTCCCGCGACGAATTCACGCGTACCATCGAGTGGATCGATGAACCAGGCCGCGTCGCTGGCGGCGAACCCCGCGTATGCGTGCGGATCGCTCTCTTCGGCAACCAGGGGCACACCCGGAAAGGCGGCACCCAGCCGATCGCACAAGAGCGCGTTCGACTCGCGGTCGGCGCGGGTGACGGGATCGTCCGCCGCCTTGTAATCCACGGCGAATCCGCTCTTCTGCACATGCATCACCAGGTCGCTCGCCTCGAGCGCGGCCGCGAGCGCGATCCGCATGGCATGAGCAAGATCGATCATGGGTCGATGCCCACGGACTCGAGCGCACGCGGGATGCGCCCGAGCTCCGCGTCGCGAAGGTAAATGGGACCCATCCCCACGTCCCGCACGATGTCCTCGAGCTGCGCCACATTGCGCGGCCCGAGGACGGCGCAAGAGACGATCGAGTTCGAGAGCACGAATCGGATGGCGGCGGCCGTCATCGTTCTCACGTCTCCGTTCACCAAGAAGCGCAGCGCTGCGAGCTGCTCGATGCGACGCTCGAACTCGATCCGCGTCCAGCGGTCCGCGCGATGGTCGCCGGGAGGGAACTCGTGATCCCTGGACCACCCGCCCGCCAGCATTCCGTAGGCGAGCGTCGATCGCGCCAGCACGCCCGCCCCGGCCACCATGACCTCGCCGGCCAGGCGATGCAAATCCGAGGGATGCATGAGGTTGTAGGCAAGCTCGACCACTTCGGCTCCTTTGCGCAAGGCCGCGCGGCCGACGGCCACGTCACCGACGCTCGCCCCCCAGTGGCCGATCCTGCCCTCGTGCTTCAGCTCGAGCAGCGCGTCGATTGCTTCGGAGGGCTCGGCCGTGAGCACGGCGGGGCTGGGATTGTGGAGCAGATAGACGTCGATGCGTTCGAGCCCCAAACGTCGCAAGGAGCGCTCCACGCAAGCGCGCAGGTAGAGACGGTCGAACCGCTTTCGGGCAGGGGACGTGGTCCGGTCAATGCCGCCCTTCGTGACCACGACGACGTCACGCTCGGTGTCCCGCAGCACGCCGCCAATGAGACTTTCCATGTGACCGGCGCCGTACGCATCGGCGGTATCGATGAGCGACAGACCCATCTCGAGCGCTCTGCGCACGACTCGCTCCTGCTGCGTCCGGTCCACCGGACCGTAGGCGTCCCCGGAGAGTCCCCAGGTCCCGAGCGCCATCTCGCTGACGCGCAGCCCCGTCTTGCCGAGCGGGCGCACCGATCAGCTCCTCGCGCGCCGGAGGTGGGATCTGCATTGATGGTCGATCACGTTGCAATCCCGATGGTCGGCGAGCTTCGGAGAACACTCCTAGCCGCCGGCGGCCATGCCAGCAAAGCCCCGCGGGTCGCCGCGAGCGCTTCCCGATCGAGCGCAGGCGGGCTAAAGCAGCCCAGCCGCGACGAGCGGCGAGAAGCGGGAGACTCCATGCGAACCTCAGGCATTGCGGCAATCGTGACCCTGGCGGCGGTCGTCGGCGCGTGCGGCGGCGAACAGCCCCCGCCCGCTCAGCCCCCGCCGCCTCCACCGCCGGTCGCGATGAGCGCGCCCGCCGCTCCGGCGCCTCCGCCACCGCCTGCGCCGCCCAAACCAAGCCTCGCAGAGCTCATTCCCCGAACGCTGAGTGGGATCAACGATGCGTTCAACGCTCACGATTCGAAGAAGCTCGCCGACTACTTCAGCGAGGACTGCACCGCCATCGATTTCGGCGTCCCGGAGGCGCATGGCCGCGCCGATGTTGCGCGTTCCGTCCAGATGCTCTTCGACAGCTTCGGGGACGCCAAGAGCATGGCCACACGGACGTGGGTCAAAGGCAACGTCGCGATCTCGGAGTTCGTGTGGGCCGGAACGATGACCGGCGACCTGATGATGCTCAAAGCAAGCCACAATCCGGTCGGAGAGCTGCGCCTCCACGTCATGTGGTTCACTGACGACGGCCTCGTCAGAGAAGAGCACGAGTACGGAGATCAGGCCGGGCTGACGGCGCAGATCATGGGCAAGAAGGGAGCGCCGCCCGTACCGATGGTTCCGACCAACGCGGCCGACGTCCACCTCGCCAAGAACACGGCGGACGAGGACAAGCTGGCGGAATGGGCCAAGGGAGTCGGAGTCGCCTTCGACAAGGACGATCCGACCGGCGCGGTGTCGCTGCTCGCGGACGACGCTGATTACTGGCTGAACATCAGCGGGAGGCCCGCGACCCGAGGAAAGAAGGATCTGACGGCCGACTTGACCCGATGGTTCAAAGCGTTTCCGGATCAGAAATGGGTTTCTACGAACGTGTGGGGCATCGACGGATTCGCGATCGTCGAGCACACCGTCTCGGGGACCCAAAAGGCCGCGCTGGGCCAGCTACCGGCATCGAACCGGCCGGTGAAAGACTGGCACTGGCTGGACATCTACCAGCCGAACTCGGACGGCAAGATCAAGCACGGCTGGGGCTACGCGAACCTCCTCGAGATGATGATGCAAACGGGCGGATTCAAACTCGGAGAGGAGCGAGACGACGCGTCCCGGCGGCGAGCGAGCCAGCCCTGAGGCCACGCTCGGCATCGATCGTTGCCATGGCAACGATCTCCCCCCGGCGCCGGCGCCCCGCGCGGGCCCGCGGGCGGCTCAACGGTCCCGAGCGAACCAATAATGATAAATCGTGAGCGGCGCGCCTTGCGCGCGCAGCTCGATCGACGTGCGCGGTAAGGCTGCACGTGCCGGTATCTCGAAGCCGTGCTCGACCCAGTCGTCGTCCTCCACGCCCAGGGTGAATTCATCGACCGCCTCGCCATTTGCGAGCACCCGAACCATCGTCCCGGGCTGACCTTCGAGCCGGACGATCCCGCGGGCGCTCTCGCCCGAGACGAGCCGAACGACGAACCGTTCGAGCGCGCGGTTGGTGCGGCCTCCGTCGACGACCGCCGTGCCGTCCGGAGACGCCCCTTCGCGGGCGACTTGCTCGCCGTCGCGCGCCCCCAAAAGCTCGTAAGCGTGGTCCGCCTCGCTCTCCAGGTCCGCCACGTCGAGTACGTCGATCGCTGCGGCCGAGGGTGTCCAGGGCCTCTCGCCGGTTCCGAGCTTCGACCAGTCCGCCATGTACGCCCGCATCGTCCGGCCGCCGAGGATCGTCGAGTCGGTCACGGTCGCCTCTTTCAGTGGCTTGCCCAGGACCGCATCCACGGCCATCCACTCCGGGTAAACGATGAAGTGGGTCGGAAGGCTCGACGGTGCGCTGGCGTAGAGCCGCTCGTAGTGCTCGAGCCGCGATCCAGCCCCAGCGACCCAGTACCGGGCTTCTCCCCGCGTCGTCAGGCCGACGATGTCGAACGTGCTGCGCCCGCCGAAGTATGCGATGGCGCCGGTGTCGTTCAAACCGATGCGCGCGTTCTGCGGGAGGTGGGCGTTGGCCCAGCGTCCGAGGGCGGCTTGCTGCCGATCGATGCCGCTCGCCGATTGCGCGACGTCTTCGAGCGCCCACTCGAGCTTCGAGGCGAAGGACCCGACGAAGAAGCCGCAGGCCATCGCCGTGACGGCTCGCCGTCGACCGTGGAGTCTTGCCGCAAGGTCGCCGACCAGCCGCGCGAGGCAAGCGAGCCCGACGATCCATCCCGTGGCGAACGGCCAGAGATAGCGCAGCCGGTTCCACAAGAACGTGAGGTAGAAACACGGTGCGAACATCGTGAGCGCGATGAGCAGCACGGCCGCCGCGCGCCAGCGACGGTTCGTTCGCGCGCCGAGGATCGCGACGGCGGCGAGCCCGGCCATCGCGATGACGGCCCCGTGGTGCGGTATGAACTCTGCGGACCACACCTCGCCGTTCAGCAGGGTCAAAGCCAGCAGGTTTGCCTGTTTGCCGACCGCCGTCACCAGCGCGGCTCCCGAGTAATACGGATTGCCCGGCAGGAGCTTGGCCGTGGCCGTTGCGCTCTTCGGTGAGCCGGTGGTCGCCCAGAAGAGCAAAGGGACGGCGGCGATCGCCGCACCCGCGGCGATCGCGAGGAGGATTGAGCGCCGCCGCTCGCCACGGCCGCTCGTCGAACGCGGGAAGGCCGCAAGGGTTGCGGCGACGAACGACGCCGCGATCGCTCCCTCGGGTCGAAAAAGCGCGGCGGTCCACGCGAGGGCGACGAGCTCGCCTTCGCTGCGCGCCGTTCGGCTGCTGACGGGGGTCTCCGCCCAGTCGCTGGCTCGCCTCGAAGCGCGCGCCACGGCCCACGCGAACGGAACGATTTCCATCCCGCTGGCCGCGCACCAGGCGTATGCCGCAAAGGCCATCGTCATCGCCCCCGCGCCGGCGCCCGCCGTACGTCCGGCCAGGCGCTCGGTGAGGTGGGCCGCCTCCCAGGCGAGCGCCCCCAGCGCGAAGAACGACAGCGCCCATGCCGGCCACAGGATCGCGTTGTCACGCGCACCGAGCGCCCAGAAGGGGGCAAGCACGGCCGGCCACAAAATACTCGTTGCGCCGCTCGTCATCGGCGCGCCCTGCTGGAAGCGAAGGGGGTGGCCTTCCGCAAGGGCGCGCGCGTACTGAAAATGGATGTACGCGTCGTCGAGCGCGGCTCCGGCGTGGCCGACCTTTGCCACGATCGAAGCGATCGCGCGCTCGGCGAGGATGGCGACAGACACCGTCAGCGCGCCGTACGCGAGCGCGTGTCCTCGCGAGGCGCCGCGCAGCCGACTCGGGAAGCCTTCGCACTTCCTGGGGGCGACGCCGCCGGCGGGGGGCTCGGTCGGCGAAGCGTCGACCGCAGAAGGTGCGGACACGAGGGGAAGGTCACCGACATGCCCCGAGGCGGTCAAGCGCGTTTCGCGCCGCCGAACGGCGGGCTAGAGTCGCCGGAATGTCGGGGCCGTATGCAGAAGCTCCGCGCTTGCCGGCCGGCTGTATCGAGGTGGCGTCCCTTGCGCGGGGCGACTGGGTCGAGCTCGAAATCGGCCCCGGCCGGGGCTGGTTTCTCATCGATCGGGCCGAGCTCGAGCCGCGCGCTGCGATCGTGGGCCTCGAGATCCGCCGCAAGTGGGCCACCGTCGTGCGCTCCAGGCTCGAGTCTCGCGGCCTCGGGGCACGCGTCCGGATCTTTGCCGAGGACGCCGGTGACGCGCTGCCTCGCCTGGGCCCGGACGCCTCGATCCGGCGCATTTTCGTCCACTTCCCCGACCCGTGGTGGAAGAAGCGGCACGCCAAGCGGCGGGTGGTGCGCGATCGGTTCGTAGGGGAAGCCGCACGCCTGCTCGAGCCGCGGGGCGAGCTTTTCGTCCAGACGGACGTCGAGGAGCGCGCTCGTGCCTACGAAAGCCTCGTCGATCTGGACGTTCGCTTCCGTCCCGCCGGAGACGTCGTCGGGTGCCCCCGGATGGGCGACAATCCATACGGTGCGCGCAGCCCGCGCGAGAAGCGGGCCATGTGCGATGGCCTGCCCGTCCACCGCCTGCGCTGGGAGCGCGTCGAGGCCGCGTGAGAAGCCGAAAGCGCGTGAGCAGCGGTCTCTCCCGGCTTGTGGCAGTCGTGTTCGTTTCGGCGCTCGATCTCGTTTCAGCCACTGCTTCTTCGGTCGTGTTCCTCGGTTGCGCGACGTATTCGAACGAATTGACTCGCGCCCAGCGCGCCTACGAACAGGGAGAGGACGAGCGCGCTCTCGGGCTACTGCGCGCGCTGGAGCCGGACGTCGAGCGCCTGACGACCGGCGAACGCGCTCGTTACTCCTACTTGCGCGGAATGACGGACTATCGACTCGGCTATCGAGCCGACGCCCGCCACTGGCTCGCATGGGCAGGCGCCGTCGAGAAGAATCGGCGCGATTCGCTGTCGCCGGACTGGTCGGCGACGTTGGCCGACACCCTCAACGAACTGAATGTCGCCGTCTACCGCGCCGGGATTGCGTCGCTTTTTGACGCGGACGCATCGACCGTACGAGCCACCGCGAGCGTGATCGAAGCCGCCGACGAATCGTCGGGGATCCTCGGGCCGGCCGCTGCCCCGACTTCCGACGGGGGCCTCTGACCTCCGGGCGGGCGATCGCTCAGCTCCAGCGGGCGCTCCGACCGGACGCCCCTCTAACGCGCTCGAATCGCGTAGATCCGGTCCTTTGTTTCCAGCCTGCGCTTTTTCAGTTCCGCGGCGCGCTGTCGGTCCTCGGGGGTCATGTGGGCCCCACGGCGATCCAGCTTGTGAATCTGCGCGTCGAGCGCTTGGTGCCGGAGCTCGAGCTCGTAGACGTCCATGTGCTTCATTGGACTATCTCCTCTGGGGGCCCCGCGAAGTTGCCCCCTTATGACTCGACGCTACGCCCCTCCCTTACTCGGTCAATGGAGCCATCCGTTCAGTAGATGACCGGCGATTTGCGACGCGGTTTGGGAGGGTCCCACCGATCCGATACGCTCGTTGGGCTGTGCAGCGCGGAGTCGTCCAGCGCGTCCTCTGGGTCAGCGCCGTGACGGCGGTTCTGCGCTTCGGTTCCGGTTGCGCTTCTTCTGCACAGCGACCGGCGCTCCCAGCCAGTGCCGCACCGTCGGTGGTGGTGGCGGTGGCACCGCGGATCGTGACGGCCACCGACGTCACGACCGAGTCCGAGCTGGCGGCGCGGGCCGAGCGCGCGCTGATAGCGGGGCGGTGGCGCGATGCCGCCGAAGCGTACGAGACCCTCTTTCGGGCCGATCCAGACGGCCCGCACGCACCGGAGTACCTGTTCGACCTCGGCATCGCGCTCGAGGGGTTGCAGGAGCGCTCGCGCGCCCGCGACACCTTTCTCGACCTCGCTCGACGCTTTTCCGACGCCTCGCAGGCCCGGGCCGCTCTGGTCCGGGCGACGACGCTCGACGCTTACCTGGAGGATTGGACCGCTCTCCAGAACATCGGAAGCGAGCTTCTCGCTCGCTCCGACCTCGAGGACGTGGAGCGCCTTCTGGCCCTGGGCGCTCGTGGGCTCGGCCGGATCGAGCTCGGCGACGACGCGGCCGCGTCGCGCGACGTCTACGACGCGCTCGACCTCGCCGACCTCCTTCACTACGGGGAGCGCGACGTCCTTCCCGTCGCGGTCGCGCAGGCGCGGTTCGCGCTCGGCGAGCTCCGTCGCATCCGATCGGAGCGCATTCGGTTCGTGCCCATGCCGGCTGACTTCGTCGACGAGCTCGAGGCCCGGTGCGCCGGATTGCTGCAGGCCCAGGCGGCCTACGCTCAGGCGGTGCGTTCGGTCGACCCGCACTGGGCGGCCATGGCCGGCTATCGCGTCGGCGAGATGTACCGGCAGCTGCATCGCGAGCTGACGGCGATTCCGCCCCCGCCGACGGCGGGGACCGAGCATCAGAGGCAGGCGTTCTTCGCGTTCATGCACGTCCGCTACCGCGTGTTGCTCCAAAAGGGGCTGCGAGAGATCGAACAGACGATCGCGCTCGGTGAGCGCACGAGCGATTCGTCGGCGTGGATCGCGCGCGCGCGTGAAGCCAGGGAAGAGATGCAGGCCGCCCTGACCGACGAGCAGGCTCAGCTCGAAGGGATGCCGTTCACGGAGGCGGAGGTGAAGGCAGTACTCGATGAGCTCGAGAAGAAGGTGCGCGCGTCCTCTCCCCGCGATCGCTGAGAGCAGGCGAGAGCGGGGGGGCCTCGGGCCGGCGGTCCGGGGGGAATCGGGGCTCGCGTGGGGCCATTCCTCGTTGCTCTTGACAGGACGTAGCTCCAGCGCTAGCGAGCGACCCCCTCCGCCCCGCCCCCGCCAGGCCGGGCGGCCCCGGTCCGGACCCGAGTCTTCCCGGGCCCGCCCGGCGGAAGTCCGCGCGCCGGAGTTGTGGTCGGGATCGGGACTGGAAACGAGATGGGGCCGACCGCCGAGGAATCACCGATGCATCGAGAATGGCTCCCTTGTTGCTTGCGCGTTGGGCGCCTGGGAAGTAACCTTCGCGCCCTTCGCCCGGCGGTGGCTGGATTGCCGCCGGGACGGCACCACGCCGTCCGGAGGGCTGGCGTAGCTCAACGGCAGAGCACCTGTTTTGTAAACAGGTGGTTAGGGGTTCAAATCCCCTCGCCAGCTCGTCGCCGTCCCGTTTGCTGGACGACGAGCCCACTCAACGATCCGACGAACGAAGGAGTGAAACTCAAACAGATCCGGAGGGTTGCCCGAGTGGCCAAAGGGAGCAGACTGTAAATCTGCCGGCTATGCCTTCGATGGTTCGAATCCATCACCCTCCACCCGCCGTCGAGTGGACCAAGGCGACCGGCGGTTCGGCCGGTCGGAGAGCCGGTCAGCGAGAGTCAGTCGATCCGTTCAGGAAAGGTAGAAATGAACTGATTTTGCGGGAGTAGCTCAGTTGGTAGAGCGTCAGCCTTCCAAGCTGAACGTCGCCGGTTCGACCCCGGTCTCCCGCTCCGGGCCCCCCAACCCGCGCAGCACTCGACCCTTACCCCCGCCCACCTAGCTCAGTGGTAGAGCACTTCCTTGGTAAGGAAGAGGTCACGGGTTCAAGCCCCGTGGTGGGCTCGCCTTCCGCGCCTTCGTTCGTTACCCGCATTTCAGATCACCCAGCACGCTTCAGGAGACTCGAGCCATGGCCAAGGAGAAGTTCGTACGCAGCAAGCCGCACGTGAACGTGGGGACGATTGGTCACATCGATCACGGCAAGACGACGCTGACGGCGGCGCTGGTGAAGGTGCAGTCGAAGAAGAACCTGGCGAAGGTGATCAGCTACAAGGACATCGCCAAGGGCGGGACGGTTCGCGACGAGACGAAGACGGTGACGATTGCGGTGGCGCACGTGGAGTACGAGAGCGACAAGCGTCACTACGCGCACGTCGATTGTCCGGGTCACGCGGACTACATCAAGAACATGATCACGGGGGCGGCGCAGATGGACGGAGCGATTCTGGTGGTGAGCGCGCTGGACAGCGTGATGCCGCAGACGCGCGAGCACGTGCTTTTGGCGCGGCAGGTGGGTCTCAACCATATCGTGGTGTTTTTGAACAAGTGCGATGCGGTGGACGACGCGGAGATGCTGGACCTGGTGGAGATGGAGGTCCGGGAGCTACTCAACAAGTACAAGTTCGACGGGGACAACGCGACGGTGATCCGGGGAGCGGCGCTGCCCGCGCTCAACGGGGACCCCAAGTGGGAGAAGACGATCGACGAGCTGATCGGGGCGCTCGACAGCCGGATTCCGGACCCGGTGCGCGACATCGACAAGCCGTTTTTGATGGCGGTGGAGGACGTGTTTTCGATCAAGGGTCGCGGGACGGTGGCGACGGGCCGGGTGGAGCGCGGGATCGTCAAGGTGCAGGAAGAGGTGGAGCTGATCGGGTTCACCGACACGCGCAAGCTGGTGGTCACGGGGGTGGAGATGTTCCGCAAGCTGCTCGACCAGGGTCAGGCGGGCGACAACATCGGGGT
>DASPUY010000062.1:0-37704 GCA_035622655.1 Polyangiaceae bacterium
GAGAGCGAGCCAGGCATCAAGGGCGACACGGCCAGCGGGGCGACGAAGCCGGCCAAGGTCTCGACGGGCGCCGTCATCAACGTTCCGCTTTTCATCAAGGAAGGCGAGTGGGTGAAGGTCGACACGCGGACGGGCGCGTACCTCGAGCGCGTCAACAAGTAAGGGGGCTCGGGGCCGGCTGGCCGCTGTTTGCGGTGTCTGGTTGCGTTCCGCACCGGATCGTCACATCATGAGCGGCGCAGTCGCGAAGCGCTTTGGAAGAGGAGATGCAGCCATGGAATGGACGGCCCCGACTTTCGTAGAGCTCAAGATGGACGCCGAAATTGGGTCGTACCAGCAGGACGACGAGCCGGCATTGCCGGTCGACGTCGAGGAGCCCGCGCCCGCCGAATGAAAGCGCGTTGAGCTCCGGCTGGACGAGCGCGATGGGTCCGTCGCCGCTCGGCGGCCCGGAGCTTTTTGGCCCGACCCCGGCCGGCCACGAACACGGGCCATGCTCCGCCGGTGAATGAGGGGTGACTGAGGGCAGCGTGAATGCCTCCGCCCACGAATGGTGGGCGGAGGTTTTTCTTTGGTTGTCGTCCTTGCCGCAACCAACCGGGCCGCGGGGTCGAGAGGAGCAGCAGCAGCAGCAGCGGCCGATCCGATGGACCGAGACATCGCCCAGCTCACCGAGCAGTACGCGCGCCAGACGGCGCGGTGGAACGAGATCAAAGCGCGCTTCGCGGCGCTGCCGCCTGGAGAGAGGCTACGCGTTCCGACCACGCTTCTCGAGGAGCTGGCGTCCGTCGGCGCTGACGCTCGTCGAATCCGCCCGCTTCCGCCGTGTGGCGTCAAGGTCTGAGGACGATCCCCGCAAGGAGAAGTTCAGCCATGCAAGTAAGCTCCGTCAGCACGACCCAGGCTCCCGACTCCAGCGCTGAAGGCGATGGCGACACATCGCTCATGTCGAGCGACCTTTTCGCGTATTGCCAGGCGCAGATGGACACGATCGACAGCGAGGTGGACGGCTACTTCAATGCCCAGCAAGACAACAATTCGATCCAGAACAGTCTCAACGACGCCCTGAGCGCCGTGGAAGGACTGCAGCAGCAAGCCACCGCGAACGGCGGCACCACCAACGACGCGACGGCTGTCAACTCGATCGAGCAGACACTTCAAGGCATCGCCTCGGAGTACCCCGCGGGCGCCACGCAGATTCAGAACGCCATCAACACCCTGACCACCAATGGTCAAGGGGGGACGGACACGATCGTGAGCAGCTCCGACTGTGCCTCGATCATCAACACGTTGACCGACGTCAGCACTCAGTTGGGCTCCGACAACCAGATGGACATGATCAATCTGCAGTCGGCGATGAGCGATCGGGAGCAGGCCATCGAGCTGACGTCCAACATCTTGCAAGCCGTCGACGACAGCGCCAACAAGGTCATCGCCAACATTCAGTCCTGAGGTTGGTGATGAATTCGGCCGTGGCAGCCCGGTGCGCCGGCAGGGGTGGGGCAGTGGACTCGCTGTACGTCGTGAGCCTCTGGCTGATGCAGCAGCAGCGCTACCGCGATGCCGCTGCGGTGGCGCGCGCTCTCGTGCGCCTTGCCCCATACGACGAGCGCAGCTGGCTCGTGCTCGGGGCGTGTCACGAGCGCGGCGACGAGACCGAGCTCGCCCTCGAGATGTACGGGGTCGGCCGCACCTTGGCTGCGCCGGCGCCGCGCTGCGAGTTGGCCCGAGCCCGTCTGTTGCGGCAGCGCGGCATGCAGACGGATGCCTGCGCGGCGTACGCCGCGGCCGAATCCGCTGCGCACGACCTGGGGGACGACGCTTTGATGCACTTCATCGAAAAGGAAGGGACACGATGGGATTGACCCCGATCCAAGGCTCGACGCGCGGTGAGCGCCTTGCGACGACCCCGCCGGGCCGCTTCGCCGATCCCCTGGCGGCGGCGGGAAGCGCGGATGCGTTGTCGGGCGGAGTTTCCGGACCGACGCCGCTCGATATCGAGAACGTCCTCTCCGCCATGGCCGCCTTGCTGCTCGCAGACCGGTCGAGCGACGAGCGGGCTGGGGCCGCCGCCGTACAGAGCGATCGACAGCAAACACAGGAGGCGCTTCAAAAGCAGATGCAGGAGATTGAGCGCGAGGCGCGCGACACCGGGGGTCACGGCTTCTTCAGCTGCATCGGCAAGCTCTTGAAGGACGTCAGCGCCGACGTCACGCAATTGCACATCGGCCGGCTCCCGGGCGACGCCCTGTCGGACGTGGAGGCGTGCGACAACCCGAAATTTTGGTCGGATCTCGAAGTCGGAGCGAAGGCCGTCTCGGCGATTGCCGCGGCGGCCGCCACCGTATGCACAGCCGGGGCTGCGGGCCCTCTGGTCGTGGCTGTCGCCGTCGCGCTGTCGGCCGCCGGATGGGCTGTGCAAGAGACCCGGTGGCTCGGCAGCGCATCCGGATGGGTTGGAGGGGGGCTGGCCCTTGCCGGCGCCGCCGTCTCCTGCGGCGGAGCACTGGCGGCGTCGAGTACGGCCGCTGCGACGGCGCTCGCACAGTCCGCGAGCACGACGACGAACTCGACATCTCTCGCCCAGACGGCCGGTGCCGCAGCGACGATGACGGGGGCGGGGGCGACGATCGTGTCGGCCGCGGCTCACCTTGGAGTGAGCGGCTACCAGGCCGACGATCTGCAAGCCCAGGCCGAAGCTCAGGCAGCGGCGTCGTCGGCAACGTTGTTCGCGCAGATGGAGCAGTGGGCCATCGACAGTCTGTCCGAGCAGGTGCGATCGCATTGCGACGCGATGGCCGTGCTCACCGACACGATTCAGACCAGCAACCGGGAAGCGCTCGTCGCGGCGCGCTCGCTCTCGAGAGGGTGATCATGCAGGTCAGCAGCACTACGGGTTCCTCGTTCGACCCTCAATTGGCAATCCGAGCGGGAGATATCGGAGAGGAAGCCGCGGCGCTCGCTGTCCAGGGCGGCCTGCAGAGCGAAACGACCGAGAACGACATCGCGTCGTCGCAGGAGCAGATCGAGGCGACCGCGTCCAGCGCCCAGGTCCAAGCCATGCGGGCCAAGGCCGAGGAGGTGCGCACGGCCGGAATCCTGGACGGCTGCGTCGGCATGACGGCCGGAGCGCTTCAGGCCGGTTCCGCAGCGTGCGACGTGGCCGCTACCGCGAGCGCCTCGGGCATCGCTGCCGGTCGGCTGCGGGCCGACGGTGAATGGTTCAAGGCCGCCGCTACCGGGCTCGAAGGTGGCGGCAAGCTCGCCGACGCCTTCTTCGCAGGGTCGGAGCTGAGTGACGACGCGACCGCGAAAGCCCAGGCCGACGTCGCAGACCGGGCGTCGCAAGCGGCCAAGGAGGCGCACGACGCGGCGAGCGCCGATCTTGGAGTCGTCGGCGGCGCCCTTGGCGCGGCCGCCCAGATCGAGCAGGCGAATGCGAACGTGAATCTGGCCGTGGCGCAGCGGGTCTGATCCCCGTGTTCGCTGGGGCGTGCTAGATGGGAGATATCCAAGTCTACGGCCACAAAACCGGGCTGCCTCCTTCGGCGTTGCGGGCTCTCGAGCGCCTCTACCGCCGTCGGGTCTCCAGCGACGACATCACGACGCCCGAGCTCACTCGATCGCTCGTCGCAGTTTCCCTCGAGACTGGACGGCAGGTCGGTGTTCTCGTGCACCGCTCCGGACAGGTCGACACGGTCATCGTGGGCGACGCCTCCAAGCTGATGCTCCCGGACATCGGAAGATTGCGCGCGGCCGAAGGCCGATTTCGCGGCGTACGCCTGGTGCACACCCACCTGCGAGGGGAGCCGCTGACGCGCGACGATCTGGTGGATCTCGTGCGACTGCGACTCGATCTGGTCGCGGCCATTCAGGTCGCGCACGGAGGCGAAGCCCGCTCGCTGGTGTACGCGCACAACGTGCCGTCGGACGACTCGGGCGGTCCGTCGTTCCGCGAAGTGGGCCCGCTGCCCCTGGCCCAAGCTCACGTCGACGTGGGCCGGTTGATGACGGATCTCGAAGCGGAGTTTTCGCGCCGGGCTCGGGCGCGTGAAGTGAAGGGCAAGGACGGCCGCGCCATTCTCGTTCACGTCGGGGACAAGTCCAAAGGGGCGCGGGTGGTCTTCGAGGCCGACGAAAGCATGCGAGAGCTGCGCGAGCTCGCGCGTAGCGCCGGGACCGAGGTCGTCGATTGCATCGTGCAGCTCCGCGAGCACATCGACCCCAAGTTCGTGATGGGCAAGGGCAAGCTCGAGGAGGTCGTCGTGCGTGCCATCGAACGCGATGCGACCGTGCTCGTGTTCGATCGGGACCTTTCGCCGGCGCAAGCGAGCGCCATCGCCAAGCGAACGGACCTGAAGGTCATCGACCGGACCCAGCTCATTCTCGACATCTTCGCTCAGCGCGCGGAGAGTCGGGATGGCAAGCTGCAAGTCGAGCTCGCGCAGCTCAAATACGCGATGCCTCGCCTCGCGCAGAAGGACGACAGCCTCTCGCGGCTCACCGGAGGCATTGGCGGTCGAGGCCCCGGCGAGACGAAGCTCGAGATCGGTCGTCGCCGCGCGAAGGATCGCGTCACGCATCTCGAGCGCCAGCTCAGGGAGCTCGCCAAGCAGCGCGCGCAGCGCCGAAGGAAGCGCACGCGGGAAGGTGTTCCTACCGTGGCGATCGTGGGCTACACGAACGCGGGCAAGAGTACCGTGCTCAATGCTCTCACCGGCTCGAGTGTGCTCGCGGAGGACAAGCTTTTCGCGACGCTCGACACGCGATCGCGCACCCTGCGCTGTGGCTGGGCGGGCTGGGGCGAGCGCGAGGTCGTGATGACCGATACGGTTGGGTTCATCCGTAACCTGCCGAAAGACCTCTTCTCGGCGTTCCGGGCCACCTTCGAAGAAGCCGCCGACGCGGACCTTCTGCTTCATGTGGTCGACGCGAGCGACGAGGCCAGGGAGGAGCACTCGCGCACCGTTTTGGCGGTGCTGTCGGAGCTCGACCTGGCGGAGATCGATCGCGTTCTGGTTTTCAACAAGGTGGACCTGCTGGAGCCGACCGAGCGGTGGGCCCTCGAACGCTCGAATCCGGATGCCGCTTTCGTCAGCGCCGTGTCGCGCGAGACGACGCGGCCGCTCATCGACCGAATCGCCCGGGAGCTGGCGACCAAGTGGGAGGCGAGCTCGAGGGGGCCGAGCCTTTCGCCTCCCACCGGCGGCGAGCTGCTGGCCGAGGGCAAGACCCCGAACGGCGAAATGACGACGCTCGAGCAGATGCTTCGGGCCGCCGGCAAGCGCGTGCGATCGCTCGCGTGACGTGCGCCGCGGCGAAACCGGCGCCGCGCCGGGGACGACCGGGGGCTACGCTGGATGTACGCGACGGGTCCGCGCCCCCGGAAATGCCCACGAACGGGACCCGCCCGGCGTCCGGTCGTTTCGAGCTCGGCCGTGCTGGGGCAACCCAGCCTCGCGGCACGGGTGGCGATGCTCGCGCTCGGGCTCGGGCTCGGCGCATGCCACGGCGGCCTCGGCGAGGCCGTCTCGCAGTTCGAGTCGGGACAATACCCGGCCGCCAAGCGCAGCTTCGAATGGCTCGAAGCCGAAGCCGACGGCTGGTCGCCGTCGCAGCGCGCCGAATACGCCCTTTACCGGGGGCTGACGCTCGACGCGCTCGGCGACGAGATCCGTGCGGCCGGTTGGGTCCGTCGGGCCGCCGCGATCGAGTCGAGCCACCCAGGAGCCCTGTCCTCCACGGACGCGCAGCGCTTGAACCTGGTCGCACCGGCCCTCCTCGACGACCACCCCTGAGCCCGCGCGTCGGTTCCACGACCGTCCCCGGCGCTGTAGGTTGGGTGGCATGACTGGACGGATCGTGCGCGCGCCTCGGGGAACGACCCTCAGCTGCAGAGGGTGGGTTCAGGAGGCGGCGTATCGCATGCTGCACAACAACCTGGACCCTGAGGTTGCCGAGCGCCCGGAGGATCTCGTCGTGTACGGAGGGACCGGCAAGGCCGCGCGAAATTGGGAGTGTTTCGACGTCATCGCCCGTGAGCTGCGCGAATTGAGCGATGACGAGACACTGCTCGTGCAGTCGGGCAAGGCGGTCGGCAAGTTGAAGACGCACGCCGACGCGCCGCGCGTCCTTCTCGCGAACGCCAACCTGGTTCCAAAGTGGGCAACCTGGGACGAGTTTCGACGTCTCGAAGCGCACGGCCTGACGATGTTCGGGCAGATGACGGCCGGTTCGTGGATCTACATCGGAACGCAAGGCATCCTTCAGGGGACCTACGAGACCTTCGTCGCCGCCCGCCGTGCAGCTCTCGGGCGCCGCGGTCGCAATGCGGACGACGCGTCGCCGGACGCGGTTTCCGGCGTCTCGCGGGGATCGAGGCCGCTCTGGGTGCTGACCGCCGGGCTGGGAGGCATGGGCGGAGCCCAGCCGCTCGCGGCCACGATGGCGGGCATGAGCTGTCTGGTGATCGAGGTCGACGAGACACGCATCGAGAAGCGACTCGCGACGGGTTATGTCGACGTGCGCATCGACGATCTGGACGCGGCTTTGAGTCATCTCGAGGCGAGCGCTCGCGAGGGACGCGCGGTGAGCGTCGCGGTCTGCAAGAACGCCGCCGAGGCGTACCCGGAGCTCGTGCGGCGCCGTGTCGTGCCCGATCTCGTGACGGAGCAGACGGCGGCGCACGATCCGTTGCACGGCTACGTGCCGCTCGGCCTGTCGCTCGCCGAGGCCGCGGAGCTTCGGGTCGAAGATCCCGAGGGCTACGTCGAAAGAGCGAAGGCGAGCATGGCGGAGGAGATGACGGCGATGCTCTGGATGAAGGCGCGTGGAGCCGAAGTCTTCGATTACGGCAACAATCTGCGCGCAGGCGCCAAGGAAGGCGGATGCGACCGAGCGTACGACGTTCCGGGTTTTGTCCCCGAATACATCCGCCCGCTGTTCTGCGTGGGCAAAGGGCCGTTCCGATGGGTCGCGCTGAGCGGCGACCCCGAGGACATCGCGGCAACCGACGAGGCGGTGCTCGCGGCGGTGCCCGACGACCCCGATTTGCACGCCTGGATCCGTCTCGCCCGGCAGCGGATCCATTTCCAGGGTTTGCCCTCGCGCATCTGCTGGCTCGGTTACGGCCAGCGCGCGAAGGTGGGGTTGGCGTTCAACCGGATGGTCGGGACCGGCCGGTTGAAAGCGCCGATCGTGATCGGTCGTGACCATCTCGACTGCGGCAGCGTCGCGTCGCCTTATCGCGAAACCGAATCGATGAGAGACGGCTCCGACGCAATCGCCGACTGGCCGCTCTTGAACGCCCTTGCCAGCACCGCTGCGGGGGCCAGCTGGGTCAGCCTCCACCACGGCGGAGGGGTCGGCATCGGCTTGAGCGTGCATGCGGGCATGGTGGTCGTCGCCGATGGCACGGCGGACGCGGCACGCCGCATCGAGCGCGTTCTCACGACCGACCCGGCGACCGGGGTGCTTCGACATGCCGACGCCGGGTATCGCGAAGCGGTCACGTTTGCCCAGACGCACGGCATTCACGTTCCCCACGCGCCGCTGTCGTAAGTCGCTCTTCGGGCCACGGCGCTCTGCAGCCGGGCCCGCCCCGTTGCCGTGCGTGCTATCTCCCTTCCCCGTGGCTCAAGGTCAGGCCCCTCGCGTCGTGGTGGCCACGCATGGTCACTGCTTCGACGGTCTCTGTTCAGCAGTGATGTTCACGCGCCTTTACGGTCACCTTTTTCCAAGGGATGGGGCGACGTTCACGTACCGGGCCGCGTCCTACGGTCCAGGGCAGAACGGCGTCGACCTTCGCGTGCTCGACGGCGACGTGAACGCCATCCTCGATTTTCGCTTCACGGCGGCTCCTCAGCTCACCTGGTACTTCGACCATCATGTGAGCGCCTTCGTGACCGCCGAGGACCGATCTGCCTACGAGCGCGCGGTCGCCGAAGGAGAGGCGCGAGGCGAGCGCCGGATGTTCCACGACGGATCGTACAGCTCGGCCACCAAGCTCATTGCCGATGTCGGCCGTGATCGGTTCGGGCTCGATGTCACGCCCTCGCTCGAGCTGGTGAGCTGGGCCGACCTGATCGACAGCGCGGCGTTTCCGAGCGCCAGCATGCCTGTCGAGCGCCGCGAGCCGGAGCTCAAGCTCATGACGGTCGTCGAGCATCTGGGCGACGACGCCTTTCTGGCCGAGATGGTCCATCGACTTGTCGCAGAGCCCCTGTCGAGCGTCGCCCGCTCTTCCGACATCGAGCGGGCGTACGAGCCCCTCGGACGCGCGCACCAAGACTTCGTGCGTCGCGTCGAACAGCGCGCCGAGCTGTTCGGCAACGTGGTGCTGGTCGATCTGAGCGACGAAATCTTCGAAGTGGCAGGCAAGTTCGTGACGTACGCGCTCTACCCCGACAGCGCGTACTCCGTCTTGCTGAGTCGCTCCAGGAGTCGCTGCAAAATCAGCGTCGGCTATAACCCTTGGTCGCCGACCGCGCGCACGCACAACATCGCGGCCATCTGCGAACGATACGGCGGGGGAGGGCATCCGGTCGTGGGGGCGATTTCGCTGCCGTTCGACCGGACCGAGGAAGCCCGGGCACTGGCGCGTTCGATTGCCCAAGAGCTCTCGACGTGAGCGTCTGGCAATCCGTCGCGCCGTTCGTCGTCGGGCATCGTGGTGGGCGAGGGGAGGGGTGGCCTCCGGAGAACACGCTGGAGGCGTTCGAGCGCGCGCGGCAACAAGGAGCGCGCGCGGTCGAGCTCGACGTGCGCACCTCAGCGGAGGGCGAGGCGGTCGTTTTCCACGATCCGACGATGACCCGGATGACGAGCGGGCGCGACTCTCGACGCGTGGTGGACATCCCCCTCGGCCAGCTACGCGCCGTCGACCTCGGCGCAGGTTCGCGGATCCCGACGCTCGTCGACGTCCTTGCATGGGCACGCAGCCCCGGCATCGGGGTCAATGTGGAGGTCAAGTACGACGTCCCGAACCGGACGGACGTCGTGCGTGCCGCGGCGCGTGCGATGCGTCAGTGCGACACCGACGTCCTGATTTCGTCGTTCGATCCGTTCATGCTTGCGGCGGTGGCGGCCCTCGCTCCCGCGGTTCCGCGGGCGCTTTTGACACATGCCGGACAACCGCGATGGGCCGGGGCGGTTCAAGCCCTGCTGCGGCCGCCGCTTGTGAGCGCAATGCATCTCGAGCGTACGCAGGTCGGGTCCGGATCGATCGCTGGCAAGTATCGGGCGCTCCGCATCGGCATCTGGACGGTCAATTCGCAGCTCGAGGCCGTCGACTTCGTCCGGCGTGGCGCCGCGTGGATCATCTCGGACATGGCCGGTGACGTCGTCGAAGCGCTCCGAGGAGGATGCGCGCCGGTCTAGTCGCATGTCGCCGGCTCGATCGTCATTCCCGCGGGCAGCTGCTGATCGAACACGTCCGCGGGCAGCGGCGGATTCCAGTGCACCTCGCGATAGAGAAAGCGCACGTCCGACGACGGCGACCTCACCTCGACGTGAATCTTGCGCGGAATCTCCGCGTGGCACTCGGGCCCGCTGGGGGCAAGCGGTGGGGAAAGACCGTCCGGATCCACCCGGGGACCGGCGGTCGCTGCCGCTGAATGGTCGCTCAGCTCGGCGTGATAGAGTTCGAAGCCCTGCTGCTCGACGCGCACGTCGAGGATTCGCATGCGCTGGCGATTCCAGGGAAGAGCCCAGTCTTCCGGCGTCGGCGCCATGTGGATCTCCTCGTGCGCTTCGTGCGAGCTGCCGATCGACAGCACCCAATATCCCCGGGGACTCCAGACGATCGCGGCTGCCAGCGGCTCGTGCTTGAGCACGGGGGCCTCCCCTCGGAGCAGGTCAACGAACGCATGGCCGGGGACCGCGACCGTGGTGAACCGCGCGATGTTGCAGGCGCTCGCCGGACCCACGAAGAAGCGCTTGTCGCGCATGTCCGAGAGAGCGAACTTCGAGCCATCGCTCGTCAGCGTCGCCAGTGTGGCCCCGAACGGGCTGACGACGTCCATCCGCAGCCGGGCGGGGCGCACCGCATACAGCAGCACGTCCGCGCGCAGACGCCCCTCATCACCCACGTGATCGATCTTGGCGCTCGCCTGGACGCCGCGGGCGCAGGCGTAAGTCGCGCGCATCCGTGCCAGGGCGTCCTCCGCCGACGGTGGAGCAGACGCGGGGGGAGCCGCCCGCGCGCACGCGACCAGAACGGGCGCGAGGGCGTGCACGATCGAACGGGTCAGCGATGGCAAACGCATCGACCGCTGGCTACCTCGCCTGAGCCGCGGGAGCTACCGTGTCTTTTGGCGCTCGTCGATCGCACGATCGACGAGCGCGACGACCTGATCCGAAACACCCAGCGCGGCAAGCTCGACGCGATCGACCCAGCGCGCGTCGGCGGCGTCGTCACCGGCGCAAAGGGGTGCATCGTCGTCGCACGCAATGGCCGCGTATTCGTGGATTCGATACGAGAAACCTTCCCGCTCGAGAGTCACGATCCCCAACTGTGCGACGATCTGCACGTCGAGTCCGGTCTCTTCCAGGAGCTCGCGCTCGACGGCCATTTCGGGGTCCTCGCCGGGACGGACCCGTCCGCCGGGCAGCGTCCACGAACCGAGTCCGGGAGGGCGTCCGCGTCGGATCAGAAGGACACGTCCGGCACGGTCGAGAACCACCGCCCCTACCGCCGGAGCGGGGACCCTAGCTGCCATGAGAAGCGCGTTTCATGGCTCGCGGTCGAGAAGGATGGGAGCGGAGCCGCACGTGGGGAGTATAGTTGGGCGCGGTCATGCGACGGTGGGTCTCGTTCGGGCTTCGTCCTTGGCGTGGTGACGGCAATGCTGGGCATGAGTCTCGTGCGTCCGCTCGAAGACGACTGGCGTGACACACTCGACGCCATCGCGCGAAGGCGCCGGTGGCCGACGAGTGGCGATGTCGCGCGCCTGGCGGATTGCATTGTCGACCTGTCGCGTGCGTACAACGATGCGGCGCGTGCTCGCGCGTCGGTGAGCGAAGCGGGCGCGGCGCGACTGGCGTTCTCCTTCGTGCGCGATGTTCCCAAAGGGGCTGCCGCGGTTCGCGAGCTGGTCGCTGCAGGGGCCATCGCGCCACGCGCTGCCGCCCGCTCCACGTGCGATGCGACCTCCGGGGTGGCGGACGACTCGGCCCTTGAAGAGGCGGCGCCCGACGCGCATACGACGCTACGCATCCTCGATGTCGGCGCGGGTTTCGGCGCGATGACCTGGGGGATCCTGCGTGCCCTTCGCGCGGCGGGGGCGACCTGCCGGCTCGACGCCACGTGGCTGGACGACGACGCGGCAGCGCTCGAGGTCGGAAGCGAGATCGTGCGCGAACGCCGGGCGGATCTCCGCCTTCGCGGCCTCGCTCGGTCGCTCGACGAGATCCATGACACTGACCTCGGTCGATTCGACCTCGTGGTCTTGGGCAACGTGCTGAGCGAGGTCGGCATCGAGCTGCCGGACGAAGCGCGCATCTTGCAGCATGTCGAAATCGTGCGCACCATGCTCGAGGAGCACGTGGACCAACGCGGGGCCGTCATCGTGGTCGAACCTGCACTGCGAGACCGAACGCGACGTTTGCACCGGGTTCGCGACGGGCTGGTGAGGCACGGCATTTCCGTGTTCGCACCCTGCCTGCACTCATCGCCTTGTCCGGCTCTCGCCCACGATTCGGACTGGTGTCACGAGGACCTGCCCGTCGACCTTCCGCAATGGTTGGCGCCTGTCGCGCGTGCGGCGGGCTTGCGGCGCCAAGGACTGACGTTCAGCTACCTGGTCCTGACGAAGGATGGATCTCGGCTGGCCGACGTGGTGGGCGCAGCACGAGCTCCGAGGCTGCGTGTCGTCTCCGAGCGTCAGGTGACGAAAGGCAAGTGCGAGGCATTCTTGTGCGGCGAATTTCGTTCGGACGGCTCGGCCCCCGCCGTGGCGCGAGCGCGCGTCGCCCGACTCGATCGCGACAGGACGGCCGCGAACGAAGACTGGGGCGGGCTCGGACGCGGTGACGTGCTCGAGGTCGATCCCGCGCCCGCGCTGGAGCGGCCGCGAATCGGCCGGACGACCGAGGTGCGGCGCATCGAAACGATCGGAGCGAGAGGCCGTGTGGAATCGCATTGACGCCGGTGGTTTCCCTCGACCGGTTGCGGCCGTGTCGATGCGAGGTCTGTACGCGATCGTCGACCTCGGCACGATCCGCGCCCGGCATCTGGACCCGCTCGCGTTTGCCGACGCGGTGCTTTCGGCCGCTCCCGTCGCGTTGCAACTGCGAGCAAAGGATTCGCCCGCGCGCGAAACGCTAGCGCTCTTGCGCGCCCTGGCGCCGATGTGCCACCGCATCGGAGTGCCGCTCGTCGCGAATGACCGCCCCGATCTGGCGGCGCTCGCCGGTTGCGATTGCGTGCACGTCGGTCAGGAGGACCTCTCGATCGAGCGGGTGCGGCGGATCGCGCCGGGCCTCGGAGTCGGCGTCTCGACGCACACGCTGAGCCAGCTCGAAGACGCACTCAGCGCCGGACCGAGCTACGTCGCGTTCGGCCCCGTGTTCGAGACGGTCACGAAAATGAACCCGGACCCCGTCGTCGGCGTCGCCGGGCTGCGCGCTGCGTACGCGCGGGCTCTCGATTACGGGAGGCCGCTCGTTGCGATCGGCGGCATTTCACGGGAACGGGCCCGCTTGCTCGTCGGCGCCGCCGACGCGGTTGCCGTCGTGTCGGACCTGCTGCCCCCGCCGAGCGATGACGGCTCGACCCGTGATGTGCTGGTTGACGTCGCGGCGCGCGCCCGGTTCTTTCAGGAGCTCTTTTCCCGCCCGCGCCGACGCTCTTGCGTTGGAGGTCTCGAATCGTCCTGACGGTGCGCGACTGGCGGACCGTCAAGCGCTGCGCATTCGGAGGAGCATCGACTCCACGGCCAGCTGGACCGATGCGTTGGCTTCGATTTGATCGATGGCCGCGAGGGCGAGAACGAATCGAGCCGTCGCGACGTCGGCCCGCGCGTCGGGATCGCCCGCGGACGACCGCCCCGACGTCGCGAGTGCGGCGGCGAGGGCGCGGAGCTGGACGATCACCTCGTCTTTGGCGACCTTCTTCGAATCCTCCGCCAGATCGAAGACACCGCCGGAGTCTCGCGCCTCGAGCGCGGAAATCGCGCGGGCGACGAACTGCTCGCGCAGCGCTGCTCGTTCCGAATCTCCGAGCGCGAGCGCCGTCGACATGCTGCCAACGGACAGTGCGGCCACGGCGATGGCTTGCGTGCGGTCGACTCCGCGCTCGACGAGCAGATCGGCGACGACGGCATCGGGCAGCGCGCCGAACCGGATCCGAAGAGTTCGAGATCGGATCGTCGGAAGCAGCGATTCGGCCGCGGACGACAGCAGCACGAAGTGCGTGCGGGGTCCGGGCTCTTCGAGGGTCTTGAGCAGGGCATTGGCCGCCGCCATGCTGAGCTCTTCCGCTCGCTGGACGACGAACACCTTGGCGTGACCCTCGTGCGGCGGAAACGCCGCCCGCGTCAGGACCAGAGTTCGGATCTGATCGATGCTGATCTCCTGCGTTTCCGGCGTCCGCCGGTTGATGACGGCGGCGTCGTAGAGGCCGCGCTCGATCACCGTGACGTCCGGGTGAAGCGTCGTCTTCGCATCACCCCTCGGCACCGAGCGGAGGCACGCGGTGCATTGTCCGCAAGCGTCGGCGACACCGGCCGCGCGCCGGTCGCACACGAGCGCTTGAGCCAGACCGAACGCAGCGAGAGTCTTTCCCACGCCGTCCGGCCCGTCGAACAGGAGCGCATGATGGAGCCGTGAAGAGGCGAGGCCGCGACGCAGGATGGCGAGGGCCGTCGGCTGGCCGCGCAGCGTCGGAAGCCAGGGATGGGGGCCGATCATCCGAGCCTGGTCGCGTCTCCGTCCGATGCATCGGCCGCGACCCAGCGCTCAACTCCGCGCGCGAAGATGGCCATGCGCACCTCGGGCCTGTCGTCCTCGCCCGTCAGGTCGTGCCAGCGCTCTTCGAGCTGATCGCGCATGAGGAACGCGTGTCCTCGCGGCGTCGCGCGGCTCGGATCGACGAAGTAGAGGCGTTCGGGGTCGTAGCCGACCATCACCACGTAGTGGCCGGCGTCCCACGTGTCGGCCCAAGCGGCTGCGTGATCGCTCCACGCTTGCAGGTCCACGATCGGCGGCTCGTGCGCATCCACGGCGCGCTCGAGGTCGGCGAGCGATACGTCGCCCCGGCGGTAGGTTGCTGCCAGACCGCTGCGCCGAAGCAGCTCGACCATCGGTTCCGGCTCGGTGCCTCGCGCATGGGTGGTTTGCAGCGGCTCGTAGAGGGCGCTTTCATCGACGCGCGAGTAGGGGTCGACGAGCCAGTACCGGAGCAGGATCAGGGTCGCGGCCGCTCCGCAGCTGAAGCCCTGGGCTTGCTGGACGATTGGAACTCGTACCAGGTTGCGCGGCAAAGGGGCCCGATCGGGGTAGGACTGCCGCGGGTTCAATTCTCGTTCTCCAATGGAAAGGCTCATCGTGTTATGCGTTCGTCCTCGTGATCCAACGCGTCGAGCTCGGCGTCGGACAGCGGCTTGCCTTGTTCGGCCGCCCGCTCGCGCGCAAACATGCGGTTCAGCGTGCGACGGTCGATTCCGAGCACGTCGGCCGCGCGGGTCTTGTTGCCGCCCGTGCGCGACAGAACCCGGTCGATATAACGTCGCTCCAGGACGGCCAGCGTGGGCCAATCGTCCGCCAGCGAACCCATCGTGCTGCCCGCGCCCGTCGAGTGGGCGCTCCACGCGAACGCGACCTCCTGGGGCAAATCGCTGCCAGTGATGACGCCCTCGCGTGCGAGGAGCATCGCTCTTTCGATGATGTGGGACAGTTCGCGAACATTGCCCGGGAAGTCGTACGCGGCCAGCATCTCGTAGACTTCCGCAGCGACGCGTGGCGCCGGACGGCCAAGCCGGTCCGCGTGACGGGCGATGAAGTGACGTATCAATAGACCGATGTCTCCCTTGCGCTCGCGCAGGGGCGGAACGCAAACCGTCACCACTTGCAGACGAAAAAGCAGATCTTCGCGGAAACGCCCAGCGCCCACTTCACCCTTCAGATCGCGATTGGTGGCCGCGACGACGCGGGCGTCCACCTTGATGGTCTCCGCCGCACCGACCCGACGAATCTCGCCCTCCTGCAGGACGCGCAGGAGCTGCACTTGCATCTTGGGGCTGATCTCGCCGATCTCGTCGAGAAACAGCGTTCCCCCCCTGGCTTCCTCGAACAGTCCTCGCTTCGTGGCGCTCGCTCCGGTGAACGAACCTCGTTCGTGGCCGAAAAGCTCGCTTTCGAGAATGGACTCCGGCAGAGCGCCGCAGTTGACCGCGACGAAAGGCTTGCTCACCCGCGGGCTTCTGGCGTGGATCGCGCGCGCGACCAGCTCTTTGCCGGTTCCGCTCTCGCCGACGATGAGAACCGTCGCCATCGTCGGCGCCACGTGGGCGACCGTCTTGTACACGGTGAGCATCGCCGGCGTCGTTCCGACGATCTGTCCCGCCGGGGAATGGGCAGCCGCCCGGTCGGAGCCGGGATCCGCGGCCTGGGCCAGCTTGCGGCGCGCAATCGCCTCGGACACCATCCGTTTCAGCTCGGTCGGTTCGATGGGCTTGGCGAGGTAGTCGTAGGCCCCCTGGCCGACAGCCGTCATCGCGCCTTCGATGTCCGCGTAGGCGGTCATCAATATGACGGGAGTGGTGCCGCTGTAGTCGCGCACTCGCCGCAGCACGTCGTGGCCGTTCGTGTCGTTCGCCAGATGGATGTCGCTCAGCACGACGTCGTAATGCGACAGCTTGGCGGGCGGAGGCACCGCGTCGGCCGTGTCGAATACATCGACCTCATAGCCCTCGGTCCTGAGCACGCGCGCGAGAAGAGCCGCGAGCGTGTCGTCGTCCTCGAAGAGGAGGATGTGTGCGTCGGCACTCGCCCCGGCTGTTTCGGGCTTTTCCGTGACGTCGTCCATCGTCCCACCGTACCTTTAGCAAAGTCAGCTGAGACCGCCGCCATCGGGACATTTGGTCCCATTTGACCGGAAAAATTTCAATACTTGAGGTCAATTGCCCCAGCTGTAGAGAGCTTTGCCCCGAGACGATCGACTTCACGACAGCGCCTTTCACGCGCAGTGCCGGCGGCTCGAGGCGCCGTCTCCACGGAGCAGGTGACCCAGAGTCCTTCGTCCGACCCCCGCGCTCGAAGCACGACCGGGCCGTCTTATCGGCCCTGGAAGGACGGCCGACGCTTGTCGACGAAGGCTCGCATGCCTTCGCGCTGGTCATCCGTCCCGAAGAGGGAGGCGAACCAGGCCGCCTCGATTTCGTTGGCCACGGGCAAAGGGACGTCTTGACCGCGTAAGATGGCTCGCTTGATGGCAGCAACGGCCAGCGGCGCTTTGCTTGCGATGAGCGACGCGAGCTCCAGCACCTTGGGTAAAAGCACGTCGCTCGGCAGCACGGCGTCGACCCAGCCCATGCGGAGCGCCTCGTCGGCGCCGACGGTTCGCCCGGTCATGCACAGCTCGCGCGCCCGGCTGGCCCCCACACGCCGGGTGAGGCGCTGGGTGCCCCCGAATCCTGGCATGATGCCCAGGCCGACTTCGGGCTGGCCGAGCTTTGCTCCTTCGCTCGCATAGAGGAAGTCGCAGGCCATGGCGATTTCGCAGCCGCCTCCCAGGGCGAAGCCGTTCACCGCGGCAATCACGGGAAAGCGCGCTCGCTCGATGGCGTCCGCGGCTCGGTGGCCCAGCGCCGCGAATTGTTTCGCCTCCTCGGGGCTCATCTCCAGCATCGCCGCGATGTCGGCGCCCGCCGCGAACGCCTTGCCGCCGGCTCCCGTGAGCACGGCGACACGCACCGCGTCCGCTCGCTCCAGCTCTTCGAGGCCCCGAAGCAGCTCATGAAGAACGGCCTGGTCCAGGGCGTTGAGCTTTTCAGGTCGATTCAGCGTCAGGACGACGACGGGATCTTGCCGGTCGATTTGAAGCACGGACATGGGTGGCTCTCCTGAATGCTTGCAACTGCCTCATGCGGTTTCGACCGGGGACCGTGAAAAGGGTTTGACGCCCGCATCGACGTCGTAGACGTAGAAGCCGCGACCGGTCTTGCGTCCGAGCCAACCGGCGGCCACGAGGTTCCTGAGCAGCGTTGGCGCTCGATATTTCGGGTCGCCGGTCTCGCGGTGCATGACGTCGGAGATCGCGAGAACGGTATCGAGGCCGATGAGATCGCTCAGCTCGAGAGGTCCCATCGGATGGTTGAGCCCCAGCTTCGCGCCCAGGTCGATGTCCTCGGCGCTGCCGACACCTTCCTGCAGGGCGAAGCATGCTTCGCACAGGAGGGGGATGAGAATGCGATTCACGAGAAAACCCGGCGCGTCGCGACTGGTCGTCACGGTCTTTCCCATTTTCTCGGCGAGCGCCTTCGTCAGCCGGTAGGTCTCGTCGCTCGTCTGAGCCGCCCGAACGATCTCGACCAGCTGCATGAGCGGAGGTGGGTTCATGAAGTGCATCCCGATGACACGCTCGGGTCGTGACGTGACTGCCGCCAGGCGTGTCAAAGACAGGCTCGAAGTGTTGCTCGCGAGGTACCTTCCGGCAGGGAGCGTCCGATCGCATTCGCGCAGGAGCGCGACCTTGAGCTCGAGCTGTTCGCTGACGGCTTCGATGACGTAGTCACAACGTGCGAGGGCGCTCGGCCCCGTTTCCGGCTCGATGCGATCGAGAAGCCCCTGCCGCGCATCGGGGGTCATCTTGGCCTTGGCAACCTGCCGCCCCAGGATGCCCGCGATCTTCTCTTTGGCCCGGATCGCGAGATCGCGGGTCGCATCGAGAAGGACGACGTCGAACCCGGCACTGGCCGCCACTTGGGCGATCCCGGCGCCCATCTGACCGGCGCCCAGGATGCCGATCCGCTGGATGTCCTCGAGTTGTGCCATGATCCTTCGTCTCCGATGGTCGCGCAGCGGCATACCATGCCTTGGGTCGCGCTCGTCTTCTGCGCGGGGTGTGCGGTGCCGAGTGTGACGCAGCGGGCCGAATCGCTCGTCCGCCAGAATCGCGACGAGGAAGCGGTCGCCATTTTGCGGCAGCGTCTGCGCACCCAGCCGCAGGACATCCCCGCGCGCAGGCTCCTCGTGCGTGTGCTGGCGTCCGCGGGGGAGATGGTCGAAGCTCGGGCCGAGATCGCTCAGCTCGCGGAGCGTCTGCCACAGGATGACCCGACGCCGTACATCGAGCTCGGGCACGCCTTGGAGCTGTCCCATCAGTACGACGAGGCGCTCGATGCGTACGACCGGGCATCGGCCGTCGCGCCCTCGTCACCCGAAGGGCCGCGCGAAGGCGGATTGCGGTGTGCCCGATGGGGCGAGGCCGAGCCGGCGGCCTCTCGCCTCGAGGAAGCGCTTCGGCGCGGGGCGCGCGACGTCGAGACGCTGCACGCGCTCGGCCTCGTGCGATTGAATCTCGGAGATTTCGAAGGTGCCGAGCGGGCCTATCGCGAGGCCGCCGCCGCCGATCCCCGCGCGGCGGACGGCTGGCTGGGGCTCGCCACGGTGGCTGTCGCTCGAGGGGACGCCGCCGGCGCTCTCGGCGCCTACGAGCAGGTACTCGCGCGCAGGCCTCGCTTTGCGCCGGCCGAGCTCGGACGTGCGTGGGCGCTGGCAAGGTTGGGCCGGCGCGACGAAGCAAGCCGCGCGCTCGACCACGCCGAGGAGCTCGGAGCTCCGGCCATGAACGTCGCGCGACAGCGTGCCGCCTTGCGGTAGCCTGGGTTTGTCCGATGAAACCCGTGGACGACGTGGCACGGGCCGTCGCCGATGCCAGGGCCGCTCAGCCGTCCTGGGCGCAGCTTTCGGTACGCGCTCGTGTCGGGCATCTCCGCTCGGTCAAGCACCGCTTGCTCGAGGCGGCGGACCGGATCGCGGCGTGCGTTCATGCGGAGATGGGCAAACCCGAGGTCGAGGCGATGCTCGGCGAGGTTCTCCCTTCGGCGGACGTCGTCGACTACTGGTCGGGGGCGGTCGAGGAGCTCCTCGAACCGGGTGACGTCGCGCTGGATGCCGTCGCGTATCCCCGCAAGCATGGAAAGATCTACCGAGATCCGCGCGGGGTCGTCGCCGTGATCATGCCGTACAACTTTCCATTCGCCTTGCCGCTCCGAACGATCGTTCCGGCGCTGCTTGCGGGTAACGCGGTAGTGTTCAAGCCAAGCGAGCTCACGCCTCGCACCGGACAGCACGTGATCGAGCTGTTTTCGGGGCTCCTGCCCGACGGAACGCTCCGCCTCGTACAAGGCGGCGCCGAGGTCGGTGAGTCCCTCTGCGGCGCGGACGTCGATCTGGTCGTCTTCACTGGTGGCGTCGCGGCAGGCCGGAGGGTCGCTCGCACGTGCGCCGAGCGTCTGGTCCCCTGCTCGCTCGAGCTCGGCGGGAAGGACGCAGCGATCGTGTTCGCCGACGCCGAAATCAACCGTGCGGCTCGTGGCGTCGTCTGGGGCGCAATGATGAACGCCGGGCAAAACTGTGCCTCGATCGAACGTGTTTTCGTCGATCGACGCATCGCCGACGAATTCACCGAGAAAGTGTGCGCAGTCGTGGCATCGCTCCGCCCGGGCATCGACGTCGGGCCACTCGCCACACCCGCTCAAAAAGCGCTGGTGGAAAGACAAGTCACCTCGGCGCTCGCGGCCGGAGCGAGCATCCTGGCGCGTGCGGCAGGCCGCGACGCGGCTCTCGATGTTGCCGGGTCGGGCGCCTCGAGCGCGGATCGTGCGATCGAGCGCGTGTATCCCCCCACGGTCGTTCGCGTCGTTCGCGTCGACGGCGATGATCATCCACTCATGCGCGAGGAAACGTTCGGTCCGGTGCTTCCGATCGCGGTGTTCGACAGCGAGAGCGAAGCCGTCGCCCGCGCCAATGCCTCGCGCTACGGCCTGACCGCCAGTCTCTGGACCCGCGACATCAAGAGAGCGAAGCGCCTCGCGGCGCAGCTGCGAGCGGGCGTCGTGACGATCAACAACCACGGCTTCACAGGGGCCGTTCCCTCGGCCCCGTGGAGCGGGCAAGGCGAAACGGGCTGGGGCATCACCGGTTCTCCTCTGGCGCTCGATGCGCTGACGCGCCCACGTTTCGTTCTCGTCGATCGAAGTCGTGCCGCGCGAGAGCTGTGGTGGTTCCCCTACACGCCCGCGCTCGCCGCGATCGCGAGGGCGATGGCGACGCTGCGATGTTCGAGCCGGGGCGTGCTCGAGCGGGCACGAGCGCTCTTCGCCCTCGTCGGTGCGCTCGCAAAGCGTGCCCGCGAGCCCTAGGCCCCACGGGCACCCTTGTCCGTCCGAATCGCCGGAGCGAGAGTCGGCGCATGAAAATCGTCATTCTGGGAGCGTCGAAAGGGACAGGGGCGGAAGCGGCCAGGATCGCCGTGGAGCGAGGCCACGACGTCACAGCGTTTGCCCGAAGCCCCGACAGGCTCGCTCTCGTCCACCCCAAGCTGACGCGGCTCAAGGGCGACTTCCACCAGCGCGACTCCGTGGACGGGGCAGTGCTCGGACAGGATGCCGTCATCATCACGGCGTCGGCGACGGGTCTTCGGGGATTCAAGGCCAATCCGAACTACTTCTCACAGGGCACCGGCTACGCAATCGACGCGATGAAGGCTCACGGCGTGCGGCGCCTGGTCGTCCTGAGCGCGCTCGGGGTGGGTGAGAGCCGCAAGCTTGCCAACTTCCTCATGGACAGGCTCGTCATCTCGTTCATTCTCAAAGCGCCCTACGAAGATCACGAGCGTCAAGAAAAGCTCGTGCGAGAGAGCGGACTCGACTGGGTCATTGCCCGCCCTTCCAGGCTCACGAGCGGCCCCGCGCGCAAACGGTACGTCACCAAGACGGAGATCGAGCCGGTTCCTCTTTCGATTTCGCGCGCAGACGTGGCTGATTTCCTGGTCACGGCGGCCGAGGTCGATACCTGGGTCCGTCAGGCCGTTCAGATCGGCGGCTGATGGAGGCGCCGACCAGCGGCGACTACGCCGGTGGGTAGGCGATGCACGCCTCCACCCGCACCGGGAGCAAGCGCTCGCGGCCTCCAAGCATCGTGAGCTCGACGACGAACGCGTACCCGATGACGTAGGCGCCCTGGTTGCGCACGAGTGTGGCTGCCGCGCTCGCGGTCCCGCCCGTCGCAAGCACGTCATCGACGACGACGACCCGGGCGCCCTCTTGCAAGCTCTTCTTGTGCATTTCGAGCGCGTCACGGCTGTACTCGGTGACGAGGTCGACGCGGTCGACGTCCGCCGGCAGCTTGCCGGGCTTTCGCACGGGAACGAAGCTGGCGTTCAGGCGCGCGGCAAGCGCGCCGCCAAAAATGAAACCCCGTGCTTCGATCCCCACGATCGCGTCGATGTGTTCCCCGATGAATCGCTCGGCGATGCCGTCGAGCACGATGTGAAGAGCACGCGGGCTGGCCAAGAGGGGAGTGATGTCCTTGAACACGATGCCCGGAGTTGGAAAGTCGGGCACGTCGCGGATGAGCGAGCGGCAATACTCGAAGCTCGAGACCGGCCTCGCAACCTGAAACGGCGACGGCTCGTCCGCTCGGCGCGTCGCGCCGTTCCGGCTCGCAACGGAGCGGGACGGCCGGGGCCGCTGCGATGAGCCGCGCCCCGCGCCGCTCGTCGGTCGCGCGGAAGACACTCGAGCCGTTGCCGCTTTCTTGTTCGCCATGGACGTCGTCCTGTCGAGTCGACCTCGCATGATGCCTGACCGCCCGATCTCTGTCGAACGGCTCGAGGCCGACGCGCCGGCCGGCGCATGCGGCCCGGGCACCCGCCCGACGCTTGCAAAGCCGTCCGTCAAGAACTGCGCGAGCCCTCGACGACGGCGGCAGCGACGGGCGCGTCGCTCGCATTGGTGAGATCGAGTAGCAGCGGGGTAATCGAGGCCTCCTCGTCGTCGTACGCGTCCGTGTCCGTTCCAGGGTCGCGCTCGTGGCGCACCCCCGGCCCCCCCAGCCACAAGTATTCGCGCCGGCGAGGGTCGACGCGGAAATCGACGACTTCGTCGTAGATTCGCGCTCCCAAACGCGTGGCGCGTACGCCACCTTTCCACCCCGGGGGGATGTTCAGATTGAGCAGCGGCGCGGGTAGCTTGCGGTGATGGGCGAGTGCCATGGCGACTCGGCTGCTCAGGTCGGCAGCACGCCCGATGTCCAACGCGGGATGAGCGCTGGTGGCGAGTGCCGGAATGCCCCGCAGGGCGCCTTCCCGAGCGGCCGCGATGGTTCCGGAGTAAAAAGCGTCCTGACCAAGGTTCATCCCATGGTTGATCCCCGAAACCACCAGATCGGGCCGGCGCGGAACGACTCGCGTTCCGGCATGCAGAGCGACGTAGATGCAATCGGCGGGTGTCCCGTCCAGGGCGAAAATTCCATCGGCAACGTCACGCAGGCGCAGCGGACGGTGAAGGCTCAGCGCATGGCTCGAGGCGCTTTGCTCCGTTTCAGGCGCGACGAGCACGACGTCGGCTCCGCGAGCGTTCAGGGCCTCCCGCATGGCGCGAATTCCGGGGCTGGCGTATCCGTCGTCGTTCGACAGCAAGACGAGCAGGCGGGGCGGCATGTCAGGCTCGAACGGGGCATACCACGGGCTGCGGTTGCTTCTGAGGTTCGGGGCCGGCTGGCTCACGTTCGGCCGGCCACCCCGCGATGGGCGCTCCGGTTTCTAGACAGACGTTCAGTACAGGGCTAAGGGTCTCCCATCATGAACTTCGACAGCAAAGTCCTGCGGGCAATGTTGCGTTTGGCTCGGAGCCGCCGGCTGGCGAACTTCGAGGCAGTGGCGGTTCGCGTCGGTGGAACACTGCGCGAAGTGAGAGTTTCAGCACGACGTCTGCGTGCCGCCGGGCTGCTCGAGATGCGACCGGACGCACTGCGGTTGACGATGGCCGGTTTCGCGGTGGCGGTGGCGATGCTGCCCCTGAAAACGGGCGCCCGCGTCCCGTCCCGGAGGTCCTCGCGCGCCGCATGACCGACCGCACCGGGGCGGGGGATGCGGAGCACGGCGACCTCGGTCGGGGGGACCTCGAAGCGCGCGAAGCGCAGGCTCGCGCGGCTTACCAGGGCGGTCAGGCGGAGCAGGATCGGGTCGTTGCGGCGCTCGAGGCCCGCAGCCGGCTGCTCGGCGCAGCTCGACTGGGCATCGCAGCTGCCGCCCTTGCGCTCCTCGGCGGTCTCGTCTGGGCTCGTCCGGGCGCATGGGCGGCGGAAACGCTGGCCGGGCTCGGTGTCCTGTTTGCTGCCCTGGTCGTCGTCCACGCGCGGACCGAAGAAGCAAGCCGGCGCGCCCTTGCGACCCGACGCTTTCATGCGCGGGGGTTGGCGCGCATGTCGCACGACTGGCCTGCCCTGGCTCCGGCGGACGACCGGTTTCGCTCGACCGATCACCCGTTCACCGGCGATCTGGACATCTTCGGAGCCGGGTCGATCATGCAGCTCGTCGACGCCACCGAAACGCGATTCGGTCAAGAGCGGCTTGCGGCCCTGCTCGCGCTGCGCTCGGTCAACGTCTGGCCCGGCGAGGTCATCGAGAGAGCTCAGGCCGCGCGCGAGCTGTCCGCACGGTTTGCGTTCAGAGAAAGGCTTGCAACGGCAACGGGAGTCCTGGCCGAAGAAAGGCCGGATCCTTCGCCTCTCCTCCGCTGGGCGGAAGGCTCGGACGCCGCATGGACGGAGAGAATTGCGTGGGTCGCCTGGCTGCTGCCTGCGGTGGTGGGCGCCGCGATCGTGGCCGGCCTCGGGGGCGCTCTTTCGATCGAAAAGGTCGGGGTCGCAGCGCTCCTCGTGGGGGCCGTCGGCCTCTGGCTGGGAGTCCGGCTTTCACCGATGCTCGAGTCCGTGTCTGCGGGCGAGTCGTCCGCCACCCGATGGCGCGCCGCGATTGAGGCGATCGAGTCCGAGACGTTCCGGGCGCCGCTGCTCGTCCGCCTGCGCGAGCAACTGGCCGCAGCGCCCCGATCCGCGAGCTCCGAGATGGCGGCGCTGGCTCGGATCGTCGGCTTCGTCGATGCACGACGCAACGAGGCTTTTCGTTTCTTCGTCGCGCCGCTGCTCTTTTGGGATCTGCACGGCGCACTTGCGCTCGTGCGCTGGCGCAAGCGCGCGGGTCTGCGCGTCCGCAGCTGGCTGCAGGCGCTCGGCGAGCTCGAAGCGCTTGCGAGCCTGGGGGCCTTCGCATTCGAGCATCCGGGATTCTGCTGGCCCGAGCCCGTGGGGCAGGCGATGCTCGAAGCCCGTGCCCTCGGCCACCCGCTCATTGCGGGCGATCGGCGCGTCGGCAACGATGTCCGGCTTCCGTCCGCCGGACGAGCGCTCGTGGTGACCGGCTCGAACATGTCGGGCAAGAGCACCCTGCTTCGAGCGATCGGCGTCAATGTCGTCCTTGCCAGGGCCGGCGCTCCGGTGTGTGCGCGCAGCATGCGCTTCGGCCCGATGCGCGTCGCCACGAGCATGCGCGTCGAGGATTCCTTGTCTCGAGGCGTGTCGCACTTCTACGCGGAGCTGCAGCGATTGAAGCAGATCGTCGATTGGGCACAGGAGTCCGGGGAAGGCCCCGTGCTCTTCCTGCTCGACGAGATCCTGCAGGGCACGAATTCCCGCGAGCGGGTTGCGGGGGCGCGTGACATCGTCCGTGAGCTGTTGAGCACCGGCGCGCTCGGCGCGGTCTCGACCCACGATCTCGGCATCACGGCGCTCGCCGAGGAGCTCTCGGATCGCGTCGAGAACGTTCACTTCGAGGAGCAGGTGTCCGGGACGACGATGACGTTCGACTACGTCCTTCGCCCCGGGGTCGTGCAGAGCTCGAACGCCTTGCGTCTCATGCGAGCGATGGGTCTCGCAGTCAGCGAGAACTCGTGACGGCGCAAGCGCCTCATGGACATTGTCGAGCCGCACCCATAAAATGATGCCAAGCAAAATGGACGATTTGCCCCGGACGCTTCCGCGTGTCCTCGTCGCTGCGGTCACCGCAAGCCGCGCCCGGGCGGCCGAGGACGCGGCCAAGGGTGCGGCCGAAGAGATCGAGGCCGCCAAGCTCAAGCTGGTCCGGAGCGTCGTCGTCAAGGGCGAAGCCCAGTACATCCGGCAGCTGGTTCACCATGTTTCCAACGACAACGAGGCCGACGCCATCATCATGGTGGGGGGCGTCGGGCTTGGCCCTCGCGACGTGACGTGTGACGCGCTCGACTCGTTCTTCGAGCGACACATCGAGGGGTTTGGCGACGCGTTCCGTCAGCTGCTGCGCGACGAGTTCAAAGTGGGCGTCGGCGCCCTGCTCGAACGGTCGAGCGCGGGCGTCTACAACCGGTGCCTGGTCTACGCGCTGCCCAACCGGATCGCCGTGGTCCGCAAAGCCATCCAGGTTCTCATCGCCCCGACCCTGGTGGAAGCCGTCGATCTCGCTTCGGAAGCCGTCCCCCACACGGCCCGTGCGACTCCTTCGGCGGCGGGCCGCTAGGGGCCGGCGAGCGGTCCATGGCGAGCCGTCCGAGCCTGGAGGACCGATGCATTGCACCGGCTGCTCTCTCCGAGATGCAGGCGTTTCATGCCCCGATCGTCGGCGAGGTCCAGGCTGCCGTCACTCGCGAACCGGTCGTGGTCGTGGGTATGGCGCAGAACCCCCACGTGAAGAACGTCCGTAAGGCCCTTGCGGCGGCGGGCGTGGAGTTCAAGTACCTCGAGTACGGCAGCTACCTCTCGAAGTGGAGGGAGCGGCTGGCGATCAAGCTGTGGAGCGGCTGGCCGACGTTTCCACAGGTGTTCGTTCGGGGGGTCCTGATCGGCGGCGAGGATCGAACGAAGGCCGCCCTCGCCGACGGTTCGCTGAAGGCGTTGCTCGGTGGGTGACCCGAGAAAACCGGCCAAAAGGACGCCCGACGGCTTCGTTCAGAGCTCGTCGGCCGTGAATGCCATGACAGAGGCGATCGTCGTGGTGCCGCAGACGAGCGCCACCAAACGGTCGAAGCCAAGCGCGTTGCCGGCGCTCGGCGGTACGCGGGCGAGCGAATCGATGAACCGCTCGTCCAGCGGATAGACCGGCAATCCCCGAGCACGGCGCGCGTCCTGGTCTTGCACCAGGCGCCGACGCTGCTCGACGGGGTCGACGAGCTCACCGAAGCCGTTGCACAGCTCGAGTCCCGCGACGTAGAGCTCGAAACGCTCGGCAAGCGATGGGTCCTGAGGCTTGGTGCGCGCCAGTGAGGCATGGCATGTGGGGTAATCGATGAGAAACACGCCCCGATCGATGCTCTCGAGCGCAGGCTCGACGCGCTCCACGAGACAACGGAAATAGCGGTCCTCGTCCTGCGCAGCCGTCTGCAGCGTCTGGTCGCGAGACCACCCCGCGTACCGCGCGAACGCGTCGCACACCGATACCCGCTCGAGCGGCGGACGGACATCGATGACGCGGTCGCCCACTCGAACGGTTCCTCCCGTGATGCTCGCGACGAGCTGCTCGGTGTCGAGAAGGACGTCCGACACGTCGGCGCGCGCTCGGTACCACTCGAGCATCGTGAACTCGGGATTGTGTCTGGCACCCCGTTCCCCTCGCCGGAAGCACGGACCGAGCTGGTAGATGCGCTGCCAGCCCTCGCCGAGCAAGCGCTTCATTTGATATTCGGGCGAGGTCGTCAGCCATCGCGCTGCTCCCGCGTCGCCGCCGGCGATCTCGAAGGCATCCAGGTGCAGATCGAGGCCGGGCGACGGCACCATCACCGGCGTCTGAACCTCGACGAATCCGCGCGCGTCGAAAAATCGCCGGAGATCGCGTGCTACGCGCGCCCGTTCACGAAGAAGCTTCATGCTGGTCACCGCGGAGGCTGCAGCCCGTGCAAAACGATCTCGACGAGCTGGCCGGAGGCCCATGCAAGGCCGCCGCGATCCGCTTTGCCGAGGGCCCAGGTCATGGCAATCCCGTCGAGAGCGCCGAAGATCGCGCGCGCCGCGAGATGCGGCGCGACGTCCTGCCTGAGCTCGCCTGAAGCCTGTCCTTCGGCGACGACGCGCGCGATGGCGTCGAGATAGGCGCTGAACTTCGGGGCGGCATATTCCTTCATCAGCTTGGTCGACTGACGGAGAATGACGGTCACCACCTCGGCCAGGTCCCGCTCGCCTTCGAGGAGGCCGAGTTGAATCTCGATTACCCGTTTCAACTTGTTCGCTGCGCCTTCGCAGCGCGGAAGCTCGGACTCGAGAAACGAGAGCAGGCGCTCTACACGATGCTCGAAAAGGGAAACCAGGAGCGCGTCCTTCGACTTGAAATAAAGATAGATCGTCCCGTCGGCGACCCCCGCCGCCTTGGCCACTTCGCTCACGCGGGTCGCGTGAAACCCTTTGCGTGCGAAGACCCGCACGGCCGCGTCCAGAATGCGCTCACGCTTGTCCCCGCCGCGGCGCGCACGCCCGGGCGTGCGCCACCGGGGTCTGCGAGCACTGAGTGAAGGTTCACTCATGCGTAACGTGACGTAGCAGAGGCCACGAACCGAATCAACGCGCGGTCAGCGCGCGAAGGCAAACAGCTGCTCGGCGAATGCGGCGATCACGTGCCCCATCCAGGGACCGAAGATCGCAAGCGCCGCCGCCACGACGATCATCCGAGGCAAGTGGGCGAGCGTCGGGTCCTGAATCTGCGAGGCGGCTTGAAACGCGGCGAGTACGAGTCCCACCAGCCCTGCGGCGGCCAGGACGGGTAGCGACACGGCCACGACCAGAAGCAACGCATGCTGCGCGTCGTGGACGAGCTTTGCGGTCGACACGGGCTCACTCCGGTGCCCCGTCACCGGCGTCGGCTCCGTCGGGCCCGCTGTCCGGCAGCGCGTCCGCCGCGAACGAATCGCCGAGCCCTTCGTCCGGGGTCTCGGCATCGGCCCCCGCGTCGGCAGTCCCGGCGCCGGACGGCGCCGCCGAATCGGCCGGGATAGACGTTTGGCTCCCCCCGCAGACCCCCGTGCGAAGCGCGGGATCGCCGGGACAGCATCGCTGGCCGTTCACTCCCGAGATGGGGATGCAGACCAGACCATCCTGGCAGTCGGCACTGCCGCCGTTGCCGGCGCGAGGGTCGCAGACATCGCCGGCGCCTTGTTGCTGGCAAGCGGCCGCGAGTGCAAAAACCACGAGGACCGAAGCCGCGAACGGGAGAGGGCGCGAGAAACGCAAACGCAAGAAATGCATCGGTGCGGAAGTTTCCAGAAAACGCGCCCGAATGCCAGGCCCGTCGTCGTTGCACGTCTCGGGAATCGGCCGATCACGCCCGAAGGTCGCTGTTGGCCCGTTTCTGTTCCTTGGCGTCGACGGCCGCCCGGAAGAGGCGCACGTACTGGGCGGCACTGGCGAACGAGAACAGCAGCGACAGGTACACCAGCGCACGGCCGACGTGGACCATGTCGACGATACCCAGGTCGATTCCCACGTATGCCATATGGTAGGGGTAGCCGAGCAGCAGCGCGACGATCCCGATCATTTGCAGGGCCGTCTTCGTCTTTCCTTCTTGTCCGGCGCTGATGATGACGCCCTCGCTGGCGGCAACGCTCCGCAGCCCCATCACGCTGATCTCGCGCGCGAGCAGCAGGACGACCACCCATGCGGCGATCCTTCCCATGGGAACCATCCAGACGAGCGCAGCCATGACGATCAACTTGTCTGCAAGCGGATCGAGAAATTTACCCAGGACGCTGACGACGCCGAGCTTGCGCGCGAGATAGCCGTCGAGCACGTCGGTGAGTGCCGCGATCGTGAAGACGATGCACGCCCAGAAACCGCGAGCGGGCGTCGGTCGATCGAGCAGCCACACGAAGAACGGAATGGCCGCGATTCGCGCGATCGTCAGCGAGTTCGGCAAGTTCAGGGCATCGGCGGCGAGAGTGCGCCGCTGGCGCAGTGCGGCAGGCCGGGAAGTCATGGTTCACGCGATCTCTTCGCGAAAGTCGTCGCCCTGCGCGAGAAGGCCCGGCAGGCCCCCCGTGTGAATGAAGAGAACGCGCGCGTCCCGCCGTACCGAGCCGCGTTCGATCGCCGCCTTGAGGCCGTGCATGGCTTTTCCGCTGTACACGGGGTCGAGCACGAGCCCCCCCGCTCGAGCCACACGCACGATGGTCGCCCGCTGGTCCGCGGAGCTCACGCCGTAGGCGGGGCCCCTCGAGCTGTCGTCGACCACGACGGAAGCGGTGTCGGTCAGCGCCGGATCCCAAGAGCGGGCCTCGCCAACGATGCGCGCAATCGCATTCTCGAAGAACGCCCTGTCGTCGCAGACCGCCATCGCGAGGACCGTTCGAGTGACGCCGAAACGGGCCGCGCCGAGCGCCACGCCGGCCGCCGTCCCTCCGGATCCGCACGCGTGCACGACGGCGTCGAAGGGCTCGTTGCGCCCCGCGAGGCCGAGGCGGAGCTGATGGGCCACTTCGCGCATGCACTCGACGTATCCGAGCGCCCCGAGTCCGTTGGATCCACCCTCGGGCACGATGTAGGGGCGCCGCCCGCGACCGCGCAGCTCCGCGGCCAGCTCCTCCATCGCGGCCGCACGATGCGCGTAGTCCTGGGGCGACACGAGGCGTATTTCCGCGCCCGCGATTCGGTCCAGGAGAACGTTGCCGGTGAGGGGCAGCGCGCCGCCCCGAGGCTCGCCGCTGCGCAGCAGCAGGGCACAGCCGAGGCCCAGGCTGGCGGACGCGAGCGCCGTTGCGCGGGCGTGATTCGACTGGAGCCCGCCGCACGTCACGATCGTGTCGGCTTTGCGCAGCATCGCGTCGGCCAGGAGCCACTCCAGCTTGCGTACCTTGTTGCCCGCTTCGGCGCCGCCGCTGGCGTCGTCACGTTTGATCCACAAGTCGACGCCCAGCCACTCGTCGAGCGCAGGGCGCTTGACCAAGGGGGTCGGGCCGTGGACGAGCGCGATGCGCGGCAGCTCGCTCATCGGAAGCGGCTTATACCTCATGCCAGGGTAACGAGCTTCGCGTTCGCTTCGACCGCTTCGCCCGCGGCAACGTGCACGTACGTGACCCTCCCCGCAACCGGCGCGCGGACCTCGTTTTCCATTTTCATCGCCTCGATCACGACCAGGCCCTGCCGCTCCTGGACGGCCGCTCCCTGAGCAACGAGAACGCGGACGACGCGTCCCGGCATCGGGCTGCGGACGACGGCGGGTTCGCCCGCCGTCGCCCTCGAGCGTGTCGGTCCGACCGTCCGCGCGCGCTCGCTCTCGACGCGTCCGGTCACTCGTCCTCCGCTCGGACCACCCGCGACGGGATGCAGATCTTTGCCGTCGAACGCGACATCGATCACCGCGCCATCCACCCGTACGCTGAGGGTCGAGCCGACGACCGACGTGTCGATCGCAACGATGCGCTCGCCGATGGCCGCTGTCATCGTGCCGTTGGGTAGCTCGACGACGTCGACGACGACGGGCCCTTGTTCCGGCCGTTCGCTCAGGACGACGTAATATTTCACCTCGCGCGACCTCGTGCCGATGCGCCCGGCAGCGTCCGGGCCCTGGCTCGCCCGAGGATGAACGAGGAGTCGGCCCGGACACAAGGGTCGCCTCGGGTGTACTCTCGATTTCGTGCGCGCGCGTGCCCTCGCAATGCTCCTGGGGGTCTTGGGCTGCGTCCCGGCGGCCGGGCCCGCCCCAGCGCCGCCCGCGGAGCCCGCGCAGACGGCGTCGACCCGCGGCAAATCGACCCCGACCGACGCCCCCGACCCCGCGGGCGCCGAGGCATCCGCCGCCTCGGTGGCGCCTTCCACGGGGCTGCCCACGGCCTGCGCCGACTCGTCGTCGAAGGACCTCTGTCTGCCTCCCGCCGGGTTCGTGGATCGGCTCTGCGAAAAGCCTCGCCAGGGGGCCGCGCTCGCGCTCTTCGCAAGCTCGACGCCGTTCACGCGCGCCTATCTCCGCGGAAGGGTCGACGAGCTTTCGAGTGACGAGGAGGTCCTCGTTCTACGGAGGCGGGCCCCGCAGCAGGGCGGCATCGTGGTCGGGAGCGGAAAGGGAACCTACGATCTTCTGCGCTGGGACGGCACGTGCTCGATGGGTATCGAGGCCGAGATGGTGACCCGGACTCGTCCGCCCCGACCCCGGACCGCTCACGTGCAGTGGCATCGCATCGACACGAAGATTCAAGACGCGCTGGTCGCTTCGAGCGACGCCGTGAGGCGAGCGCACGCCAAGCGCGGCCGAGAATGCAAGGGCGCCATGAGCGGCGACGTTTCCGCGGCCTGCGAGAAGGCGGACGATGCGCTCGTGAGCGCCCTCGTCGACTACGTGCGCTCCGGTGGGGCCTTTCCCGCGCCCGACGACGTGCCCTGATCCCGGTGGAGAAATCACGGCACCAGCCGGAGGTCGATGTCGACGCGCCGTCCCGCAGCTCCGTCGCGAGGCGGCAGCGCGAAGAACGCGGAACCGAGATCCCCCGAGAAGCTGCCACCGCTCAGCGCGAAGACGTCCCCGTGCAACCCATCGTGCACGTCATCGCGAGAGACGCGCGCCGTGATTCGCAGCCGAGTACCCTGAGCGTGGGCCGTGAAGGGGCGAAGCATGAGAAGCGACAGCGTTCGCTCGATCCCCCGGCGCAGGGCGGTCGACGGAGCGCCGCCAATGGACGTGTCCGCGATGTGCCCGTCGTCGTCCAGCACGATCAGCAGGTCGGCCGTCCCCGCAGGCCCGAAAGGAACCTGGGTCCACACGGGATCGGCGCTCGCGGCCTGGGGAAAGGCCCGGGTCAGAGTCGTGGCCAGGTCCGTCGCGTAGCGTGTCCCGGCTGCTCCGAAGAGCGCCGGACGCGCGGCGCCGGCCGTGGGCGAAGCCATGGCGCCTGCGCGGGTTGGAGTCGGGGCGCCCGGCGCTCGCTCGATGGCCGTCTCGGCGATCGGTGGGGACGTCGGGATTCCCTCGGGCAATGGCCCAGGTGACCCGAGGGGCGTGGGGTCGACCTCGAGCGTGTCGCCCGAGAGACCGGGAGACGTCCCCTCGAACGAAAGACCTTCGGCCGGCCCGGAGCGGCGCAACAGGCCCAAGGTCGCGAGATGCATCGCGAGGCTCGTCAGCCCGAAAAGCAGCAGCGGGGGGGCGCGTAAGCGGTCCACATCGGTTACCGTCGTGCCCATTATGCGTCGTCAAGCGGGTGTCGTCCTTCCTCTGTTCGCGATACGCACCGAAACCGATTGGGGCATCGGTCAGATCAGCGATCTGCCCCGGTGTGCGGAATGGATCAGTCGCGTCGGGCATCGTTTGCTTCAGGTACTGCCGACGCACGAGCTGTCGCCCGGAGAGACCAGCCCGTACGGCGCGCTGACGGCGTTCGGCCTCGACCCGATTTACGTCGATCCCCGGGCCATCGCCGACCTCGACGAGGAGGCGGTCGAGAGCACGCTCGGCGACGAGGGCCGTCGCGCGCGCGACGGTGCGCGTGCGTCCGTGCGCGTGGACTACTCGACGGTCCGCGCGCTCAAAGCGCGTGTCCTGCGGGCCGCGTTCGATCGATTCTACGAGCGCGAATGGATCGCCGGGACGCCCCGGGCGAAGGCGCTTCGAAGCTACATGGATGCCGAGAAGGCGTGGCTGGACGATCTCGCGCTCTACAACGTCCTGCGCGAATCGCACGGCGGCTGGGGTTGGTCCACCTGGCCCGAAGACGAGCAGATTCGTTCGCCCGCGGCGCTCCGGAGGGTGCGCGAGGAACATCCGCGGCGACTGCTCGAGGTCGCGTATGTCCAGTGGACGCTCGACGATCAGTGGCAGCGCGCACGGGCGGAGATGCGTTCGCTCGGCGTCGAGCTGATGGGCGACTTGCCGTTCGTCGTCGGCATCGAGAGCGCGGACGTCTGGGCCCATGCGGCGCAATTCCAAATGAAGCTCTCCCTGGGCGCACCGCCGGACGAGTTCTCCGCGGGAGGACAGGACTGGGGCCTTCCGCCGTACGACTGGGTCGCCATGGATTCGGACGAGCTCGGCTGGATCCGCGCGCGCGCCCGGCGCGCTGCACGCCTCTATGATCGGCTGCGGCTCGATCACGTGGTCGGTTACTTTCGACAGTGGGTGCGCCCGAAGCAAGCGGCGGACAGCAACGGTCGTTTCGATCCGCAGGGCACCGAGGCGCAAATCGCGCGTGGAACGCGGGTCCTCCGGGCCATGCTCGAAGAGATCACGAGTGACTCTCACGGAGTCGATCCCCCGCGGGCGATTGCCGAGGACCTCGGCGTGGTCCCGCCCTTCGTCCGCGAGGCGCTGCGGAGGCTGGGCATGCCCGGGTATCGGGTCATCCCGTGGGAGCGAGACGAGAAAGGGTATCGCGATCCACGCAGCTTTCCCGAAGACAGCGTCGCCTCTTGGAGCACGCACGACACGGCGCCGCTCGACGCATGGTGGGACGAGCTGCGCGACGAGGATCGAGCGGAGCTCGGCAACCGAGCCGGCGTTCGTCCGGAGACCGATCCCGAGCAACGATCTCTGCTGCTTCTCGCGGATCTCTACCAATCGCGATCGAAGCTCGCTCTGGTCCTGGCGCAGGAGCTTCTCGGAGCTCGCGACCGCATCAATACCCCGGGGACCGTGGGGGTCGAGAACTGGAGCTGGAGGCTGCCCAGCGCCGTCGAGGACCTCGATGACGACGAGCACCTTCGCCACCGGTTCGCCGCCATTCGCGATCTCGTCCGGCAGGCGGGGCGATAGGGGCTCATTGTCCTGTCGTGGATCCATCGCCGGCTGCGGTCGACGCGTCACTCGTGGCGTCATGCTCCGCCGGCGCGTCGTCGTCGCTCTCCTCGCCGTCGGCCGTCGCGTCGGTCACCGGAGGAATCCAGCAAGTCGGATCGTGAAGCTCGTCGCACTGCGCCTGCTCGCACGCGGGGGCCCCGAGGCCGACGGCAAATGCCATCACGACCAAGCCGAGGACTCCAGGGCGCAATGCTTCGCGTTTCATCGCCCGCGGCCGAGCTTCAGAAGCTCCGGATCCACTGCACGCCCCCGGTCCCTGGGGCGACGACGGGAACGACGAGGCCGGTCGTGCTCGGCTTGGGCGTCGGCCAGACCAGCGCCAGCACCGCCGCGACGGCAAGGACTCCTCCGGCCGCGACGAACCCAATCGCGACGTTTCCGTCCGCCGCATGCGCATCCGCGGCACTCTTGAGCGCAGCGCAGGCGGCCGTCATCGGGGGCTGAGGGCACACGCCGGTCTGGGCGCTCAGATCGGCTTCTTTGGACGCTTCGTTCGACCCCGCGGCAGTCACGCCTCCAGCGATGCCGAAGCTCAGGAGTCCCGCCCCGAGTAGGCTGGCCGCGACGATCCATTTCGTCGTGGGCAAAGGCTTTCCGTCGGGCGTGAGCCCCGGAACCGCGGGAGTGCCTGACGGGGGCCCAATTCCGGAGCTCGCAACGGAGGCGCCGGAGCCCCCGCCGACACTCCGAGCGGCCGTCGCGTCCCCGGCCGGGCTCTCCCACTGCAGCTGCCAGACCACCGTTTCGCCGGCGTGCGGCTCGATCGTGGTCGACGCCGTTCGAGCCGCCCGCGTGGCCGTGAGATGGTGCGGACCGGGCGCAACGTCGATGGGATCCGAGAGAGGAGTGACGCCGGCGTCGAGCGTGGTGTCGACCCTGATGGTCGCCCCCGGCGACGTCTCGACGCGGATGTGGCCCGTCTTCGATGCGGCGTCCGCCATCCACCCTGCCGCCGCTCCGCGCTCCGCCTCAGTGAGCGAGGGTAGGCGCAGGTACTGTCGGAAATGGGTGAGAGCTTCGAGGGGATGGCCTCCTCTCGCCTCCGCGGTGGCGAGGCCGACGAGGTTTCGGGGTGACGCCTCCAGCGCGTAGGCCTGCACGAACGCCAGCCGCGCTCCCTCGAAATCGCCTCGATTCATGGCGGCGTCCCCCTCGCGAAAACGCTGCTCGGCGAGCGCGCCGGCGCTGGTGGCGGCGTCCGGCTCGAGGGCGCCGGCGCTGGTGGCGGCGTCCGGCTCGAGGTCGGCCGCCGCGCAGTAGCTCGGAGCGCTCGCCGCCACGAGCAGGAGAACGAAGGCCAGCTTGGAGTCCATGACGGACGCGGCGCGGGACCTTACCAGGCGCAGCCACGCTGCGCACCGAACATTCTCTCCCCGCCCGGCGTGCGTTGCGCTTGAATTCGGTCGCCGATGGACTTTGCGAGCAAACGCTTGGAGCCGGGTATGCCCCATCCTCTCGGTGCGACCTGGGACGGAAAGGGCGTCAACTTCGCTCTGTTCAGCCAGCATGCGACCGGCGTGGAGCTGTGCTTGTTCGACGCGTCGGGCCGGGAGACCAGAATCCCCGTTCCCACTCAGTCTCTGTACGTCTGGCACGTGTACGTGCCCGGCCTGCGTCCGGGGCAGCGCTATGGGTGGCGGGTTCATGGTCCCTTCGCGCCGAGCGACGGGCATCGTTTCAACGCGAACAAGCTCCTGGTGGACCCTTACGCGCAGGCGCTCGACGGTTTCCTGGACGTCGGCGCTCCCATCTATGGTTACCCGCGCGATCGAAGATCGATCGACGTCGTTCTCGACGAGCGGGACGACGCCGCCGGGAAGCCCAAGGGTGTAGTGCTCGACGGTTCGTTCGACTGGGAGGACGACCGGCCGCCGCGCGTTGCCTGGCGCGACACGGTTCTTTACGAGCTGCACGTCAAGGGCTTCACGCAACGCCACCCTGCCGTCGCACCCGAGCTGCGCGGAACGTTTCTGGGACTGTCGTCGGACGCCGCGCTGGCCCACTTGCAGTCGCTGGGTGTGACCACCGTCGAGCTGATGCCCGTTCACGAGCGTGTCGACGAGCCGATCCTGGTCGAGCGGGGTCTGAGCAACTACTGGGGTTACAACACACTCTCGTATTTTGCGCCCGATCGCCGATTCGCCGTCGCGAAGGGCGACGCTTCCCGCGAGTTCAAGCAGATGGTCAAGCGACTGCATGCTCGAGGGATCGAGGTGGTCATCGACGTCGTTTACAACCATACGTGCGAAGGGGGTGCGCTCGGCCCGACCATCAGCTTTCGGGGGATCGACAACCGCGTCTACTACCGGCTCGACCCTCGCGATCGGCGCGAGTACATCGATTACAGCGGCTGCGGAAACACCCTCGACGCCACGCACCCCCAGGTGCTCAAGCTCATCACGGACAGCCTGCGGTACTGGGTCACGGAAATGCACGTCGACGGCTTCCGGTTCGACCTGGCGCCGGCGCTCGCTCGCGGCAACGACGGCGACGTGGATCGGGTCGGCGGTTTCTTCGCGGTGATCCATCAGGATCCCTTCCTGTCCCAAATCAAGCTCATCGCCGAGCCGTGGGATCTCGGGGCGGGGGGATATCAAGTCGGCAGCTTTCCGATTCTCTGGACCGAATGGAACGGTCGCTACCGCGACACCGTCCGCCGCTTCTGGCGCGGGGAGCGGGGCGTCGTCGCCGACATGGGCTACCGCCTGACCGGATCCAGCGATCTGTTCGGGGACGACGGACGGCGCCCTCACGCGAGCATCAACTTCGTCACTGCACACGACGGATTCACGCTGCGCGATCTGGTCAGTTACGAGGAGAAGCACAACGCGGCGAACGGCGAAGGCAACCGCGATGGTCTCGACGACAATGCGAGTCAGAACTGCGGCGTGGAGGGGGAGACCAGCGATCCTCGAGTTCTCGCCCGCCGCCGCACGCTTGCCCGCAGCATCATGACGACGCTTTTCGTATCTCAGGGCGTGCCGATGCTCGAAATGGGCGACGAGATGTGGCGGACGCAGCGGGGAAACAACAACCCGTACTGTCACGACTCGGAGCTGACGTGGGTCGACTGGCGCCTCGACGACGAGGCGCACGCGATGTTCGACGTGACGCGCGCGCTGGTCGCATTTCGTCGCCGCCACGCAGTGCTTCGTCGCCGGGATTTTTTGCATGGAGAGCGCACCGGCTCCAGCCCGGCGAAGGACATCGTGTGGTTTCGCCCCGACGGCGCGGAGATGGTGGCCACCGACTGGGAGGACCCCAAGCGAGCGACGCTCGCCTTTCGGCTGGACGGCGAGGCATTCGCGGACGAGCGGAACGACGGCCGGGCCGACGCATCCTTTCTCGTGCTCCTCAACGGGGAGCGCGAGGAAACACTCTTCGACGTTCCGCCTGCCAGCTACGGCGAAGTCTGGCGGATCGCGATCGACACGCGCGATAGACCGAGCGTGGGCGACCTCGTCCGGTCCGGTCAGGCCGTTGAGCTGAGCGCCGGCAGCCTCGTGGTGCTCACCAGCGAGGTTGCTCCCTCGATCGGCCCGCCCCCGGTCGCGCTCTGAGCTGCCGCAGAGCTTCTCCGGATCAGGGGCTGGTCCAGCGCGTGCACGCCTTGCCGAACGTCGGAAATACGAGCAGAACTCTCCAAGGCTCGCCCGGCCGGGTGCCTCCCATGCGAAAGCCTCCGATCGCTTCGTTTGCCGCAGTCGTGGTCACGGTTCTTGCGGTGGCCCTGCCTGCCGCGGCAGGCGGTGCCGCGGCCTTCGCCACGCTCGGCCCAGGCGAGTCGGACAGCCAGGGCACCGGCGGCCCGACCTTTCCTGACGACGAGAGCGCGCCGAGCGAGATCCTCGGCGAAATTGCCGTCGACGTGCGCGATGACGCCACCGACGACGACATCGCGCGGC
>DASPUY010000063.1:0-23003 GCA_035622655.1 Polyangiaceae bacterium
TCTCGAGCGGTGCCTGGGGCCTGCTACCCGGCGCTCTGGCGCTTACCGGGACCGGACTTGCACCGGTTGGAGACGCGCAGCGAGCGACGGAGCTCTTCGCCTCTTGCGAGGTCAGCCTCTCCGTCGCGTCACGACGCACCATGGGCGGCAGCGTAGCATCGCAGGCGGCTCGCGAAATCGCGACCGCGCGTGAATTTGCCGAACCAAGATGACACGTTAACTCCGCCACGATAAAACCGCCTGGCCATGCAGAAAAACCCCATTACGCCGGAAGGAGCGCATCGGCTCCGCGAAGAGCTCAATCAGCTCAAGAGCGTCGAGCGGCCGGCCATCATCCAGGCGATCGCGACCGCGCGCGAGCACGGCGATTTGAGCGAGAACGCAGAGTACCACGCGGCCCGCGACCGCCAGTCGTTCATCGAGGGGCGCATCAAGGAAATCGAGGACAAGCTCGCTCGCGCGGAGGTCATCGACCCGAGCAAGCTTGCCGGCGATCGCGTCGCATTCGGGGCGACGGTGAAGCTCGCGAACACCGACACGGGAGAGGAGGTCGTGTATCGCATTCTCGGAGCGGACGAATCCGATCTCGCAAAGGGGAGCATCAGCATCACGAGCCCCCTCGCTCGCAGCCTCGTGGGCAAGCAGGTGGGCGACGAGGTCACCGTGAGGATGCCCGGCGGCGAGCGCACCTACGAAGTGCTCGATCTCACGTTCGGCTGAACGGCTCGGGGGAAGCCGCCGAGGAGGCGTGATGAGCCTGCGCTCGCGACGCGTTGTTGCGTATCTCGTCGACGCGGCGACAGTGATCGCCGCGTGGGCGGGGCTCTTCGTCGCGGAGACCGTGACCCTGGGGTTTCTGCAGCGTGAGCAGTTTTCCGGCATCTGGGAGATCGCGGGCGCCCGGCGTGCGGTCGTACCCCTGGCGGTTCTGGGCTCGGTGCCCGCCGCGTTCGTCGCGGCCCTGGGGTGGAGACTGGCTCTCGCGCGGTCGGCGCCCGCCCGATGGACCGTCCGGCTGAGCGGCGCGTTCGCCGGAGCGGCGCTCGGCTTCGGCGTCTCGGGCGGCCGGCATTTCGCGACCGCCGGCCTTCGCGCATGGTTCGTCGTCGCGCTCGCCGTCCTCGGAGCCGTGATGACGGCGCACCTCGCGGTGCACGTTGCGCGTTTGAGGCGCCATCCGCTCGCGCTCGCCCTGCTCGGTCTCGGCCTCGCGGTCGGTGCATGGGTCGGCGATGCCTACGTTCTACCTCGACTTTATCCGGCATTTCACCTCGCGCTTTTCGCGACGACCTTGCTCGGCGGAGCCCTCGTGGCCTTCGCCGCGCGGGGCGAAGCGAAGGCTCCCGAGATCCTGCAGGTCGCGGTCGCCGCCATCGTCGCGCTCGGCCTCGTCCGATGGGGTGTCGGCGTTCCACGCGATCTTGCCGACCTCGATCGCTTGGCGAACCTGCGGTTCGTCCTCGTCGAGCACGCGCCGCTTCTCGGTCGGGCGGTATCCCTGGCGACCCGCCTGAAGGCTCCCGATCCAGGAGGCATCGCCGTGGCCAGCGCGGCGACGACCGCGACGACGCCCGGGGAGATCGCGCGGTCGCTCGAGTGGTCGGGCCATGACCTGCTGCTCCTGACCGTCGATGCGCTCCGGGCGGATCACGTTTCCGGCTACGGCTATCGCCGCGCGACGACGCCCAACATCGACGCCCTCGCGCGCGAAGGCGCACTCTTCGAGAATGCATACTGTCCGACGCCCCATACGTCGTATTCGATTTCGTCGATGATGACGGGAAAGTACATGCGTCCGCTCCTGTCCATGGGCCTGGGCGAGGACTCCGAGACATGGCCCCAGTACCTGCGACGATACGGGTGGCGCACCGCGGCATTCTATCCGCCCGCCGTGTTCTACATCGACGAGAACCGCTTCTCGCGGCTCGAGCGCGAGCGGCTGGGGTTCGAGTATTCGAAAGTGGAGTTTGCCGATCCGACTCTGCGCGAGAAGCAGGTGGCGGAATACCTGGCGAGCGCGACCCCGGATCGGGCCTTGTTCCTCTGGGTGCACTTCTTCGAGCCGCACGAGCCGTACGTTATGCACCCGGACCACCCGTTCTCGGGAGGCGCCTCGACGGACCTGGATGCCTACGACAGCGAGGTGGCAACGGCGGACGACGGCATCGGCCGGATCGTGCGACTCGTCCGCGCGATGCGCCCGGGCACCGCCGTCATCGTCACCGCGGACCACGGCGAGGAATTCGGCGAGCACGGCGGCCGCTACCACGGCACGAGCGTGTACGAGGAGCAGGTTCGGGTGCCTCTCGTCGTCGTCGGGCCCGGCGTCCGCCCCGGCATCCGCATACCGACCGTCGTCCAGACGATCGACCTGCTGCCGACCAGCCTCTCGGCCCTCGGCATCCCGCGCCCGGCGCGCCTGCGCGGACGCGATCTCGGACCCATCCTGGCGGGTGGCGGCCATGCCGACAACGACGGCTTCGCCTTCGCGGAAACCGACGACTACGCGCTCGTGGCCAAGGGCGACGACCGGCTGGTGTGCCAGCGACGCGCCGCCGCATGCGCCCTCTACCGCCCGGCCGAAGACCCTCTCGAGCGCCACGACCTCGCATCCCAGGACGACCGGGCAAACGTGTTGAGGGCGCTGCTCCGGGCGACCGAGCGCGATCACGGCCGCTACGAGGCCTCGGCGGCGGCGGCATGGCCGGAAGCGCTGCGACGGGGCCTGCAGGGCGAGGCCGAAGCAGCGCCCGACGTCGCATCGTTGCTCGACGATGCCGACGTCGCCATTCGACGAAAGGCGGCCGAGGTGTGCTTTGGCCTTGCCAGTCCGACCACCGTCGCCCAGCTTCGCAGGGCCGTCAATCGGGACGAAGACGACGACGTGCGACGCTGGGCGGCGCTGGCGCTCGCCCGGATCGGCGAACCGCCGAGCCCGGTGGTCGAGGTGTTGCTCCACGACGAGAAGCGCGAATGGCGTCGCGCAGCAGCTCTGGCGCTGGCGCAGCACGAGGATGCTCGAGCTTGCCCGGAAATTGCGGCGTGGTGGGACGAGGCGGCGCCCGCCTCGCCGGGCGGGGAGGGCGCGCCGAGGCAGCTCTCCATCGACCTGTCGCGTACTCGGGAATTGCTCGATGCCACGCGCAAGGCGCGGTGCCGGTCCGCCCTGCCGGCGCTCCTCCGCGCACTCGACGACGTGCGAGCCCGTCCGTTCGTCTCGGACACGCTCGGCGGGCTTGGCGACGTGCGTGCACGAGCGGCGCTGCTCGACCACCTCGCGGACGAGCCCTACCTGACGACGCGAACCCACGAGGCGCGCGCGCTCTTGGCGCTCGGGGCCAGCGATTGGGCAGCCGAGACGCCAGCAGGCGAGGTCGACGCGCCGCTGACGATCTCGCCGGGCGCCACGAGCGCCGTCGTGCTCCTGACCGATCCCGACGCCACCTTGACGGTCACGATCGACCGAACGCCGGCTCCCTCGGAATTCTTCGAGGGCGCTGTCCGCATCCTCGAGCTGCCGGCCGTGTCCGACCGCGCGCGGCGCGTCCATTTCGAGCTTCACACCTCGACCGGAGGTGCGGTCGCCCTTTGGTTTGCCCGCAGACCCGCGGATTGACCATCCGCGATCGCGCCCATACTCTGCGCCCGCACTGCGGCCGGCCGGTTGACCAGGCCCGATGGCGCCCGTACGTTCCGCCGCAGCGCCGAGGAGCCCGACTGTGCCGGACGACGAGCAGAAGCCACCCGAGGACAGGTTTCGTCCCGATGCGATTGCCGCCCGCATCGACAAGCTGGGTTCCGAGACGGAGACCGAGCGCGTGGCGCGCGAGGAGGAGCAGAAGCTTCTCGAGCGCAAGACGGACCGCCGGAAAACGGGCCTCGAGGCCGCCGCGTCGAAGCGTCTGGCCAAGATTGGCGAGGGGAGCGTCAAGCGCCCGTCGATCGCGACCGGTGCGGTCACCGAGGCCGTTCCGCTGCTCGAGCGCGCCGCTCGGGCCAACAAGTGGATTGCAGCCCATCGCGGAACGTTCGGGGCAGTCGCCGCGGCCGCGGTTCTGTGCGTCGGGGGCGCGCTGAGCTGGGTTTACTGGCAAGACAAGCGTACGAGCGAAGCGTCGGTGCTTCTCGCCCAGGGGCTTGCCGACGAGCACGGTCACATCGCCTCCACGACGGAAGAGGACGACACGCCGACGAGCGAGCTCTATCCGACGTTCAAATCGGCCGCCGAACGCCGCGATGCCGCGCTCCTCAAGTATCGCACGATCGAGTCCAAGTACTCGGGGACGGGAGCGGCGATCCTGGCGCGCCTCGCCGAGGCCTCTCTGCTGCTCGACGGCGGAGACACGAACGGTGCCGTCGCGGCCTACCAGCAGGTGAAGGCGTCGCCGCTCGCCCGCGCGGACGCCGAGGTGCTTGGACGAGCGCTCGAAGGCATCGGGTTCGGCGAGGAGCTACTCGCGCAATCCGATGGATCGAATCGGGACAAGCATCTCGACGCCGCCCTCGCCGAGTTCAAGACTCTCGAAGCGGTCGACGTCGACGGCTTCAAGGAGCTCGGTATCTACCACCAGGCGCGCGTACTCCTCGCAAAGGGCGACAAGACGGGGGCACTCGATCGATTGAAGAACGTCTACCAGCGGATCACCGAGGCCCACGGGAGCGAGAAATTCTCGTACCTTCAATTCGTGGTCGAAGACCGCCTGCGCGAGCTCGACCCGGCCGCCGTGCCGCCGAAGTCGCCATCGTCCTCGACCAGAGGTCCGGGGCGGGGGCGGCCCGGGGGCGTGGCCAACAACGTCGACATGAGCGATCCCCAAATTCAGGAGCTTCTGCGCCGGTTGCAGCAGGAAAAAGGCGCCGGCCATGCGCCCGGCGAAGCCGCTGTGGCGCCCGCCGGGCAACCCCCGAGGCCCGCGCCACAACCCGCGCAGCAACCACCAGCGGCGCCCTCGCAACCGGGCCCCAAGCCGTGAGGCTCGCGGCCGTCATCGCCGCCGCAATGGGCCTCTGCGGCGGCGGCTGCGCCTCCGTCGAGACGGCGAACGACCGCATCAATCCGGAGGAGCCGCTCTGGTTTCACCGGTCGAGCGGTGCCATGCAGGTGATCTTCACGAGGTCACTGACTGCGCCGTCCCGCGTCACGGGCGAGGCCTACGAACGAGGTCGGCCCGAAATCGATCCTTCGCGCCGCCGCGTCTTCGTGGGCTCGAGCGATGGCGGCCTCTACGCCCTGCGCGCGAGCAACGGAAGCACGCTGTGGAGGTTCGAAACCGTGGGGGCGGTTCAGTGCGAGCCCCTCTACGACCCGGAGCTCGACGCCGTTTACTTCGGATCGAACGACGGAGCGCTGTATGCCGTGCACGCCTTGGACGGCCGACTGGTGTGGCGGTACGACACCGGAGCGGAGGTCTCTCGCAAGCCGGTGCTGGTGGGCGAATCGATCTACTTCGCCAATGCGGCGGACAACCTGTTCGCGATCGACCGACGCACGGGCCGGACATTGTGGCACGTGCACCGTACGCCGGCACTCGGCATGGAAATCAGCGGCTACGCCGGCGCGGCCTTCGATCGCGGCATCGTGTTTTTTGCGTATTCCGACGGACACGTCGGGGCCTACGACGCACGCGACGGCAGCGAGCATTGGCCGGCGGTCGACCTTTCCGTCGAAGCCGAGCAGTCCGGAGGGCCGGAAGCGTTGCGGTATCTCGATGTCGACACGACTCCCGTCCCCGACGATCTCGGGGCGCAGGGCCGCGTCATCTTCGTCGCCAGCTACGCCGGCGGTCTCTTCGCCATCGACGAGGACCGAGGCGTCCCGGTCTGGAAGAACGACCGGGTCACCGGGGTGACGGACCTCACGCTATGGCGCGAGCCAGCCCACCGGCCCCGCGCGAGCTCCTCCGATTTTGCCGAGGGCGGTCCACCGATCCCGGCGCGTGAGCTCCTGCTCGCGTCGAGCGCATCGACCGGTCTCTGGGGACTGGATCCAGCGACCGGGCGCGCGGTGTGGCGCATTCCGATCCCGGAGGGCGGCGTGACCGCGCCCGCACCGGTGGCCGGAGCGCTGCTCGTCGGCACCAGTCGGTACGGCGCATTCTTGCTGTCGCCGCGGGACGGCCGGCCCATCGACGGCTTCGACCTCGGCACCGGCTTTTCGCAGACACCGGCCGCCTTCGGCGACCGCGCGTTCATGCTGACGAATGCGGGGACCCTGGTGGCGCTGCAGATCGGTCCTTCTCAGCTCGGTCTGGCGCATTCGGCGTCTCCGCTCGGTCTGGCGCGTTAGGCGGCATCCCCCCCGGGGCGCGCGAAAATCACCTAAGAGGCATTATGTTAACTCGCCGGGGGCGTTCGCTCGCCGGGGAGGTCCAGGGAGGTCCAGCGCGTCGAGCACGACGCTCGACGCGCTGCCGCTCGCCGTGCACCAGAGCTGGTGCGAAGCGCGGGTCGCCCCGATGTACAGCGCGTGACGCGCGTGCGGCGTCGACGGGTACGCGGCTGCCGTCGTCTCGAGCAGGATCACTTCATCGAACTCCAGGCCCTTCGTCTGGCGGACGTCGGTGACATCGACCCCGGGCTCCCAGGAGAAATCTTGCCTGGCGACCCTTCGCACGCCGGCCACCTCCGCGCGGACCAGACCGTCGAAGTACAGGTCCGCCTGCTGCGGAAACCGAGCCACGAGAGCCACGTTGGCGTCCGGTTCGTCGATCGCGAGCTGCTTCAGAACCTCGGCCAGCCAGGCCACCGCCTCGCCCGAGGAACCGAACTGGAAAAGCTCGACGGGCGGGCCCCGTCGCGTCGTCACGGGCACTTCGTCGTGCGCGAGCGATCCGAGCACACGACGCGCGAAGACGGTGATCTCGGTAGTCGAGCGGTAGCTCACCCGGAGCGGCTCGATCCGGGTATGGGCGAGGCCCAGATCGTCGAGCAGCGCATTCCAGTCGAACTCGCCCCGATGGTCCGCCTCGTCGAGCATCCGCTGCGCCACGTCGCCGGCCAGCGTCATGCACCGGTCGGTCCCCGTGAGATCGAGGAGGACGCGCAGCTCGATCGGGCTCGCGTCCTGGACCTCGTCGACGAAGACGTGCGCGAAGCGGACCGGTTTGCCGCCGGGATCGACGAGAGGCCCACGCAGCACCTGCCAGCCACGCAGCAAAAGCGCGAGATCCTCGGCGTCGAGGGTCGGCTCTTCCCCGTCCCGATCGCCCTCGGAGCGCACCCGCGATTGAGTGACGCACCAGGCGTGAACCTGGTCGAGCTGGGTCGGACCTACCGTCGGGTCGGACGCGAACGCCTCGGCAAGCGCATGGCGGGATGTCAGAATTTCGTCCCAAAGACGGAGAACGGACCTCGAGATGAGGCGCAGGTCGGCGACGAGCTGCTCGGCCGCGCTTCGGGTCACCGGGGCCAGATCCGCCGCTTCGACCCCCGAAACCGTGCGCTTGCCTCCGAGCCAGTGGGCCAGCGTCGAGACGCGGACATCGAGCGGGGCGCGCGGGTGACCCCGAGGGTGCGCCCCTTCGTGCGCGCCCGCGCCGAGCCACGCGGTCACGACTCGATCGCCCGTCGGCCATTTGGCCATGGTCGCCCGTACCTTCGCGTCGGCGTCCGTGGTCAAGCGAGCCGCGGCCGCATCGATCGCGCGCAGCATCGCCGGATGCGATTTGACCCGCGAAACGACCGGAGGCGTTGCGTCGCTGATTCGCCCCGGCAGTCGGGGCAAGAGGTGCCCCACCAATCGGGACGCAAAACGACCGAACGTGGCGGCGGGCACCCCCTCGACCCCCAGCGACGGCAAGACCCGCGCAACGTAATGAACGAGCGCGTCGTTCGGGACCACGACGAACATTCGCTCGGGCCGAAACCGCTGCGGGTCAAGGAACACCAGGTATGCGATGCGGTGCAGGCCTACCGTCGTCTTCCCGCTCCCCGCGCTGCCCTGGACCGCGACCAGGCCGGTCGGCTCGCGCGCGATGAGGTCGTATTGCCGCTCGTCGAGCAGAGCCGCGATGGACGGCAGGTGCTTGTCGGAACGGAGCTGCCCGTCGACGCCCACTCCGAGGCGCGCCTCGGCCGGAGCCCCAAGCCGTGCCGTCCACCGCTTCTCCGTCTCGAGCTTGGCGGACTGCACTTGAACCCGCCTCCAGATCCCCTCCTTGCCACGAACGAAGGTGCCCTGGGGCGCCGACACCCGCACCAGCTCTCCGCCCACGATCCGCACTCCGCGCCGCGCGACGACAGTCCCTTCGACGATCCGATCGCCGAGCTCTTCCTCGTACTCGTCGCCTTCGACGTAGCGGTAATAGATGCGGCTCACGGGTGCGTGCCGCCAATCGACGATCCGGACGCCGTCGCCCAGATACGAACGAGCACCGATGAGCACGTCACGCCGCAGCGCCGCGCCTCGACGGCCGCGCGCCGAGACCTCCCCACCGACCAATCCCCGGGCCTTTCCGCCCGATTCGATCGATGTCCCCTGCTCCTCGAGGCGCATGTGTCCGAAGTAAGGGCTCGTCTTGTCGACGCACCCCTGGACCCCCCGCCCTCGGTGCGCGCGAAGAGCGCCGAGATGATGCATCTGCTCGAAAAGCGCGGGAAGGTCCTCTGGCTTGGCGACCGCAACGTGATCGCGCAGCTCGAGCATCCGCTCCTCGTCCAGGCCCCGGTCGCGGATCGCCGAGACGTCGGCACGATCGGCGGACGACAATGCCAGCTGCACGGTGGCAAGGAGCTTCAGCTCCTCACCGACAATGAGTGACCCTTCGGGGTCGTCCTCCAAGCCGGGGACGGGCTGCGGGCAGAGCTGAGCCGGGAACTCGGGACGGGTGGACGTCACTGGAAAGTTTCTATGTGAGACCGTCGGCCCGCGAATGCAAGGGCAGCGTGGGCGGCGGACGGGCTTTTGACGCCCGAGCGCAAAGCGCAATGACATGCAATTGCACACGACGACGACAGCCGAGCCGACCGCCGAACGTTGCCGAACGGTCGCCGCCCCGAGCCCCGTCGATCTACCGTGCTGCCGAGGCTATACGTTGGCCCTCGAGCCCGCGGAGCTGCCATGACCTGGTTGCCGACATGACCTGGTTGCCGACCATCGCCGTCGCGCGACCGATTGCGCATAACTTCATCCGCGGGGGAATGCACAAGCCGCTGCACGGCCTGGTTCTCCATATCCAGCAAGGCACCGAAGGCGGGACATTCCGCTGGTTCAACAACCCCAGGAGCAAGGTATCCGCTCACTTCGGCAACCCGAAAAGGGGCGCGCTGGAACAATTCGTGAGGATCGACGACGTGGCGTTCGCAGAAGCTCGAGGCAATCGCGATTGGATCAGCGTCGAGAACGAAGGGGTCGCAGGTGACGCCCTGACCAACAGCCAGGTGAACAACGTGGCGGGGCTGCTCGGCTGGCTGCGGTGGTACCGAAGCGTTCCGCTCAGGCTTGCCAATTCCCCGACTGAATTCGGCCTCGGCTTTCACGCGATGGGAGGTCGCCCCTGGGGCGGCCACACCGCTTGTCCCGGGGCGCGCATCGTGGAGCAACGCATGCTCATCCTCGAACGCGCAGGATTCTGGCGTCCGCCGACCCGGCCGGTTTCGTGCTGAAGAATGGCCCTCGGCAGGCCGTCCCGATCGTGCGTAGCCCGCCCGCTGCGAAGCGCCACGGTCGCCGTGTGCCTCTTTGGCATTTCAGCCTGTCGGAACTTCGCGGCGCGTCCTGAACAGAGTCAGGCGCCGCCCGGCCCATCGGCCCCGAGCGCGCGGGCGTCGTCGGCCGCGGCGCCGCCCGATGCGGCGAACGTTTTCCGAATGCCGTCGTCGGCGGATGCCTCGACGGACGGTTCCCGAACGCCCTCGGCGGAGCCGCAGTTCGCGGTCGAGTCCGGAACCTTGTCGGTGACGCAGGACGGACGCAAGGTACCGATCGCGCACGAAGTGGACGGATTTTGGCCCATTCCGATCGACGAGCACCCCGATGGGGACCATCGCGTGACCAGAGCCGTGACGTTCGCGAGGGCCGACGGCGCCGGCGGGTACGAGAACGAGGGCCAATCACTTTATCTCTGGGCGCCCGGAGACAAGGAGAGCCGAAAGCTCATGGCCGAGTACTTTCAGATCGAGCGCGTCGAATCGCTCGCGGCGCGCAGCGGGCGCACCGTCCTCCTGATTGTCATGAAGGACGGGGGCCTCGGGGCCACTCATGTGGCGTTCGCCGATCCCGAGCGCGGCGAGCTCTTTCGGGCCGACGGTGCGGACGTCATGCAGCGCGCCGAGGGCTCGGTCCGGATCGGATGGTTTCGCGACGAGGACTGGGAACGTCTCGAGCAGGACGCCGCGGTTCGCCCGCTGCGCACGGAAAGGCTGGATCTGGACGCCGTCCTTCGGCGGCCGGTGATGCACAACCCCCGACAACCGTGAGGCCCCCCCACCCAAAGAAGGATCTGCCCATCGGCACAATCAAGAGCATCGAACGCGCTTCGGGCGTTGAGCTGACGTAGAGGACTTCCACACATGCTGCGATACGACGTGTTTCTTTGGACCGAGGGCGATCAAGCCACTCGGTCGGCCGCAGCATCGACCACGTCACCGAGCGATGCGTCGAGGAAGTTCGAGCACTCAACGAGGAAGGTAAACGGCTCCCCAGCGTCGAGCAGGCCGGCGTCCACATCGAGCGCGTCAGCGTCGGCATCGGTAGAGAGCGCCTCAGCGTCAGTATCCGAAGCGTCGCGCGCGTCGACCGGGGCATCGCCGATGGGCAGCGCGCCATCGGGCAATACCCACGGAAGCTGCTCAGGGCTCACTGCACCGTCAGAGGCCGATGGGAGCTGCTGCGGGTTCGTGGCATCGACGCCGGCACCGCTCGCGTCGCCGAGCGGCCGTGCCCTGCGTGCGGGGGAACGGGGCGGGCCGTCGACCATCAACGCGAAAACGACGTTCACGATTGCCGGCGGCCTCGCGCCCCCCCCCGGATCTGTCGGACCGCGGGGTGCCTGGACGCACACGATCGACGAGGCGTCCGCCTTCGCGAGCTGCTCGCGCGCTTGGTCGACGCCGTGCTTCGCGACGCCGAGGTTCGAGCGGCCAGGCACACAGCGAGAGCTTCGCCACGGGCGCCGGCCTCGACGTGCGCGTCGAGCTCACGGCGTAGCGCTCGCGGTTCGTAGAGCTTCTTGAGCTCGCCGTCGAGCTCTGTCACCGTGGGCCTAATGCGCTTGATCCTCGCCATTGCCCTCGCGTTCACCGTCTCAGCGTGCGCCGGGGGCAGCTCGAACGAACTGCCGCAGTGCACGATCGACGGTGCGACGTGCGCGATTGGAGCCTCCTGCCAGAGGACAAACCCCGAGGGCATGTCCCAAACGTGTCAATGCTTCGATGCGGGCAATCGGGGCGACTGGCTCTGCAGTTCGCTGGACGTTGTCAGCGGCGAGGGAGATTGAAGCTGCGTCACGGTCACCGGCTTCGCCCGCTCGACCATCTCCTCGAAGAGGGGAGCGGGGACCGCTGCGACGCCGAGGGAGCGCGCAACTTGTTGTTTGGACATCCCTGCCGACTTGGCAGCTCGCCTCCTTCGGCAAGCTTAAGTGCAAACGGCCCAGGCTCTACGCGCGCGGCCCGGCAGAGCGCCGCGTGCAGGTTCGATCGTGGCGCGATGCAGGCATCACCTGGAGCATCGTCCGCGGCGATGACGTCGTGAAGGTGCAGCGCCGCGCCGGGCACAAGCTGATCGGGACGACGATGCGCTACATCGTCGAGGCGGAGAATCGCGGCGCGACCTTCGCCAAGGTTCGGGCCAAATGGGGCATCGATCGCGCAAGCAATCGACAATGCCTGCTAATTCGGTGCGAACGGAGGGAGTTGAAGCCGAACGGGCGTCGTGAGATCGGCGAGAAAACGGCTCTCGTTCGTGTTGCGCCGGAGGGAGCGTGCACGAACGGGCGCGAGTCGTGCTCGTTCGCGGCACCTTCGCGCTCATTCGTGCACTCCGCGAGCGAAGAGGAGCTCCACGCCGCAATCGCGGCCGTCACCCGCGCACTGGCGGAGAGCCACGATCGGGACCAAGTGCTCGACCTCGCGCGTGAACGCGCCTCACTGCGATGCGAGCTTCGCGACCTCGAGGTGAGGGCTGCCGGCCGGCCGGCCCGACGAGACCGCGTCGCCTAAATGCGTGCGGCGGGTCGCGATCCGCACGACCAACTGAAATGCAACTTGGCGTACTTTGAGCCTGGCACACGGAGCGCCTCTCCGATGGCCACTGCGGCGGAGGGTCGGCTGCGGCATCACGAAAATCCCGAGATATCCCGCCAAGATCGCCTTGGGCTTGGCGTAAGATAGCGTCCAACGGGAGCCACCCGATGACAGCAGAACGAGCGACTGGGCCGCAGGAGGAGGCAGGCTTCAAGGCACTTTTTCAGAGCTCGCCGCTCGGGATCATCGTCAGTTCGCTGGATGGCGTCATCCTGGACGTGAACGATGCCGTGGTGCGCATGTTCGGATTCGGACGAGAAGAGATCTTGGGCCGAACGAGCGCTGAAGTCGGACTCATCCCTCCCGAGGTGCGCGAGGGTATGTTTCGAACGCTGCGCGCTCAAAGCGCCATTCGCGACTCCGAACTCAAGGTCAAGGTCAAGTCCGGCAGGATGATCGATGTAATCGTCTCGGTCCAGCCGGTCGAGATGCACGACGATCGTCGCTATGTGACGACGTTCCTCGACATCACCGCGCGGAAACGCGCCGAGGAGAGATTCCGAGCGCTCCTCGAATCCGCGCCTGATGCAATGGTGATCGTCGGCGGCGATGGACGCATCTGCCTCGTGAACGCCCAGACGGAGAGAATGTTCGGCTACATGCGCGAAGAACTTGTCGGGCAACTCATCAGCAAGCTTATCCCCGAGCGCTATCGAGCGAGGCACCGTGAGCACCGCGAGGCATTCGTAGCAGCTCCACGGGCCCGACCGATGGGCGTCGGACGGGAACTGTTCGCACTGAAAAAGGACGGATCGGAGATCCCTGTCGAGATCAGCCTCAGCCCGGTCAGCACCGAGGAAGACGTTCTGGTCGCCGCTGCGGTTCGCGACATCTCGGAACGCAAGGGGTTGCAAGCCCGTCTCGCGCTGTCGGATCGGTTGGCCTCCGTCGGCACACTTGCGGCGGGCGTCGCCCACGAGATTAATAACCCGCTTTCCTACGTGATGAACAACCTGGAATTTCTGGCCCAAGAGCTGCGGGAGGTGGGCGGAGCCTCTCCATCGGCGCGTGTGCGCGCGATGCTCGAGATGCTTGGGGAGGCGCGTGAGGGGGCAGAGCGCGTTCGTAAGATCGTTCGCGGGATGAAGATCTTCGTGAGGGCCGACGAAGAACGGCGTGAGCTTCTGGAGATCCCGCGCGTGCTGGAAGTGGCGATTAACATGGCCTTCAACGAGGTCCGGCATCGCGCGAGGCTGGTGAAGGACTTCGAGGGATCTCCCGCGGTGATGGGCGACGAGTCAAGGCTCGTACAGGTCTTCATCAACCTGATCGTGAACGCGGCCCACGCGATTTCTGAAGGTGCAGCCGAGAAAAACGAGATTCGCATCACGACCAAGATCGACGGTACGAACGCGGTCGTCGAAGTTCGAGACACTGGTCGTGGAATCCCACCCGAGATGCTCGGGAGGATTTTCGACCCGTTCTTCACGACAAAACCCGTCGGTGTTGGTGTCGGGCTCGGGCTCTCGATCACCCACGGGATCATCGCCGGCCTCGGGGGTGAGATCACCGTCAAGAGCCAAGTCGACGTCGGTACGATCATGCGGGTCGTCATTCCCTTGGCGCGAGTCGATGCCGTACCTGAAACGCCTCCCTTGGCCAAGCACGTGAGCCACGCACCTCGCCGTGGCCGCATTCTCGTCGTGGATGACGATCCGATGGTGGGGCGCTCCCTGAGCCGGGTGCTAAGGGGTCACGATGTCACGACCGTGGTCAGCGGAAAGGCCGCCCTCGATGCCCTGCTGTCGGGAGCGACGTTCGACGTGATCGTATGCGACTTGATGATGCCGGAGATGACCGGCATGCAGCTGCACTCGGAGCTGACCACGCGGATGCCCAACGTCTGCGACAATATGATCTTCGTCACAGGTGGAGCGTTCACCGTGGCGGCGCGAGATTTCCTCGATCGCGTCCCGAACCATCGTTTCGAAAAGCCGTTCGACATCAAAGCCATCCTCGCAGCGGTCAACGGACTGCTTCGTCAACGGTGAACTTTGCATTTGGAGCCAGAACCTCCACGCAGCGCAAGCCGGCGAGCGGATCAGCGACACTGCTGGGTAATCCGGTGCGAACGGAGGGAGTTGCTCGCGGGTGCACGGAGCGAAGCGCAGTGCAGGATCGACAGACGACCGACGACTGGCCTGGAAGCTCCGCCTCTCAGGCAGGGGTGCGAACGGAGGGAGTTGAACCCTCACGAGAGTTACCTCGCCAGAACCTGAATCTGGTGCGTCTGCCAATTCCGCCACGTTCGCCGATGCGCCGAGACGCCGTCACCGGTATCCCTTGGCCGGATTCACGTCAAGCGGCCGTGCCGTCAGGCTCAGCCCCGCGGAGCTCCGCAGGGCCCGATGGCATCGCGCTTCTTCCTGAGAAACCGAAGCCAACGCAAGGCCCTGGCATCCCGCGGCCATTCGACGGGCGCTCGAAGGCTCGCTATAGGCGGCTGGGCTCATGGCGGACCCCCTCGTCTTTCGACGCGTGCGTGCCGTCGATCCGTCGGCCTCCCTCGACGCCGAGGTGGATGTGGTCGTCGAACGGGGCCGGATCGTGAAGCTTGGACGCGATGCCGCGCACGAGCTGGCGCGCGCTTCGGGCGACGGCTTCCGAATCGTCGAGTGTTCGGGCAAATGGCTTCTGCCCGGATTCGTCGACTTGCACGCGCACCTGCGTGAGCCCGGCGACGAGAACAAGGAGGACGTCGCGAGCGGTCTACGAGCGGCCGCGGCCGGAGGATTCGTCGACGTCTGCTGCATGGCGAACACGCGCCCCGTCAACGACTCTCGCGTCGTCACCGAGATGCTGGTCAGCAAAGCTCGTTCCGCCGGCAGCGTGCGAATGCACCCCATCGCCGCCATCACGGTCGGTCAGAGAGGCGAGCAGCTCACCGAGATGGCCGATCTCAAGGCTGCCGGCGCCGTCGCCGTCAGCGATGACGGGCGATGCGTCGCGAGCAGCCACGTGATGCGGCGCGCGCTCGAATACGCGACGACCTTCGAGCTGCCCCTCATCCAGCATGCCGAAGACCACGCGCTCACGGAGGGGGCGCAGATGCACGAGGGAGCGGTTTCGACGAGACTCGGTCTGCGCGGCTGGCCGCGCGTCGCCGAGGACGTCATCGTCGCCCGCGATGTGTTGCTCGCGGAATATGTCGGGGCGCGCTACCACGTGGCGCACGTCTCGACCGGCGGGGCCGTGAGGATCCTTCGCGAGGCCAAGGCTCGTGGCATTGCCGTGACGGCCGAGGTGACGCCTCATCACCTGATGCTGACCCACGAGGCACTGCTCGGCTACGACACGGCATGCAAGGTCAACCCGCCCCTTCGAGAATCGCACGACGTCGAGGCACTGCGCGAGGCGCTGGCCGATGGGACGGTCGACTGCATCGCGACCGATCACGCTCCGCACGGAATCTTGGACAAGACCGTGGAGTTCGCGGAAGCCGCCCCGGGGATGATCGGCCTCGAGCTGTGCTTCCCGGTGCTGCTCGATCTCGTTCGGAAGAACGCCCTGCCGCTCGGCCGCCTCGTCACCGCGCTCACGACCGCGCCCGCTCGTGTCGTCGGTCTCGAGCCGCCAACGCTACGGCAGGGCGCCCGGGCCGATCTGGTCGTCGTCGATCCCAATGCACGCTATACGATCGACCCGTCGCGCCTGCGCAGCAAAAGCCGTAACACCCCCTTCGCCGGGCGGTCCGTCGAGGGCCGTGTCCTGATGACGGTGTGCGAGGGCCGCATCGTGTACGAGGACTTGGAGGCGACGTCGTGACGGATCCGGCGAACGCAGATCGGGCAAACCTCGTACTCGCTGACGGCACGGTCTTCGGGGGTCATACCTTCGGAGCACGCGGGACAGCGGTCGGCGAGGCGGTGTTCACCACGACGCAGACCGGATACCAGGAGGTCCTCACCGACCCTTCCTATTACGGGCAGATCGTCGTGATGACGGCCCCGGAGATCGGCAACGTCGGCGTCAATCGCGAAGACACCGAAGCCGTCGACGAAAGGCCCCGCGTCGCGGGCTTCGTCGTTCGCGACGCGAGCCCCATCGCCTCGAACTGGCGCTCGCGAGAAGCTCTGGGGGCCTACCTCGCGCGCCACGGCATCGTGGGAATCGCCGACGTCGATACGCGCAAGCTGACGCGTCATCTGCGTGATCACGGCTCCCAGAACGGCGTCATCGGGACCGAGCCGGTCGGCGAGCTCTTGCGTCGCGCACGATGCGCGCCCGACATGAACGGGCTCGACCTCGTGAGATACGTGACTCCCGAACAGCCCTACTCCTGGACGGAGGGACGGGGCGGCTGGGCCACGGCGGCGCCGCGACCGCCGGAATTCCAGGTGGCGGTCGTCGATTTCGGCATCAAGCGCAACATTCTGCGGTGCCTGGTCGATTGCGGCTCACGCCTGACGGTCCTGCCTGCATCGACCACGGCCACGGACATCCTTTCGCTCGACCCCGACGGGATCTTTCTCTCGAACGGCCCCGGCGATCCGGCAGCCCTCGGATATGCCGTCGAGTGCATCCGAGGCCTGCTCGGAAAAGTCCCGATCTTCGGGATCTGTCTCGGTCACCAGCTTCTCGCACGCGCCCTCGGAGCGAACACGTACAAGTTGAAGTTCGGCCATCGGGGCGCCAACCAGCCGGTCAAGGATCTGACGACCGGCCGGATCGAGATAACGACGCAGAATCATGGATTCTGCGTCGATCTCGACAGTCTTCCGTCGGGTGTTCGGTCGACGCACATCCACTTGAACGACGGCACGTCCGAGGGTCTCGCCGTCGATGGGCTCGGAGCGTTCAGCGTGCAATACCATCCCGAAGCCGCCGCCGGCCCACACGACGCACTCTACATGTTCGACCGATTCATCGACGCCATGCGAAACAGCGACCGAAGAAAGCGCGCGCACCTCCCATGACGAGCCCGCGCACCATTCATTTCGTCAGCTTGGGATGCGCCAAGAACCGGGTCGACACCGAAGTCATGGTCGGAATCGCGGCTGGCGACGGGTGGCGGATCGTCACCGAGGCCGCCGAGGCCGAGGTTATCGTCGTCAACACGTGCGGCTTCATCGGCGAGGCAAAAAAGGAATCGATCGACACGATCCTCGAGCTCGCCGAGTACAAGCGCGTCGGTGCGTGCCGCAAGCTTGTCGTGGCGGGGTGCCTGGCGCAGCGGTACGCCGCGGACCTGGCCTCGAAGCTGCCGGAGGTCGACCACCTGCTCGGCTCGAGCGACATGCCCAAACTGGAGCGCGTGCTCGCGGGAACCAAGGAGCGCGTGCTCGTGGGCAACCCCGCCGATTGGCTCGTCGGAGCGGCGGACCCGCGGGTCCTCACACAGTCGGCGGCGAGCGCCTGGTTGAAGATCGCCGAGGGATGCAACCGCACCTGCGCGTTCTGCGTCATCCCGCAGATTCGGGGCAAGCAGCGTTCGCGCACGGCCGACGACGTCATTGCGGAAGCCGAACGCCTCGCCCAAAACGGCGTCCTCGAGCTCAACCTGGTTTCGCAGGACACCGTCGCTTGGGGACGCGATCGCGCCGCGGAACCGCGAACGACACTCGCGTCGCTCGTCGAGCGGGTCGCCGACGTCCCCGGCATCCGCTGGGTACGCCTTTTCTACCTGTATCCGGAGACCCTCGACGACGCCCTGATCGACCTTCTCGCGCATCACCCGAGGGTGGTTCCGTACGTCGACATGCCGCTGCAGCACGCGTCCGACGCGATGCTCAAGCGGATGCGAAGGGGTCACGGCCACGATCGACAACGACGCCTGGTCGAGAGGCTGCGCACGAGCGTACCTCGTCTGACCCTGCGAACGGCGTTCATCGTGGGGCATCCGGGCGAGACGCAGGAAGACTTCGATACGCTCGTGTCCTTCGTGGAATGGGCGCGCTTCGAGCACGCCGTCGTCTTCCGGTATTCCGACGAGGAGACGTGTGCCGCTCATGGCATGGACGGAAAGGTGTCCGGGCTCGTCGCAGCCAATCGCGCGCGCAAGCTGATGGCCCTGCAGCGCCGGATTGCCCGAGAGAAGAACCGTGCCCTTCTCGGCCAGGAGCTGGAAGTGCTCGTCGAGGGACCCAGCGAGGAGCACGAATTCGTGATGAAGGGCCGCCACGCCGGCCAGGCTCCCGAGATCGACGGCAGCGTGTACCTCAGCGAAGGCGAGGCCCATCCGGGGGAGATGCGCCGCGTCCGCATTGCGCAAGCCAGCGACTGGGACCTGGTGGGTGAGCTCCTCGACTCGCCCGAGCCGGGCTCCCGAAGTCTGGATCCGACCGCGCCGACTGCGAGCGAGGCTCGCGCCACGTCCGCGCGACGCGTGGCGCTGAGGGTTCTCTCCACCAGCCCTCCCGCGGGACGCTGAGCCCGCGCCGCTCGTAAGCAACCGCGCGGGAGCGCGTTTGGGGGAGCGAGCGAAGCGAGCCGGCGGGGGCAGAGCCCCGAGGAAAAGAATAAAGCGGCGTCCGCGCACGACGTGCGCGGGCGAAGCCCTACGGCGTTCCGCGCCATGGAATGCGCTTTAGGGGGAAAGCTTTAGGGGAGTGAGACGACCACGGTCTCCGGTGGGCTGCTCGTGGCTTCGTACTCCTGCCAAATTTGAAGAACATCGCCCTGGTGCGCGTACACCTCGACGTCCCACCGTCCGCACGAGTCGGCGCGGGTGAGGGCGCCGACCTGGTCGCCCGTCAGAGCCGGATTCTCGTTCTCGACGACGATGAGGGCTCCCGATTCAGCTCCGCCGCAGACGTTCGACACGAGCTCCACGTGATCGGCGTCCGACCCTGGAAGGATCGTCGGCAGCGCAGGAGGAGGCAATGGCAGCGTAGGGCTGAGGCAGCCTACCTCGAATGCAGACGCCACCGCGCCGACCGCGACGAGACGGCTGAGGTGAAGCATCGACGAGGAGGCTCCCCGGCGGGTTCGGCCCACTTTCGCCCGTTGTCGCGGCATCCTCGCGCATTTTTTCGTAGCATGCTTCATTCCGCGGCGCTGCCTAACGCTTTCCGCAACTTGGCTTGGATCGACAGTCAACCTCGTTGCCGAGGAAGCACCATCGTTATCGACCTTGGAGGCGGCCCGGAGATTGGACCGCCTGGCGGTGGCCTGGTAGTCGCGAAAGCCACCCGCAGCGGCGGCGCCGGCCACACAATGAACCGTAGGGGCACGGCGATCGGATGGCGCGGACGCGGCGCAGACAGGACGACATGCAGTCGGTAGAGCGGTGGTGGAGCAGCGGCCAGGAGTCCTTGAAATCCTGGGCTCTGCGATGGGATCGCCGTTTCCGTCGCTCGTGCGTCAGGCCCCTGCCCTTCGCGATGGTCCTCGCCCTCGCCATTTGCGGGCGACCCTCGGGGGTGCGCGCTGTGGCCCGGAACCCCGAGGCCGCATTGTCCGAGACGCTGTCGGCGCGCGGACTGTCGTGCGCGGCGAGCGACGTGACGTGGATGGCGCGGGAACATGGTCTTCGGGCTTTCCTGTCGGGACGCGCCCGGGCTCTCGTCCGTGCGCACGTCCTCGACGAGCCGAGCGACCTTTACGTGGTCGAGGCACGCCTGTCGCCCGAGGGATCACTGGTGAGCGTCGAGGGCACGTGGAACGTCACGCAGACCAGCGGCGTGGACGAATCGCGTCCCGTGCTCAAGGGGGAGAGCGCGGTCTATTCCACGAGCACGGACGGGCTCATGATCGGGATCCACGTGCTCGATCTGGCGGGTCGCCCATCCGTCGAAACTTCGGGCCTCTCTCGCCTGCAGCGGATACAGGTCGCGCTCACCAACTTGCAGCAAACCGGCCGCGCCGCGGGGATCGTTCACACCGCGTTCGCGTTCGACCAGGTCGCGCGCCGCGGTTCGTTCGAATGGCGCGACGACGGGCTCGTCGAGGCGCGCGCGGACGACCGCGTCGTGATCCTCGACCCCTCGCACCGAACCGTCGTCTCGGGTGCCGAGTTCGTTCGCGTTCTGCCGGACGAGCCCGCGCGTCCGGGAAACCTCGTCACATGGGCCGTCGATCGCGTACGCGCCCTGCCCTGGGTCGGCGACGATCGGATGCAATGGGTGAAGGCCGTCGCGTTCACGCTGTTCGACGCCTTGCACGTGACCCTTGCGCCGAAGACCACGGCCGAGGACGTGCGAAGTGAACTCGGGATCTCGAGCCCGCCGCGATCGTCTTCCGAGACCTATACCGATCCCGAAACGGGCTGGCCTCCGCCCGCGATTGCGCCGCTCGTGTTGCCGCCCATCTCGGGCGAAGGGCGGTGGATTGCTCTCGAAGCCGACCCGTTCATCACCCCCACGACCCACGGCGCTCCGGCGTTCGTGACGACCTTTTTGCGCCCCGACGCTGGCCGACCGGACGTGCGGGTCTACGTGACGCTCTGGGATCCTCGACAGATCGAGCTCCACATCGAAGCGGGCACGGTCGAGCCGATCAGCGCCAACGGCGAGCACGGCCCTGGAATGATCCCCCGGACTCCCGCGGTCATGGGCCACCTGGTCGCAGCCTTCAACGGCGGCTTCCAGGCCCAGCACGGCGAGTACGGGATGCAAGCGGACGGCGTCGAGTATTTGCCCCCGAAGCCCTACGCCGCGACGGTCTTCGAGCTTCGGGATGGATCGAACGCCTTCGGCGCATGGCCCGACTCGCCGGACGTGCCCGACGACGTCGTCGCCTTCCGTCAGAACCTTACGGCGCTGGTGCAGGACGGCCGGTTCAACCCATGGGGACGGACGTGGTGGGGAGGAGCCCCGCCCGGGTGGCCGGACCAAGTGCACACGACGCGCAGCGCACTCTGTCTGACGAAGGAGAACTTCGTTGGCTACTTCTACAGCACGAGCATTTCTCCGGACGACCTGGCCCAAGGGATGCTCGCCGCGCGGTGCACGTTCGGGATTCACCTCGACATGAACCCGGGGCACGCCGGCTTCGAGTTCTACAACGTGGCTCCCGAGAATCGGCTCGGTGCGCTTGGACGACGCCTTCAGAACGACTGGGAGGCCGAAGGTCCCGTGCCCGACATGCCCGGTTACGTGTTCCGGTCCCGTCGGATGATCCGCGCCATGGGGCACATGCTGTTTCCCCGCTACATCCAGCGGGAGTCGCGCGATTTCTTCTACCTGACGACGCGATCGATCCTGCCCGCCGCGGCAGCAGTTCCCGCGGGGGAAGGTGCTCCCTCGGACGATCACGACGACCGGAGCGATGCGACCGGAGCCGCGGGCGCTGACGCGAGGTCGACGACGCCAGAAGGCGTCTGGCGAACGACCGATCTTCCGCAGCATGGCTTTCCGTACGCCGTCGCGACGACGTGGCTTCAGAGCGGGGCCGATGCCGCGGTGGGCGCGCGCCTGAAGCTCCAGGTCGCCGCCATCGATCCCCGAACGGTGGCCCCTGCGGACCGCGCGCCGCCGGATGGCTTCACGGTCGTCGCGTTCGCCGGCCCGGTGCATGGATCGTTGGCCCTCGAATGGACTGCGGGAGCCTTCTCGATCGCGGCTGCGGGACCGGCCAGCGACGCGTCCGCGCTCATCGCCGGCTACGCGTTCGACGACGCTCGATCACCGGTCGCACGCGCATCCGCCGGGATTCGAGACGAAGACGGAACGCTCGTGTGGATCGAGCTCCCGGACGGCGCTGCGGCCGACGGCAAGACGCTGGCTGCCATGGATGCGGCGCTACGCCGCCTCGGGTGCTCTGCGCGCATGGCCATTCCGGGAGGTGCGCACGCCATTCTCGGCGGCACACGCGAAGTGTCCGGCAGTCCAGTAACCGAAGGGGCGCCCCTTCTCGTCTCTCGGTTGGTCCGCGCTCGAGCTCCGGACGCTCACTCGATATTCGGCGATACCCCCATCGTGCCGATCCAGGTCTGGCAACCCCTTCAGAAGAAACGCGTCCGCTACTTCTACAAGCCGCCGGCCAGCGCGACCGCCAGCGCAGCGATCGGCACCGTGCCCCCTGTCTTGCTACGCGCCCCCGTGGGCGACCGGCGCGCCCAGACGCCGACGCGCACGAGCAACCAGCACTGATATGTCATACCTTTCGAGATATTGCAGCGGCGTCGCGGAGATATTCCAGCGAGGTCGCAGAGGCTGGTAGTGGGTCGCAGGCTTCCGGGTCGCTGCGCCAGGCACCTTCCTGGGGCTCGAACGGACGGCGATGGTATTCTAAGCAGGCGGCAGGAGAACCCGTGCCATGGCGCAAAATGAAAAGAGTGCATCGGACCTCGACGTCTTCGAGGGCCTCAGCAAGAAAGGCACGTCTGGGCCTCCGCTGGCGGGACACAGCGTACCCCCGCCCCCTCCCACGTCCACCCATCCACCGCCTACCTCGGGCGATTTCGGCAAGCGAACGCTCAGCGGCATGGTCGCGGCGACTCCCGTTCAACAGTTGCCATCCGGCACCACCACCGGCGTCGTCCGCACACCGCCTCCGCCTCCCGGGCGTTCCTCACTTCCTCCCGTCGTCGCCCCTCCGAAAGCCACCAGCGCAGCTCCTGCCGACGGCGCGACCGCCAAGCCGGGCGTCAACGTGGAATGGGATGACGACGACGAGGCCACGCAGATCTTCGACGAGGGGCACTCGGAGGTGTCCCAACCGGCCGCAAGCGCGACGCAGGCGAAGGCCGCGCCAGGCAAGGCCACACTCCTCGGCGTGCCAGCTCCTGCCGGAGCTTCACAGGGGTCGTCTCTCCTTCCTTCTCCTTCGGTGAGCCGAATCCCTCCGCCCCCCGCGGCATCGCCAACCTCGGGCCCGAT
>DASPUY010000064.1:0-3512 GCA_035622655.1 Polyangiaceae bacterium
TCTCGAGCGGTGCCTGGGGCCTGCTACCCGGCGCTCTGGCGCTTACCGGGACCGGACTTGCACCGGTTGGAGACGCGCAGCGAGCGACGGAGCTCTTCGCCTCTTGCGAGGTCAGCCTCTCCGTCGCGTCACGACGCACCACGGGTCGAGCCTAGCCGAGCGAGACGCCCCCCTTGGAGCAAGTTCGAGTCTTCAGGCCAAAATGAGAGGAGATTCCCGTAGATCGCCGCCGATTCTGGGCGCTGGCGCGCAACGAGCCCAGCCCATCCCAGAGGCTCTCACCCCGCGCTCGACTCGCTTGGGGCGCGCACCTGCGAACGAAGTCGACCAGCGCAGCACAATTTTCCGTCACAGGACCTTCCAGTTTTTTCGAATCGCGTCCAGCGCGTCCATGATGACCAGGCTCTCGTCGAGCGGCATGACGGGGCTCTCGAGCAAGCCGGCGCGCATGCAGCGGATGACCTCGACCGCTTGGTATCCGTACCCGTTGCCCCGATAGGGACGCGCGATCCAGCCGGGTTCGGTCCGAGAGGCCCACGAGGCGGCGGCGAGGCGCAGCGCTCGAATCGCTCGGTCGATCCACCCCCGAGCCCCCGCGGGGCCGGACGGGTCCGACTCGTGCGACGTCCGGACGAGAGGCTGACGAGGAGCATGCACGATGCTGAAGGCGGGCGGGCGATACAGAGGCTCCTGCAGCCGTCCCCAGCCTTCCGTGCCGGCGATCGAGGCGCCGTTCGAAAGTCGTGTGCGCAGGCTCGCAGCGATCAGCGACTGGCGCCCTCCCGGGTGGCCGAGGATCGCGGCCACGTGCTCGTCCACTCCGGAGGAGCCGATCAGCACCTGACTCTGAACGGTCCCTGGAGGACCGAAGAGCCAGACCCCGAAGGAAACCCCGTACACGCCGAGGTCCAGGAGCGCTCCGCCGCCGAGGGCGGGATTGAAGAGTCGATGCGTCGGGTCCATCGCAAAAGGATGGCCGAGCTCGAAGGTCGCCGATTGTACCTCGCCGAGCTCCCCGCCCCGTACCCGGTCGACCAGCTCGACCGCGGCCGGCAAGAAGCGCGTCCACATTGCCTCCATGCAGAAGACGCCCTTCTTGCGAGCGAGCGCGATGATCTCCCTCGCCTCGTTCGCGTCCAGGGAAAATGGCTTCTCGCAGAGAACCGCCTTGCCGGCGTCGAGCATCAAGAGCGCGTTCGGCCTGTGCTCCGAATGGGGAGTCGCCACGTAGACGACGTCGACTTCGCGATCGCCCGCCAGCTCGTCGTACGAGCCGTGAGCGTTCGGGACCCCGAAGCGAGCGGCGAACGCCTCGGCGCGCGAACGCTGTCGCGAGGCGACGGCGACGAGTCGAGCGCCCGGCGCGTCGTCGAGCCCTTTTGCAAAAAGGCCGGCCACGAAGCCCGTGCCCGCGATTCCCCATCGGACGGTGGCGCTCATCGGGTTGCTCGAGTGCGGACTCGGCCTCGGAAAAGGCCGCCCCGTCATTACCACGAGGCCGCGCCGCCAGGCGCCCCATCTCGATCGCGGAGCTCGGCGTCTCTATACTGCGGGGCCGATCGGCGCATGGAGCACGCGAAGGCACCACGGAACGCAGCGCCGACGACACGCCTGTCAGGCTGGGGCGCCAACCTGCGCTCCGACTGCGTGCTCGTCGAGCCCGAGAACGAGCCGCAGGTCGCCGCGGCCGTCGATCGTGCGGGAACGATCGCGCGCGGCCTCGGACGGAGCTACGGCGACGCGGCTCTCAACGCGGGCGGACGTGTCCTCGGGCTGCGAAGATTCGATCGGTACGTCGCATTCGACGAGGCCACCGGAACGCTGACGTGCGAAGGGGGCGTCAGCCTGGACCAGATCATCCACGATTTCGCTCCGCGCGGCTGGTTTCCGATGATCACGCCCGGCACGAAGTTCGTGACCGTCGGCGGCTGCATTGCGAACGACGTGCACGGCAAGGCACACCATGCGCAGGGCTCGTTCAGCACATGCGTCGATTCGATGACCGTTCTCCTCGCGAGCGGAGAGGTCGTCGTGGCCAGCCGCTCCGACAATCCGGATCTGTTCTGGGCCACGTTCGGCGGCATGGGGCTGCTCGGAATCATCCTCACGGCGACGATCCGTCTGCGCCGCATCGAGACGACCTATTTCCGGCAGCGGTCGATCCCCGCCAAGGACCTCGAGTCGATGCTGGCCGCGCTGGATGAAAACGACCGCGCCTTCCCGTACTCGGTCGCGACGCTCGACGTCTTCGCAACGCGCGCGCGGCTCGGCCGCGGCGTCCTCGTCGTCGGGGATCACGCGACACGCGACGAGCTTCCGCCGGAGCTCGGTGCGGATCCGCTCCGTGTCTCAGGCCCTCCGAAGATGGCCGTCCCCTTCGAGCTGCCCCAGCTCACCCTCAACCCCGTCAGCATACGCTTGCTCAACGCCGTCATTCAACGCATCCAGGCGCACCCGGCAACGTTCGTTCACTACGAGAAGTTCTTTTATCCGCTCGATATCGTCGCCCACTGGAACCGCGGATACGGCAAGCGTGGATTCACCCAGTACCAGTTCGTCATCCCGTACGACGACGGCTTGAAACGGATGCGCGACATCTTGAGCACGATCCTCTCTTCCGGCGAGCTCCCGTTTCTCAACGTCCTGAAGCGCCTCGGCAAAGAAAGCGGCGGGATGCTCTCGTTTCCGCGCGAGGGATACACGTTTGCTATCGACTTCCCGATTCGCAACAGCACCCGGAGGATCCTCAAGCGGCTGGATGCCATGGTCCTCGACGCGGGCGGGCGCATCTACCTCGGCAAGGACGCCTACGTCGACGCGACGACGTTTCGCGCGATGTACCCGCAGATCGACCGGTGGCTGGCCGTGAAGGCCAAGTACGACCCCCATGGCATATTCACTTCCGATCTCGGGCGGCGGGTGGGGTTGGCGCAGGCTTCGGGCGCGCTCGCCGGGCCTGGACCTCGCAGCGACCTTCGACCGGTCGGCGACGCCCCTCCTCAGCGGGCCGCGGCTTTCGCGACGAGCGGTCCGAACGCGAAGCGCACGCCGCGATTGTAGCTCTCGGCCTTGGTTCCCGCATGGCGCTCGCCCTCGACCACGCGAAAGTCGTAGACCAGATCCGGGTAGGCGCGCTGCCTCAGCCGTGCATCGAAACGACGGATGCCGCCGAGAAAGTCCGGCCACTCGTCCCCGGCGCCTGTCATGAAGAGGCGCCCCCGAAGACGCTGACCGCTCTTCGCGAACGAATCCTCGTAGCCGAACAGCCAATCGTTCGCCCAGACGACCGCGGGGCTCGGAGCGATGTACGCCTGAAAGAGACCCGGCCGCGCAAGCGCGGCATACAACGTGAAGAGACCGCCGAGCGAGCTTCCTCCAAGCACCCGGTAGGTCGGATCGGCGCGGTACTCCCTCTCGACGAACGGGATGATCCTGTGCTCCACGGTGGCGAGAAAATCGGCGGCATGACCCGATTCGCCGGCGTCTCCCTGGGGCCGGGTGTCGGGCACGGG
>DASPUY010000065.1:0-34396 GCA_035622655.1 Polyangiaceae bacterium
CCAGCGAGCACGCGCTTCGCGCGCTCGATGCCCTGCTCACCCGGCAGGGATCATGGGGCGACCTGGCGGAGAATCTCGAGGCGCAGCTCTCGTTCGCGACCTCCGACGATGCGCGTCTGTCGCTGATGCTGAGGCTCGCCGAGCTGCGCGAGACGCGCATGGGGCTCGTCGACGTGGCCATCGAGGGCTATCGCCAGGTCCTCGAGCGAGCGCCATCCAACGAGCGGGCGCTCGCCGCGCTGGAGCGACTCGGCTCCGATCCGAAGCACGAGCTGACCATCGCCGATCTTCTCGAGCCGCTCTACCGGCACGCAGGGGACTGGAGCCGCCTCATCGGAGTCCACGAGGTGCAGGTACGGCGCAGCGAAGATCCGTCGCGGCGGGTGGAGCTGCTCCATCAGATCGCCCAGCTCTACGAAGACGCCGCGGGCGATCCGGGTTCCGCCTTCGCGACTCTGGCCCGCGCGCTCAAGGAGGATCCGTCGAGCGAGGCCACCCAGCAGCAGCTCGATCGTCTGGCCCGCGCGTCGGGTCGGTTCGACGATCTGGCGCGCGTTTTCCAAGACCTGGCCGGCTCGATCGAAGACCCCGCGCTGGCGAGCGCGCTCTACATGACGAGCGCGTCGGTGCACGAGAACGACCTCGGAAATCTCGACACCGCGATTGCGCTCTATCGCAAGGTCCTCGAGATCGATCCGCTGAGCCTGCACGCCGCGCAGTCGCTCGAGCGACTGTTCCGGGCGTCCGAGCGGTACCAGGAGCTCTCGATCATCCTTCAGCGCAAGTCCGAGATCCTCGAAGACCCGGCGGACAAGAAGGACGCGCTGTTTCAGGCTGCGGCCATCGAGGAGGACGTCCTCAACCGTCCGGAATCGGCGATCGCCGTGTACAGCCGCGTGCTGGAGATCGACTCGGACGACGTGCGCGCGATCGACGCGCTCGTCCGGCGCTACCTCGACCTCTCCCGGTGGCAGGACCTGCTGGGCGTCTATGCGAAGAAGGCCGATCTGGTCGCGGGCGTCGCGGACAAGAAGGCGATCTACTACCAGGTCGGCGCGGTCTACGAGCGCGAGCTGGGGGACGTCGCCCGGGCAATCGACACGTACGCCAAGATCCTCGAGCTGGACCCGGACGACCTGCAGGCGCTCTCGCGCCTCGACGTTCTCTACGAGCAGGCCGGAAACTGGCAGGAGCTGCTCTCGATCCTCACGCACGAGAGCGAGCTCACCGACGATGCGAACGAGGCCGTCAGCTTCCAGTACCGGATCGCGGAGCTGTACGAGAAGCACCTCGACGACGTCACACGCGCGATCGAGCTTTATCGCGATCTGCTTCAGAAGCAGCCGGACCACGAACCGACGCTGCTCGCCCTCGAGCGCTTGAAGGACGGCGATCGCGATCCGCTGGGCGCGGCGGCCGTGCTCGAGCCGGTCTACGACGCCAACAGCGACTGGCCGAAGCTGATCCGTGTGCTCGAAGTGCAGGTCCGTCACTCCACGGATCCGTTCCAGAAAGTGGAGCTATTGCACCGGATCGCCCGGCTCTACGAGGAGGCGCTCGGCGACCACGCGGCGGCCTTCGACACCTACGCGCGCGCGCTGACGATCGACGACGGCAACGAGCAGACGCTCGGCGACCTGGAGCGGCTGGCGATCATCGTCAACCGGTGGCCGGACGTCGCTCGGCTCTACGACGCCGAGCTCGACGAGCTCGCTCGAGCAAAGAAAACCGAGCGCTTCGTCGAGCTCGGACTGCGCAATGCCCAGGTCTTCGAAGTGCAGCTCGACGACGTCGAAGGGGCGATCGCCCGCTATCGACGCGTCGTCGAGGCCGACGCCGAAAATCTCACTTCGATTCGCGCCCTGGATCGCCTCTATCTGCAGGCCGAGCGCTGGGCCGAGCTCGCCGCCGTGCTGATTCGCGAGGCGGAAATTACCCCGTCGCCGGACGAAGTCCTGGAGGTGAAGTTCCGCCTCGGTCAGGTGCTGCAAACCCAGCTGGGCGACGTCGAGCGAGCGCTTGCCGCGTACCGAGACGTCATCGCCGCGTCTCCCGATCACCGGCCCGCGCTCGACGCCCTCGAGGGCCTCTTCGCCCAGGGGGTCCGGCAAGCCGAGGTCGCGGAGATTTTGGAGCCCCTGTACCGGTCGACCGCGGAGTGGGACAAACTCTCGCGGGTCTACGAGGCTCAGCTGAGCGGCACGCAGGGGCGCGAGCAGCGTCTCGTCGCGTACTACCGGCTGGCCGAGCTCTTCGAGGACAAGCTGCTCGATCCGGTCAAGACGCTCGACGTGACGATCCGGATTCTCAAGGAGTACCCCCTCGAGGAGAGGGCCGGCGAGGAGGGTCCGCGGCTTGCCGCCCTGGTCGACGGAGGCTGGGAGACGCTCGCGAACGCCTACGCGGACATCCTCGTCGCGCACCCGGAGGCGGAGGTGCAACGGGTCATCGGCCGCCGGCTCGCTCGCACGTTCGAGGACGAGCTCGGAGACGTCGGCAAGGCCGAAGAGACGTACAAGTACGTTCTCGGGGTCGATGCGACCGATCCGGACGCTCTGGCCAACCTCGATCGCATCTACCTCTCCATCGAGGCATGGAAGGAGCTCGCGCAGATCCTGGAAATGCGCATCCAGGCGACCAGCGACGACCTCGAGCTCGTGGAGCTGCATGCCCGTCTCGGCGAACTTTACGAGACCCGTCTGGACGACCTGCCGAACGCCATCCGCGTCTACCGGCGGATCTTCGACGAGCTCGATCCCAGTCACGAAGGGGCCATCGCAGCGCTGGCCCGGATCTACGAGCGGCAAGGCGCCTGGCAGGAGCTCGATACGGTGTATCGAGGGGAGCTGCGCAACGCGTCGGGAGACGCCGCCGAGGCGGACATCCAGGCCAAGATCGCGCGCCTCGCTTCCGACAAGCTGCAGCAGCCCGAGCGCGCGATCGAGACCTGGAAGCTCGTGCTCGATCGGCGGGGCGAAGACACCGAGGCGCTGCACGCTCTGAGCGATCTCTACGCGTCGCTCGGTCAGTGGGCGAAGCTCGTCGACGTTCTCGAGCGCGAGTACGACGTCGCCTCGAGCGACGAAGCCCGGGTGAACGTCCTCACGCGACGCGCCACCACGCTGAGCGAGAAGCTCGGGCGCGACGACTCCGCTCTGCAGGACTACAGCCGCATTCTCGACATCGACTTCACGAACCTGGCCGCGCTCCGCGCGATCGCCAACATTCGCCGCCGCCACGGGGACGCGAACGAGCTCGTCGTTGCGCTGCATCAGCTGGTCGACCGCGCCGCCCCGATGCTCGACAGCGATGAGCTCAAAGAGATCTTCCGAGAGCTCGGAAGAACCTACGGACAGCAGCTGCACCAGCCGTACGACGCGGCCGAGGCGTGGCGGAAGCTGCTCGACGTCGGGCCCGACTTCGAGGCGATGGATGCGCTCGAAGCCATCTATCGCGGCGAAGAGCGCTGGACGGACGTCATCGATGTCAAGATGCGGCGCGCCGAGGCGCTGGCCGACTCCGCCGAGCAGATCAGCGAGCTGCGAGCCATCGCGGGGCTCTGGCGCGACCAGGTCGGGGAGGCGGACGGGGCGCGAGTCGCCTACGAAAAGATACTCGCGATCGATCCCCGTCACGACGAGGCGTTCGTCGAGCTCGAGAAGCTCCACCAGGCCGCTGGCCGCTGGGAGCCACTCGTCGAGCTCTATCTGGGGCGCCTCGAGACGCAGGAGGAGCGTGGCTCGAAGACCGCGCTTCTGCGGAAGATCGCACGGGTGTTCGAGGAGAAGCTCGACGACAAGAATCAGGCGCTCGACGCGCTGGTGAACGCGCTCGCGCTGGACTTCCACGATCGCGAGACCGCTCGGTATCTCGAGCGCATGGCGCAGGCCACGGGTCGGTGGAACGAGATCATCCAGGTGGTCAATGGGTGGCTCAAGCAGCAGACCGAGCCTCAAGACAAGATCCGGCTGTGCCTGCATCTCGCCAAGTGGTACGGCGACGACCTCGGGCATCCCGAATATGCGCAGCCCTACTACGCGCAAATCATCCAGCTCGATCCGCTCAACGTCGGCGCCACACGTCAGCTCGCCAGTCTCTACAAGAAGGCCGGCAACTGGCAACAGATGGGCGCGACGCTCACGCGCGCCCTCGACGTCGCGACCAACGACATCGATCGAAAGGAGATCCTCACCGATCTCGGCGAAGTGCTCGACGGGCACATGGACCAGACCGAGCAGGCGGTCACGTACTTCCAGCGCGCCCTCGAAGTCGATCCGCAGTTTTTGCCCGCCATCGAGAATCTCGAGCGCATCTACGCGAATCGGGGGCAGAACCGCGAGCTCGTGGACGTCCTGCAGCGCAAAGTCGTCGCGCTGAAGGAGCCGTCGGAGACAGCGGCGACCAAGCTGCGAATCGCCCAGCTTTACGAGAGCAGCCTCTCCGACGCTGCCCGCGCCGCGCAGGTGTATCGCGAGGTCGTCGACATCGAGGGCGGCAACCTGCAGGCGCTTCGAGGTCTCACACGCGTCTATCAGGTCCTCGAGCGGTGGGCGGACCTCGTCGGGGTCCTCGAGAAACAGCTCGAGGTCGTGACGACCGAGCGCGAGCGCATCGAGGTGCTGATGCACCTCGCCACCTTGCACGAGGAGCACTTTCTCAAGTCCGACCTGGCCGCCGCGCGCCTCGAGCAGGCGCTCGAGATCGATCCGGGCAACGAGGACGCTTACTTCAAGCTCGAGAGAAACTACCGTCGACTGCGGCAGTGGGCCGACCTGGTGGGCGCCTACGAGCGGCACATCGGCGCCACCCTCGATCGCAAGACCAAGGTCGAGCTCTACGGCGCCATCGCCCAGGTCTACGCGGACGAAGTCGAGGACGCCGAGCGGGCCATCGAGGCATACAAGAACATCGTCGATCTCGACGAGCACAACATCGCCGCGCTCGAAGCCCTGGCGAAGCTCTACGACAAGACAGGCGAGGCCGCGCAGTCCATCGATTTCATGACGCGCGTGGCGGACCTCACACAGGACACCAAGCAACGTGTCGAGGCGCTCTATCGCATCGGCAAGGCGCTCGACGAAAAGCTCGGGGACCGAGCGCTCGCGCAGGAGCGCTTCGAGGCGGCGCTCGACCTCGACTCCTCCCACGTGCCGACGCTGGCCGCTTTGCGGCAGGTCGCCGTCGATGCAGCCGACTACGACAAGGCGGTCAAGTACCTCGACCAGGAGCAGAGCTTCACGTCGTCGCCGCGCCAGCGCGCCCGCTTGCTCGTCGAGATCGGAAAGCTGCGCGACCAGATGCTCGGCGATCACGCGAGTGCGGTGCTCGCCTGGGAAGCCGCCTACGAGGCGGACCCGGAAAACGAGGACGCCGCCAACCCGCTGGTCGACGAGTACATCGCGAGCGCGGCGTGGAGCAAGGCGGAGCCGCTGCTCGATCTCCTCGTGCGAAAGAGCGGCAAGAGGGATCGCGCCGAGCAGCATGTCCTGCAGAACAAGCTCGGTCAGGTCTGCGCCGCGCTCGGCAAGGACGACAAGGCTCTCAAGGCGTACACCGCCGCCCACCAGCTCGATCTCACCGACCAGGTGACGATCCGAGGGCTCGCCGAGGTGTGCTTCAACCTCAAGGACTGGGCCGCTGCGCTCAGCAACTATCAGAAGGTGCTCACGGCACTCAGCGAGAGCGACACGGCGACTCGCGCGGACGTCTACTTCAAGCTCGGCTGCATCAAGCGAGAGCAAGCGCAGGCCCGGCAGGCCATCAACAACTTCGAGAAAGCGCTCGCGGTCGACGCGGCGCACCGCCCCACGCTGGACGCACTCGTCTCGGTGTATGCGGCGGCGAAAGACTGGAAGCAGGTCGTCGCCTACAAGCGGCAGATTCTCGACAACGTGCTCGATGCGGAAGAGCGGTTCCGCATGCTCAACGAGATCGCCGACGTATGGAGCGATCAGGACCACAACGCGCCGCGAGCGATCGAAGCGCTCGAGGAAGCTCGCGAGCTGCAGCCGCTCAATCCCGGCCTGCTGCACAAGCTCATCGCGCTCTATCAGTCGACCGAGAACTGGTCGAAGATGATCGACACGCTGCAGGCGATTGCGGACAGTGAAAAGGACCCGATCCGCAAGAGCAAGTTCCTCTATACGATGGCGCAGCTCTATCGCGACAAGGAGGGCGATCAGGACAAGGCCGTCGAGCTCTTCGGCGAAGCGCTGGACCTCAATCCGCAATATCTGGAATCGTTCGAGCGCATCAACAAAATTCTCACCGCCAAGAAAGATTGGAAATCGCTCGAGCGCGCCTTCCGGAAGATGCTGCGGCGCATGTCCGCCGCCAACGTCTCGAATCCCGATCTGGAATTCACGCTATGGCACAATCTGGGCCTCATCTATCGCGACCGGTTGAAGGACATGCCGAGCGCCATCGAATCGTTCAAGATGGCGACACGGTTCAAGCCCGACGAGGCGGTCGAGAGGCAGATTCTCGCGGAGCTCTACGAAGCGACTGACCAGACCGAAGCGGCCATCGGCGAGCATGCGCTCGTCCTGCAGAAGGATCCACTTCGCGTCGATCCCTATCGCAGCCTCTACAAGCTCTATCTTCGGATGCACGAGTACGACCGGGCCTGGTGCATGTGCGCCGCGCTCGCGTTCCTGCACAAAACCGAAGAGGAGGAACAGCGCTTCTTCGAGGATTATCGCCCGCGCGGGATGATCCAGGTCAAGAGTCGCCTGGACAACGAAGCGTGGGTCCGAGGCCTCTTCCACCGCGACGAGAACATCTACATCGGCAAGATCTTCGAGATGCTGACGAACGCGGCCATCGTCGCGAAAACGAACCAGCTCAAGGCCCAGAAGCAGCTCCCGGTGCTCGATCGCCGGTTCCGCCAGGACCCCACCACGAGCACCGTGACCTTCGCCAAGACCTTCGGGTGGGCGGCGCAGGTCCTCGGCGTCGCCACTCCGGAGCTTTACGTGCGAAACGACATCGCCGGAGCGCTGATGGCCGTTCCGTCCTCACCCCCCGCCAGCGTGGCGGGTCAAACGGTCCTCACGGGGTTCAGTCCTCAGGAGTTGACGTTCATCGTCGGCAAACATCTCTCCGGCTACCGCCCGGAGCATTACATCAAGAATCTCTTTTCGACGCTCAACGAGCTCAAGGTGATTCTCTTCGCCGGCGTCAAGATCGTCATTCAGGACTTCGCGATCCCGGGGGAGATGGCGCAGGCCGTCAATGCGACCGCGGCCGAGCTCGTCAAACACATGCAGCCCGTGCAGCGTGAGTCGCTGCGGCTGGTCGTCCAGAAGTGGATGGAAGACGGCGCGAAGGCCGACCTCAAACGCTGGATGCAAGCCATCGAGATCACCGCGTGCCGAGCCGGTCTCCTTCTTTGCGCCGACCTCGAGATTGCCAAGAAGATCATTGCCGCCGAGCCTCAGCTCCCTGGCGACCTTCCTCCTGCCGAAAAAATGAAGGAGCTTCTCGTCTTCTCGGTCAGCGAGCAGTACTTCACCCTCCGCAAGACGCTGGGCATCGCCGTAGGCTAGAGGGGCGTTCCGCAACTTCGTCCGCCCTCCGTCGACAAGGGACATGCGTCCATACTGACCTGGAGGCTCCGGAATGTGCCCTGCCGTCGAGGAGGCCAGCTCTTCGTCGAGCACGATCACGATCGAGATCCCGGCGCCGGCCGCCGCGGCGCGCTCCTGGCTCGTCGAGGTTCAGGACGACGAAGGCGCGCGACGCTCTTCGCTTTCGGCGACGGCCAAGCTCGTCGTCGGAACGTCGCCTCAGGCGGACATCGTCGTCCGCGATCCGACCGTCAGTGCCCGGCATTGCGCGCTGAAGGCACTCGGTGCCGGTGTCGCCATCGAGGACCTGGGCTCGCGCAACGGCACCTACGTCGGCGGCGCGCGCGTGATCGCCGCCTCGGCGGGCATCGGCACGGTCGTCACGATCGGCCGCTCCAGCTTCGTCGTGTTTCCGTCGGACGCCGGCGGGGCGTCCGACGCAGCTTCGGGGAGCTCGGGCGATTCGGCGCGCGAGCCGGGCCCGCCGCTCGCGGGCATCGCGGGCTCATCGCTGGCCATGAGGCGCCTTGCCGACCAGGTTCGCCGCCTGGCCCGGCATGCTCTTCCGGTGCTCGTCTCCGGTGAAAGCGGCACTGGCAAGGAGTTGATTGCGCGCGCGCTTCATGCGGAGGGCCCTCGACGCTCGCGCCCGTTCATCGCCATCAACGTGACGGCGCTGCCACGAGAGCTCGTCGAGAGCGAGCTTTTCGGGCACGAGCGCGGGGCGTTCACGGGGGCTCACGCGCGGCGCGAGGGCGCATTTTCGGAGGCCGAAGGGGGAACGCTCTTCCTCGATGAAATCGGAGATCTGCCGATCGAGGCGCAGCCCAAGCTGCTGCGGGCGCTCGACGGATACGAGGTGCGCCGCGTCGGTGCGGCAGGCGGTGGGCAGCGGGCCGACGTGCGCGTCGTCGCTGCAACCCACACCCGGCTGGAGCAACGCGTCGCGCGGGGAGAATTCCGTCGGGATCTGTTCCATCGGCTCGAATGCCTGGTCGTCACGGTGCCCCCACTGCGCGAGCGCCGTGGAGATATCGGGGCGATCGCGAGGGACCTGCTGCGCCCGCTCGCGCGCGAAATGGGTCCCCGCATCCTGACGCCGGCCGCGCTCGGGCGCCTCTCTGCGCACGACTGGCCAGGCAACGTGCGTGAGCTGCGCAACGTCTTGTGCCGCGCCGTCGACGCCACGCCTGCGGGATCACGAATCGAAGCCGAGCACATCGATCGCGCCCTGCGACGCGACATCCCGGCGGTGGCAAAGTGCATGACCTCGCAGCGCGCCCAGGAGCTCTTGCGGGAGAGCTCGGGCAACCTGAGCGCCGCCGCGCGTGCTGCCGGCATGCCACGCACCTCGTTCCGCAAGCTCCTGGGGGCGTGAGCTCGGTGCGTTTGGTAACGTCGCGGCGTTGGTAACGTCGCGGCGAAAGATGGCGCGCGCCCGGGGCTTCGGGCTTGTGGCAGTCATGCTCGCCATGGCCGGGGGCTGCTCGAGGGACAAGCCGCATGCACTCGCCGTCGTCGAGGACGGCTCGACCGACGGTTCGGCGCGGTCCGGGCCGTCGAGCTCCGGTCCCTCGATCCCCGGTGCGTCGCCCGGCGCCCTGGCGGCGAAGGCCGACGCCGGTCGGCCGTCCTGGCGAACCGCCCCGGTGTTTTCGGCGCCCATCGGAGGACTGCGCCGCGGCGGCACCACGCTCGTGGCGGGGATGGTCTCCGGCGCCGGCGTGCTGCGGGTCGTGGGCTTTCGGCCGGACGGATCCTCCTGGACTCGCGACGTGATGACCGGTCTCGGTGCGGACCCCGAGGCGGAGGTCAAGCTCGATCGGGCCGGCGCCGACGACGTAGCGCTCGTGTGGAAGGGGAAGGCTGCGGGCGAGTCGACGAAGCTCGCCGTCTTGGGAGTCGCCGGGGAGCTTCGCTCCGATCCGCAGGACATCGGAGCCGAATGGTGCACGACCGCCGATGGGGTCGCGTGGGTCGAGAACCGACCCCACGGCGTCGCTCACGTCGCTTGGCGATCCTGGAACAGCGGGCCCTCGCGTGACGTCGCATCGATTGGGTCCGGGCGTACCCCTGCCGTCGTGTGCGGAGACCACGACGTCTTCACGCTGGGCGACGGCGACGACGATCTGACGGCTGCGGTGTTCGTTCCCGGCGAAACGAACGCGCGGCCGCCCTCGGTGATCCTTCGCGGCGCCGATTTCGACGACGAAGAGCTCGAGCATCGCGTGTACACGGTGGCCGACGAGCTGCAGATCGTTCGCGTCGCGGAGTCCGGGGCGCTGTCGCTTCGAGAGGTTCCAGCCTCGGGCCCACCGCGTGCGTGGCGCAGAATCAAGCATCGGATGGGCCAGGACGAGGACATCGTCGCGGTGGACGGCGACTCGACCGCCACGCTGATCGTTGCGACGCAGGCCCGTGAAGACGATTGCCCCAACGCTGCCTCGCCCGCGGAGCGAGTCGGCGCGCTGCGCATCGATCGCGCGAGCGGGACCGTCGCCGCGGTGGAGCTGGCGGCCCCGGATTGTGCTCGTTCGCTCGGCCCCTTCTGGATTGCCCCGCAGCAGCCCAACGCCACGTCCGTCGCGGTCTCGGGTCCGCTCGTGGCATGGATCGACCGAAGGGCGGAGCTGGTCGCGGGGGCGGCGGCGGTTCGTGGTCTGACCTACGTCGTCCTGCGCCCGAAACGCCCGGAGATCGGACACCTCGACGTCGACGCTGACGAAGTGGTCGACGCAGGCTGCGACGGATCCGGATGCTACGCGGCCGCCCTGATCCGAGCCGAGGCGCAAGCGCAAGACTCCGCGGCGCCGACGACGTCGGCGCGCTCCGCCTCCGCGCAGCCGTCCTCCATCGTCGTGATGGAATACCTCTGATCGTGTTCAAAATCTTCCGGCCACCGCGAGCCCGGCGGTCGAGCGATCGATGATCGGAATGACCGCCGTCGTGGTCGTCGAGCCGCCGGAGCGAACAGCCGCGACGATCCAGATCGTGGTCGACGCAGCGGCGACGACGATGCCGGTCACCAGCGCGACGTTGCCGATGGTCGCGTCCGTGTTCACCGTGCTGTTGTCGCTCGTCCACGTGCTGCACGCCGAAGCGATGGCGGCCGGCACGGGAGCCATGCAGTTCTTGGGATTGATGCCGTGCAGGTCCGAGTAGGCGGTGATCTGGCTCCCGGTGTCGTTGGCGTTGCTCTGGGCTGTGTTCTTGGCGAGAAGCATCCCGAGGGCCGTACCGAAACTCGCCACGGCCACGGCGGCCGTGACCCCACCGGCCACCAGTAGGCCCGTGTCCCCGTGTCCCCCTTCGGTCCTGGGCGGCGGTTGCGCCGCGTTTTCCGACGGCGACGTCACCCTCGGCGCCGGGGACGCGGGGGGCGGTGGGGCTGGGGTGGGGCTCGGGGGGGCCGTCGTCTGTACAGGCGCCGGGGGCGGAGGTGCTTCCTGCGCGACAGGGGGAGCCGGAGGGGCGGGCGGGGGAGGCTGCTTCGTGAGGCGCGCGATTACCCGCTCGCCCGCCGTGACCGTGACTCCCTGGGTCTCTACCGAGCCGTCGCCGGCCTTGAACAGGACGCTGTGGAACCCCGGGTCCACGAACGTCGGCTCGGCGAGGGGTGTCGCCCCGACGTGCTCTCCGTCGATCGTGACGTCCGTTCCGGCCGGTGCCGCGACCTCGATCCGCCCGAGCTTGGCGTGCACCTGAGTGAGCCCGTCATTGGCGTCCGTGCGCTGCCGGTCGGTGATTTCCTTCCCCTCCGCCAGAAACTGGCGGAAATATTGGTCGGCCTCGCGGACGTGTCCCGACTTGAGGCAGCTCCACGCGAGATTCAAAAGAACCGCGGGATGCTTCTTCAAGGCGTAGGCCTGGAGAAACGCCGCGCGCGCCTGCTCGTACTCGCCCTTGTCGTAGTACTCGACGCCCTCGCGGAAGCGAGCCCGCGCCATGGCGGTCATCGTGTCTTCGCTCGCGGCCTTCGCCTCCACGGGAAGCGAGAAGGCTGCCGGCGCGAATCCTAAGCACAAGGCCAAAGCAAGTGGGCGAGGGTTCATTTGGCGTCACGCGCAGGCATCGCCTACGTCCGGTCGCGGCGAACTGCCCTGCAAGCGCACTATCAGAAAGGAACGTCCCGGACGATGGTGGGGTTGCCCGTCTTGGGATGGGGGAGCGGCCTGGGTGCGGGTGCCGGGACCGCGTGCTGCGCGGGCCGCGGCGCCGTGGGGAGAGCGGTCACGGGAATCGAGGGCGGCATTGCCGCCGCCGGAGGCGCGGGGGCCGGCGCTTCCGCCGCCGCGGCGGTCGGAAACGCCGGCGGGGGAGCCGCCAGCGGGTTCGGTTGCGGGGAGGACGGCGGCGAGGGGGCCTCGACCACCGGTTCTGGCACTCGGTTCATGGGCGTTCGGGCGGGTGCGGGGGTCGTGGGCGTCTCCGCCGCGGGCGGGGTCGCGCTCTGCGTCGCCGAAGGCGATGCCGAGCCGCCCGCCATGACCCAGGCCCCGGCGCCGATCAGCACCGCGGCTGCAAGTCCGATTCCAATCCAGAGCGGCGCCCTCGACCGCCGTGCGAACGGCGGCACGTCGAGGTCGACCGAAGGAAGCGGTGGTCGCCAGGGTCGACGGGCGGCTCCCGCAGTGTCGAAAGTGCGCATCCCCGGGCGCACGGAGGGCGTCCGCCCGCTCCCCTCCGGAAAGGGGCCAGGCCGAACGGATCCCCGCGCAGTCGCGTCGCCCACCACCGCCTGAGGCGGGAGCGCCCCCGAGCGCGAGGGCGCAGCTTCGGACCATGCGGCGGTAGCCGCGGTCCGCAGCGGAAACGGAGCCGCCGGGTACGCGACCCCCTCGGCGTCGTGCGCGAGGGGAAAAGGTGCGGCCGGAGCCTGCCCTTGCGCAATGTCGTCTGCGAGTGGAAACGGCGAGACGGGCTGCGGCGGCATCGCCGCGGCGTGTGAGAACGGAGGCGATACGTCCGCCACCGTGTCTTCGGGCAAGCCCGCGGTGCCCGGCGCTCCGACGACGCTTCCTATCGGGACGGGGGCCTCTGCCGCTTGCGGCGAGGCGAGGACCGGCTGGAAGGTCTCTGCCGCTGCCGGGGAGCCCTGGACGATGACCGATTCCGTAGGCTCCACGAGGTCGGTGGGTTTCGGCGGCGCGAGCGGGCCGATGCTCGACTGCGACTCGGCACGCACCTCGGGCGCGGTGCCTCTGGACCCGAGTGCCTGGATCTCTCCAGAGGAAAGGTCCGACGGGCCGCCGAAGGGCGCCTGGTCGGGCTCCCAGGAAGGACGAAACGTGCTCGCGAGCTGGTCCAGCAGCTCACGGGAGACGTCGTTCGCTGCACTCTGGTCACCCGGATTCGAATTTAAGGGAGTGGAGCTCAAAGGATCGGCCGTGTGCGCCATCGCTTTGAGAAGGGTAACACTTGACCCGCGTTGGAACAACGAATGGCGCCACGCGTCACGAAAGGTCCGCCCCCCTGTACTTCTCCAAGTCTGCAGCCTCCTAGCGCGCAACCGTCGCGGGCTCGGCTCGGGCGCAGCGGCAGGTTCGACGCATCCACCCCCAGAGCGACGTCACGTCGATCGGCTTGGGCAAAACCGGCACTCCGTGCGGTGCGCGATACGGCGCCGATGTGGCGATGATCACGGGAATGGTCGCGAGCTCGGGCCGGCGGCGCAGCTCTTCGACGAGCTCGATGCCGTCCATGACGGGCATGAGCAGATCGACGACGATGAGGCACGGACGATGCGAGGCGAGCATCTCGAGCGCGTCGGCGCCGTTCGCCGCGAGCATCGCCGAGCAGCCTCCGAGCTCGATGAGCTCGCGCATCATCTCGCGCGCGTCCTCCTCGTCTTCGACTACGAGGACGCACTCACCCCCGTGCGGGGACCCCTCGCTCACGTTTGGGAAGCGTAGCTTCGAAGACGGTGCCTGTCTCGGCTGTCGAAGAGGCGCTGACGATGCCATCGTGGGCCTCGATGATTCGCTGCGTGATGTAGAGGCCGAGGCCCAGCCCGTCCGGGCGCCCAGCGGTCTTTTTCGGGCGCGCGAAGGGGTCGAAAAGATTGGGCAGGAGCTCGGGGTCGATCGGCCTCCCCTCGTTGTGCACGGAAAGCTGCACGCTCAGGGCGCTGCCCGAAAGCGAGACCTGCACCGGCCGCTCCGGGCTGCCGTGCGAGATGGCATTGCCGAGGAGAGTCGCCAGGACTTGCTCGACGCGATCCGGATCCACGCTTGCACAGCAGTCGCCTCCCTTCTGGTACGTGACGACGCGGCCCGGGTTGGCGGCGCGCACCGCCGTGATGACCTTTGCGACGAGGGGGTCGAGATCCTGCCACGTCCGTTCGATGGGAATGCCTCCGGCCATGCGGGTGCGCGTGAGATCGAGGATCTGCTCGATCATGCGGTGCATGCGCGTTGCGCTCGAGACCAGGCGCTCGAGGTGTTTGCGGCCTTCGGGCAGCACCTCGCCGCGCATCGTCATGATGCGCGCGGTGTTGATGATCGTGTTGAGCGGGTTGCGCAGGTCGTGTCCGAACGTGCCGACGAACAGTTGCTCGAATGCGACGGCGTCCGCGGCCGCCGTGGGTGCCCGGTGCTCCGCTCGAAGGCACGCGCGCATGTCCTCCTCCGTTTGGGCGCGCCGGGGCAGCGCTGCGTGGAGCGAGGCTTCGAGCTCCGCGCGGCGGGCGATTTCCGTCTCGAGCGTTTCTCGCCGGGGGAAGCGTGCGGCGGGAATGACGTGAGTGTGCACGCGGCAGAGGCCCTCGAACCGGGCCGAGTCACGCTCCGCACCGACGCTTTCGATCGGGAAGGCGCAGAAAACCGAGAGCACGTGATCCTGCAACGCCTCCGTCCACATCTCTTCGAGCTGGATCGCCGCTTCGACCCTTCCGGTCCGCCAGAGCAAGTTGACCATTTCCCCGTACGCGCGCACATGCGCTCGAGGAAAGCCCTCCTTGGCCTTCGCCATCCAGGGCCACACCATGCTTCGAAACCGCGCCCGATCGGGAGCCCCACCGACCATCAGCTTTGAAAGCGTCTCCTGTGCGTCGAGCCACGTGATCTGGTCGGGTGAGGCCGCGGGCGCCGCCTTCCTCTCGAGCCTTCGGGCGAAGGCATCGCGATGCTCCGGCGTTGCGACGACGAGCATGCGATCGCCGGCGCGCAGACCCGAGGCGAGAAACTCCGCGACCGCGTCGAGCAGAGTCTGCTCCTCTTCGTAAAATTTCACGAAGTGGCTCGGCTGCTCGGGTTCGGTGAGAAACTCGAGGCCCGCGTGCTTCCCTACGACGGCGGGCCCCGATTCTTCGGCTCTCCGTGACGCGACCGGAAACGCGCTGCTGGCGGGACTCATCGTCGGATGATGCCTTTCCGCGAGATTCAGCGGACGGTTAGGTCCTCGTGAGGGTTCGAGGGCCGGCGTGGCGCTTGCTAACGGCGGGCCAGACCGACCAGCGGCGTAGAAGACCAAAAATCGTGTAGTTTGACCCTACAAACGGGCGGTATCCCGCTGCAGAAACGCCACCCACTGTGGCGATCTAGAGCGAGCTCTGCGTTCAGCGTCGGTCAGCGAATCGCGGGCCGCGGATGTCCCCTCGGTAAGCGTTGGCTGCAGCCGCAATGCCTCGCGGGCGTCCGGGACGGCTCCGGACTCTCGAGCCCGAGCGCGAGCCCTCCCCCGGCGCGCACGTCTGCTCAGCCACGGCCCAACAACGAAATTCCGCGATTCAGTGCGTGTTGATGTTGTTGGGCACTCCGGCGGGCAGGGGCCGGCTCACCGTCAGCACCACGTTGCCGATCTGACGGTAGTCGAGGAGGTCATTATTGGGGGTCTGCACGCCGTATCCGGCGAACGTCATGCTCAGATGAGTCGGGTCGATCTGGGTTGCGCTCGGCGCGTACAGCCGCTCGGCGAACCAGGATTGCGTGGGAACAATCGGCGGATTGGCGGGGATGGTCACGGTTTCGCCGTTGAACTGGTTGGTCGTCGTGATCGGGTTGATCGAGGCAATCGGGTTGTTGATGCCGTTGTAGATGGTCCAGTTCACCTTGTCGGGGGACTCGGCATACCCGATGTAATGGAAGGCGTCGGAGTCGCCGTCGAGGCAGTTGCCGGCCGCGAAGTACAGTCCCCACAGGGTCTGGTTGCCGTAGATGTCGATCAGTGTGCCTCGAGGGCTGACCCACCGATTCTGATTGTAATCGACGGTCGTCGGGTTGCTCAGACCGTTGACGGGTCCGAGATCGGTGAAGTGGATACCGTCCGTGGTCGTCGCCAGACGAACCGTGGCGATGTCATGGTTGATCTTTCCGCTGAACGGGGCCGCGGTGCATTGCTCGGCCGTGGGCAGGGCGGTCGACCCGGTGTCGTCGCCGTTGAGGATCTTCTGCACCCAGAGGACGGTCACCGCCGAGCCGACGGGCGTGCTGGCCGCCGTGGGGAACACGGCCATGATGCCGTCCGGATCGGTGAGGCCGACGGTCTGCTGGATGTTGATCGGCGCGCCGGAGTCGGGCGTTTGGTTCAGCACCGAGCTGATCGACTTCATGTCGTTGTTCCCCGGGCCGGTGAAGTTGGTATTCCAGATCGGGAACTTGTTCGTCGAACCGCCGTTGGCCGTGCTGGTGGCGAGGCTGATCACCCAGAGCGGCGCGCCGTCGACGATCTCGACCGACGAGTCGGGCAGGTTGTTCGTGTTGCGGTCGAGCAGGTAGAGAAACTGTCCGGTCGCCGCGCTCAACCCCGGAAGCTGGATGATGCTCGCGTGTCCCCAGCCGTCGTCGTCCTGCGAGCCGCTGACGCTGACGCGGTTGACGTTGGTGCTCTGGAGCGTCGCCGGGCAGCCGGTGTTCGTCGAGGCGTCCGAGTAGCCGCCGCTGATCGGGTTCGTGTAGTCGGGGTCCAGCTCGAGGACGTTCTGCATGAAGTACCAAGTCTTGCCGTTGTCGTCGGACTCGGCCGCGAGGACCGCCTCGTCGTTGTCCTTCGGGCGCCAGTCGAACAGACCAATGATGGGCGAGAAGCCGCCGTCGCCGCCGAAGGCGTTGTCCTTCGTCGTGTTGGTCGTGTTGTAGACGAGCGGGAAGTACGCCGGCGTCAGCGGGACCATCGGATCGGTCATCGCGGTCTCGAACTTCGCGCCGGTGACGTGCGTGATCCGCGTCGGAGCACCGCCGTCGGTCGGGTAGTTGCAGAAGCCGTAGGCGGTATCGGGCACGTTTCCCGTCGCGAGGAACGGCGGACCGCCGTCGTTCGTCTGGATGACCTGGCTGTTGTTGGGGTCGGCGGCCAGGTTGGTGATCATGAAGGGAGTCGCGCCATTCTGAGAGCCCTCACCGATTGCGGTGCCCTGGTTGATGACGGCGATGGTGGGCAGGACGCCGGGCGCCAGGGTCGTGACGAGCGACTGCTGTACGAGCTGATCGCACTGGATCGTGACCGTCGCCGTCTCGAGCGCCGTGTTGCAGGCCCCTCCGTCGGGCACCGGGCCGGCGCTCACGGTGAGCGTCACCGTCGCGGGGCCGGCCGACAAACAGGTGAAGTTTGCGCTGGGGGCGGTCGGCGTGTCGAATTCCCCGCTCGTCGCCGTCCACTGGTACGTCAGCGGCGACGCGTCGCCCCCGGCGCCCGGTCCGCTGGCCGAGCCCGAAACGGCCACCGTGTTGCCGAGCGTCGTCTCCGCGGGGCTGGCCGTGACGTAGTTGACCGACGCGCAGCTGTAAGGCGTTGCGGTGACGAGGGCCGAGCCGGCCTCGGAGACCGCCGTGTTGCACTGCAGCAGGACCGACACGTCCGTGGTCGTCCGCGCGGTCGTGTTGAACGTCGCCGACCCCGTGCACGTCGCGAGTCCGTCGCTCGACGTTCCGCTGAGCGTGATGAGGTAGCCGTTGGCTGCGGGGATCCCTCCGACCAGAAAGCTGATGGTCTCGCTGTTCGCCAGGTTGACCGTGCCCGTCTGCACGACGGTGGATGCGCCGTTGGGCCCCGTGATCGTCCACGAGACGGTGTTGACGCTCTCTCCGCCCGGCAGCGTCAACTGCATGCCGACCGACCCGGTGTTCTCTGCGGAATTGCTCCCGAGCACGCCGAGGTTGCCGGGTGAAGGCTCGCCCGGCGGCTGGCCACCCGAGGACGAGCACCCGACTTGAATGACCGCGCCAGAGATCGACACCCCGAGGCCAGCGACGACCGCGGTGCGGACCACCGACTTCGAAAGAACCATCTTCATGAGCCACTCCTTGAGCGTGCACGGGGATCGAGAAACGCATCGGCGATCCGCAAGACGCGCATGCGCGTCCGCGACGCCGCGAAATCAAGATCGAATCGCCCGGGGGCGAAGGCAGGTCCGCGACCGCTCATCGACCCTCCGGAGACGCCGGCCGGCCAAGGGCAGTCCGGCGCTTGTTCGATCGGGCGCCGATGGCAGCCATCGCCGCTGCCAGCGCCGCGAGCCCCAGGGGCGGGATCGCAGGGACCACCGGAGTCGGCCCCACCCCTCCATCCGAACCCCCGCTCGACGAGCTGCTCGACGAACTGCTCGAACTGCTCGACGACCCGCCGTCCGATGCGGCGGCGGCACAGGTCACGGTGAACGAAGTCGTGTCCAGGCTCGGGTTACAGGTGGAACCGTCGGGGACCGGACCATCGCCCACCGTGAGCGTCACGACGACCGGCCCGGCCTGGGTGCACGTGAAGGTGGAGGTTGCCGCCGTCGGCGTGCCGAATGAGCCGCTCGGCGCGCTCCAGAGGTACGTCAGCTCGTTGGTCTGCGGACCGCTCGCGGTGGCGGCGACGGTGATCGAGCTACCCACATCGGTTTCCAGCGGGCTGGCCGTGACCGTGCTCCAGGCCGCACAGTTGAACGTCATTCCGTTGACGTTCGTCCCAGGGCCTCCCGTGCCGACCGACGAACAGTCGAGCTGCACCCCCACGTACGTGATCGCGTGCGGCACGATGTTGAACTGGGCCGACCCGGAACACTGCACTCCCGCGTCCGCGGACACTGCAGACAGTGTCACGCCGTAGTTGGACCCGGTCGGAATGCTGCCGACGACAAAGGCCACCGACTGCGAGTTCTGGACGTTCTCCGTCCCGCTCTGGACGACGTTCGTGACGCCGTTCGGACCGGTGATCGCCCAGTGGACGGAGTTGATCGGCGCCCCGCCCGGGAGCGTGAGCTGAAAGCCGACGCTGCCGGTGTCCGGCGAGCTCCCGGTCGTCCCGGAGGGGTCCATGGAGGAGGCCGGAGCCCCCGCACCGCTCGCTGAGCCGCCGTTGCCTGCGGAGCACCCCGCGGTTCCGGCTGTCAGGGCGCAGAGCCACAGCCCTCCCAGGGTCAGGATGCGCTGTGCCCCGCCATCGGGACAGCGCCTCATCGACGCCCACGCCGCGGCGATGAGCGCCAGGGCGAGAAGCCATCCGCCCATCGGCCCCAGGGCAGGCGCCTGCGCGCTGGGGAGGGTGAGGGCTCCCAACAGGTAGGCGGCCCCCGCGTCGTTCGACGTGCTGAAGGCGCCGACGACCGCCTCCGTTCCGCTGAGGGCGACGGAATATCCGAACGACTGAGCCGCAACCGGGGCTGGCAGCTCTTGCTGCTGCGGCCACGTTCCGGCGCTGCCGGTGAAAACGTAGACCGCGCCGCTCGTGGCCGCCTTCTCGTAGGCGCCCACGAGGGCCGTCGAGCCGCTCAGCGCGACGGAATAGCCGAAGTAGTTGTTCGTCGCGCCGTCGGAGGCCACGAGTTTGGTCTGCTGTGTCCACGTTCCGGCGCTGCCGGTGAAAACGTACGCCGCCCCTTGATTACCGCTCGCGGCGTAGGCTCCGATGAGCGCGGTCGTACCGTCGACCGCGACGGAGTAGCCAAAGCTGTCGCCTGGCATGCCGCCGGAAGCGGTGAGCACCGCCTGCTGCGTCCACGTCCCCGCGCTCGACGTATAGACATACGCTTGCCCGGTGGCATTGGATGCTTCGAACGCGCCGACGAGCGCCGTCGTCCCCGCGCTGCTGAGTGCGACGGAAAAACCGAAGTACTCCCCCGTCGTGCCGATGAACTCCTGCCGCTGCGTCCAGGTGCTCCCCGACCCGGTAAACACGTAGGCTGCACCGGTGTTGGATGCCTTGCCGGGCGCCCCCACGAACGCCGTCGTACCTCTCAGCGCAAGGGCGCATCCGAAGCAGTCGCCGGCCAGCCCGTCCGAGGAGGTGAATTCCGCGGCCTGGCTCCAGACCGTGCTCGACCCCGCAAAGGCGTAGACGGAACCCTGGCCGTTGGCTTTTCCCGCGGCATCCACGAGAACGGTGCTGCCGCTGACGGCGACCTGGTAGCCGAACTCGTCGCCCGCCACGCCGTCGGCTGCCGTGAGCCGCTGCTGCAGCGTCCACGACGACCCGCTCAGAACGTAGACGTAGGCCGCGCCCAGACCCGCGTTGTCATTGGGTGCACCCACGACGGCGACCGACGACGTGCTGTCGACCGCGACGGAGTACCCCAGAAATGCGCTGCTGGCGCCCGAGAAGGAGCTCTGAAGGACGAACGCGCTTCCCGCGGCGTCGGCGTCGCCGGCGACGCTCAGGGCGATGGCAAAAAGGGCCGCGCACGGCGCCCAAAATTTCGTGTTCATGCCCATCCTAACGGGCGCACCGCACACTCACACGTCGCGCCCATTCGGCATGTGCGACGCAACCCCCGTGCCTCGCCTCACCCCCGACGGCGACTCGCGCGCGGACGCGCCCTCACGTGCGCGCCGTCGTGCGAGGAATGGCCTTCGGCGACGTTCTCACGCTCCTCTCAAGCATCGCGCCCTCCGCCGATGGGGGGGAGGCGAACTCACCTGTTTTCCGGAATGGACTCTTCGATTTCCGGAATTTGCGCATCCGCTCCGTGTCGTCGCGCGTCGGCTCTCTGCCCAACCGCGTCAACTCCAACGGCTGCTTCGATATCCTGCGCGGTCGGCCGGATTCGAAAGCCGGTCAAGTCTTTCCGAAAATCGGAAGACGGCTCGGCGCCGCGCCGAGGATCGCGATCGCCGACCCGACGTCGTCAGAAAGCGGGCTCGTCGTCCGATTTTCGTAGCCGTGATTCCGGAAATCGAATGCTCGCCCCGCCGACCGCTGGCGACCCCGGAAGCCGACGCGTTGAAATCCGGCGGGGAACGAGGGTCCACCCCGGGGCCGTCGGGGTCGGGCCACCTTTTGCACAAGGGCCCCGCTGTACCCCCCCTTGCACAAGGGGCCACCTGTCCCCCTACGCGGAGCCTCACATGAGATCGATCGTACGCAAGGCCCTCTTTCCCAGCGCACTGCTGGTCGGTTGCACCACCGTCACGGCCGTGTCCATGACGGAGGTTGGGTGCTCGTCCTCGAGTGGAACGCCCGAGCCGACGTCGTCCGGCGTCGGGACGACGGGCTCCGGGACTGGGACCCCGGAGGGCAACGTGGGCTCGGTCGGCTTTCAATTGACGCTGCCCGGGGGGGAGCAGCTCAATACGGTCACGTGGACGATCACCGGTCCGAACGGCGCGTCCACGGTCGTGCAAACCGGCACGGTGAACGTCGCGAACAGTCTGTCGGTCAGCTTCGTCGTCGGCAACCTGCCGGCCGGCTCGGGCTACAGCATCTCGCTCACAGGCACGACGACCGACGGCGTCACGACGTGCGCGGGCTCGACGACGTTCTCGGTCGCCGCGCGCGCGCAGGCGACGGTCTCGGTCCTTCTGCAGTGCACCCAGCCGGCCACCGAGGCGGGGTCCGCGTTCATCAACGCGAATACCGTCAACTGTGCGACGTGGAACTCGGTCAGCGCAGTGCCCTCGACCGCCATCGTCGGGGCCTCGGTCACGGTCTCCGCGTCGGCGGTGGCTCCGAACCCGAGCGGGATCTCGTATGCCTGGTCGCTCGTGAGCGGCACGGGGACCTTCTCCAGCGCGACCTCGCAGACCACCCAGTTCACGTGCGGAGCCGCGGGGACGGCGACGCTTCAGGTCACGATGAGCGACAGCGACGCGGGATCGTGCGGCTCGCTCGCGAGCACGACCCTCCAAATAGCGTGCACCGGTCACCTCGACGCGGCGCAAAGCTTCGTGACGGCGACGAAGATCAAGCACCTGATCGTCATCTTCAACGAGAACAATTCGTTCGATCACTACTTCGGCACGTACCCGAGCGCCCAGAACAACATGGGCGAGCCTTACTTCAGCCCCGCGCCCGGAACCCCCATTCCCAATAACCTCATCAACCCGCTCAACGTGCAAGCCGGCTTTACCTCGCTCAGCGAGCCGAGCCTGCTCACCGCCAATCCAACGGCCTCGAACACGATCAACGGGACGGGCGCGACCAACCCCTTCCGTCTCGCACCCGCGTACGCGGAGACGAAGAGCCAGAACCACAGCTACACCCCGGAGCAGGAAGCGGCCGATGGGCTGGACGCCGCCGTAGGGGCGCTCATGGACGAGTATCCCAAGTACACAGGCACAGCCGGTCCGCCGCCGAACGTGGATGCAGGCGCACCGGCCCAGTCGGTGACGACGGGTCTCGTCATGGCGTACTACGACGGGAACACGCTGCAGACATACTGGAACTGGGCGCAGCAGTACGCACTCAACGACAACATGTGGACGACGGCCTTCGGGCCGTCCACCCCCGGGGCGCTCAACGTGATCTCCGGTCAGCTCAACGGCCTCATCGAAAGCCCGACGACGCCGGTCGCGTTCTCGACCGGCAGCAACGTGATCGGCGACGGCAACGGTGGCCTCTCGTTGATCGGCGACGTCGACCCTGCCGGTGACGCCTGCGAGGGACAGGGCTCCGGAACCGACGCGCAGGGCACGATGTCGGGAGAGAACATCGGGATGCTGCTCAACGGCCAGAACATCACGTGGGGCTGGTTCCAGGGCGGGTTCAACCTGACCCTCACCAACGCCAACGGAACCACTGGCTGCACTCGCAGCAGCGTCGAAGGCAACGCGACCCAGACGTACGCGACGACCGGCGTGGGCGGCCCCGTCACCGTGCCGTTCCCCGCGACATCGTTCGATTACATCGAGCATCACAACCCGTTTCAGTTTTACCCGGCGACGCAGAACCTCTCGCACGCGCGCCCGAGCAGCTGCCCGGCCACTGGCTCGTGCTCCGGCACCGCCACCGCCTCCATTGGCTACACGAACGTTCCGGGCACCGGGACGGCCGACGCGGCCAATCACATGTACGACGCGCTCGACTTCTTCGCGACGCTGGCCGCAGGGAACCTGCCCGCGGTCGTGTACCTCAAGCCGCCGGCCTACGAGAACGGCCACCCGAGCAACTCCGACCCACTCGACGAGCAGAACTTCGCGAACAGCGTGGTGACCGCCCTGCAGGGGGCGCAGGAATGGAGCTCGAGCCTCGTCGTCATCACCTACGACGACTCGGACGGCTGGTACGATCACCAGGGTCCGCCCATCGTGAACCTGTCGACGACCACCGCGGACAAGCTCAACGGGTCCAGTCTCTGCAACAGTGGCGTGCAGCAGACCCCCGATGGGGGTGCGGCGACCACGATGCTCAACAGCTGGACGCTGCCTGACGCAGGGACCCCGTATCCCGCGAACGGCCGCTGCGGCTACGGAACGCGCGTCCCGCTGCTCGTCGTCTCGCCCTTCGCGAAGAGAAACTACATCGACCACACGCTGGTCGACCAGAGCTCGGTCGTGAGGTTCATCGAGGACAACTGGCTCGGCAGCCAGCGCATTCCGGGCTCGTTCGACGCGATCGCGGGCGTCCTCCAGAACATGCTGACGGGCGACTGATAGCGCGCGGATTAACCGGGGCGGCTTTGATAAGGCTTCCCCCGAGCATGATCGAGCGACGGCGTTTTCTCTACGGCACGGCCCTTCTTCTGGGGTCGTGCCGTCGCCGTTTGACCGCCGGCGCGGACGCGGGTCTTTGCAAAGGATCGGTGACAGCGGCGGCCGTAGGGACCGCGCCGGCTACCGTGAAGGCGGCGGTTCGGGTGATCAACCAGCTGAACGTCGGCTCGGTCACTCGCTTCGTCGACCGGCTGCCCATCCCGCCCGTCCTCAGGCCGGACGGAACGAGGCCCGATCCCGAGGCGCCTGCCGAAACGATCTCGTACTTTCGCGTGCCGATGCGCGAGATCACGGCCAAGGTGCACCGCGACCTGCCGCCGACGCGCGTCTGGACGTACGCCGGGCGCTTTCCCGGCCCGACGTTCGAGACGCGCAGCGGAAAGGGGCTACTCGTCGAGTGGGTCAACGAGCTTCCCGACCGGCACTTCTTGCCGATCGATCACAACCTCTGCGGGGCGGGAGCGGATCGCGCGGAGGTACGTACCGTGGTGCACGTGCATGGCGCACGCGTGCCGCCCGAAAGCGACGGGCACCCCGAGAGCTGGTACGCGCCCGGGGGCTCCGCGGTTCACCACTACCCGAACCGCCAGGACGCCGCGACGCTCTGGTACCACGACCACGCGATGGGCATCGAGCGGCTGAACCAGTACGCGGGCCTCTTCGGCATGTTCTTGATCCGTGACGAAGTCGAGGATGCCCTGCGCTTGCCCGCCGGCGAATACGAGCTACCGATCGTGCTTTGCGATCGCACTTTGGACGTGAACGGACAGCTCGTCTACCCGACCTCGGCGAATCCGAACTCGCCCTGGGTCCCGGAAGTCTACGGCGACGCCGTGCTGGCCAACGGCAAACTCTTCCCATATCTCGAGGTACAGCCGCGCCTTTACCGATTCCGGCTCGTCAACGCCTCCAACGCGCGATTCCTTCAGCTCACGCTGAGTAACGGCAGGCCCATGCACCTGATCGGCACCGATCAGGGATTCGTTGCTGCGCCGACGCCCTTGCAGGGGCTCGTGCTCGCGCCGGCGGAGCGGGCCGATCTGCTCGTCGATTTCTCGGCGTCGGCGGGTCAGAACGTCACGCTGAAGAGCATCTCCGACCTGGTGCAGTTCCGCGTCGCGCCGGCGCGAGGTGCTGTGAAGGCCAGTGCGATCCTCCCCGCGGTGCTGCGGCCCGTGCCACGAACGCCGGCGGCCGATGCGGTCAAGACGCGTTTCTTGACGCTCAACCATTACGAGACCGCCCGCACGCGCAAAATGTGGATGCTGCTCAACGGAGCGCGCTGGCAGGATCCGGTGACGGAGAGGCCGCAATTCGGGACGACCGAGATCTGGGAGCTTGCGAACCTGACCGAAGATTCGCACCCCATCCACCTGCACCTGGTGCGCTTCCAGATCCTCGAGCGGCAGCCCTTCAACGCGGACCTTTACACCTTGCGCGGCACCTTGAGCTTCGGCGGACCGCCGGAGCCTCCGCTGCCTCAGGACGCCGGCTGGAAAGACACGGTGCGGGTCGATCCGAACTTCGTCACGCGCATCATCGTGAAGTTCGACAGCCACAAGGGGCGATACCTCTGGCACTGCCACATCCTCGAGCACGCCGCGAACGAGATGATGCGGCCGTTCGAGATCGTGGGGTGAGCGGCGGAGAAATCGTCGAGAAATCTCGCTTTTACCACTCGAGAGATCCTCGGCGACACCCTCGAACGGTCACTTCTTGGCGAATTCCAGGTGCAGCGGGTCGTCCCATTCGTCCGCGACCCGGCCGACGGTCTCGAGCAGGTCTTCGAATTCCTCGTAGTCGAGACCGGACAATCGTCGCAGCGCGCGGACCACGATCTCGTCGCGTTGCGAGTCGATCGCGAACGCACTGTCCGACGTCGTGAGAAACGACAGCTCGAGAAGCTTTCGGTACAGGCTTTCGCGTCCGATCGGCGGAACGGTCATCAAGGGGGCGACGAAGAGGAGCACGCCGTGGTCCTCGAGGACATTGACGCCGACGGCGGCGGAGCCCTTGCGGACGAGGGTGTACCCGGTCGAATCGAGGGGGTCGAATTCGAGGCCAGCCCGCTCGCCGAAACGCTTAAGATAAGCGTCGATCATCGCCCGAGCGCTCGGGTAGCTCGCGCCTGTCGCTCGGTCCGCATAAACCGGTTGCACACCCGCTTGAAGTTCCGCCACGTCACGCTCCCACGCGCCAGAGGAAACACTCCGACGCCAGTCTGCAGGATAGCCCTCGGCTGGGCTTCAAACCAGGTGCGACGCTTCCTCGCCCCCGCAGCGACCGCGCTTGCCGCGGCGGCTCCCCTCGCGACGGCGGCCTCCCTCGCGGCCGCCGCCGGTTGCAGCGTCGGCGATTCTGCCCGGGCGGACGGACGGCCCCAGACTCTCGCCGAGGCCGTCGAGATCGCGCACGCGCTCGAAGTCGCGGACCGCCGCGAGCTATCGGCCGGACGGCAACCGATCGTCGCCACCGCGCGCTCGATGCAGGCCCTGGCGGATCGCCCGGACGGAGGGGCGAGGGCCGTCGATCTGCAGACCCTGGCCGGACGGCTCTTCGAGCGCGCATGGCGGATTGCGGCCGACGACGACGACGGATCGCAGGCGCTCGCGATGTACCGCGCCGCGGCGAGCAGTCTGGAAGCGTCGGCCCTTGCGGGCGCGTGCGACGCCGCGTTTCGAGCGGCGACGTTCGCCGGGGACCTGGTGCACGACGCCTCGGTGACGTACCTCGAGCTCGTTCGCGCGCGGCGCCGATTCAAACGGCTGCGAGACGAACAGGGCCGCGAGGGTGGCGGCGCAGTGGCCCCGGAGCGCAACATCGACGACTGTCTGCGCGCCACGGATCGCACGATCGCGACGCTCGAGGCGTTTCGGCCCCCGCGCGCCCTGCTCGACGAAGCCGCCGACCCCCCTGCCGGTGAGGGGAGGCCGGGTCTCGGGGCAGACGCGTCGTCACGTCTCTCGGCGGCGCGTGCGCCGAAGATCGTCCGGATCGACGCCTGGCCCGGGCGCGACTCGGCGCGGATCGTCGTCGCAATCGACCGGGCCGTGCCGTACCGCAGCGGCGAAGAAGTCGTCGCTGGGGCTTCGGCGCCGCGCACGTTCCTCGAGCTCGACGGGGTCGACGTGGCCGACGCGCCCCGCGAAATCCCCGTGGCGGGCATCGTGACGCGGGTGCGGGCGGAGGCCACGAGCACCGGCTCGCGGATCACCCTGGATTTGGATGGGCAGGTCTGGCGCCGGATCTTCTACATGCAGGAGCCCTTTCGCATCGTCGTGGACGTCGCGCGGCGCCCGCCGAGCGCCCGGGCGACGATTCGCGCGGTTTCCCGCGTCGTGCTCGACGCTGGTCATGGGGGCAAGGACACGGGCGCCGTGGGGCCTGCCGGAGAAGCCGAAAAGGACGTCACGCTCGACATCGTGCGGCGCGCGGGGCGGATCCTGACCGATGAAGGCATCGACGTGCTGCTGACGCGCGACGACGACACCTTCGTCTCGCTCGAGGAGCGGACGGCAAAGGCCAACTCGTTCTCCGCGGACCTGTTCGTGTCCGTTCATTGCAACGCGAGCGACGGCGGGGCAAGGCGCGGGCTCGAGACGTACGTGCTCGATACGACCCGCGACGAGATCGCCGCGAAGATCGCCGCGCGCGAAAACGACACCACGCAGGCGTCGAGCGCGGACGTCGCTTCGATGCTGAGCCGCATGCGTCTCGCCGACCAGGCGCAGCGGTCCACCGATTTCGCGTGGCTGATGGAGCGATCGGCGGTCGCCACGCTGCGCATGAAATACGCCGATACGATCGACGGGGGCGTCCACCCCGCCGGGTTCTACGTCCTGGTCGGCGCGCGCATGCCGAGCGTCCTGTTCGAGTCGAGTTACATCTCGAACGCCGTCGAGGAGGCGAGGCTCTCGACCGAGGACTACCGGCAGCTTCTGGCCGACGCGATCGCGAACGCCGTGAGGGCCTACCGGGAAGGCCGCCGGATCCGCTCGGCCCGCTGACACGGCGAAAGCCCGAACCGACGGCGTCCGATTCGCGCCGCCGAGGGGCCGCGAAGGTGATAGCGTGGCGCGCTTCGATCAGGGCCCGCCCGATGCGAGCGCTTCGCTTCTTCGTCTACGTATTCGGCGTGATCTTCGTGGCCGAGCTGCCGGACAAGACCGCGCTGGCGGCGCTCGTGCTCGCCACGCGGCGCAAGGCCCTCCCCGTCTTCTTCGGGGCCGGTCTGGCGCTCACGATTCAGAGCATTGTCGCGGTCGCAGCAGGCAGCGCGCTGTCGCTGCTTCCTGCCCGCCCGGTGCACATCGGCGCAGGCATCTTGTTCCTCGTTTCCGCCGTGATCATGTGGATCCGCACCGACCCGGATGAAGACGCCGGCATCGCCCAGGACGCACCGCTCGCGGCGCAGGCTCCTGCGGCATCGTTCTTCGGGACGCTCGCCACCTCCTTCGGCGTGGTCTTCATCGCGGAGTGGGGCGACCTCACGCAGCTCGCGACCGCCGCGATGGCCGCCCGCGAGCGCGCACCCCTTCTGGTCCTCACCGCCTCGACGCTCGCTCTCTGGTGCGTGGTGGCCATCGCCGTCACGATCGGCCATCGCGCGTCCAAGGCGTTCCGCCGAGATCGCCTTCAAAAAGCCGCAGCCGGCGTATTTGCAGCCGTCGGTGTCGCGTTCATGACCGGATGGCTCTGACCGCGGACGATGCGTGCCCCGGCTCCACGCGCTGCCGTTTCGAGCCCGGGTTCTACGCGTCGCCGCCGGTCTCGGGCTCGGTCCATCCGACGGGCTGGCCCGTGGATTCGATGACCGACATCCAGAGGTCTCCGGTCAGGTCCACGCCCTTGCGGTAGCGGGTGGCGAGCGGCATCGGCACGTGGACGAAACGTCCGTGCCAGCGGCCGATGAGGACCTCGGTGTTGCCCGCCATCGCGCAATGGACGGCGTTACGAGCCATGTTCCAGCAATACACGCTGTCCGTCGGCGACGCCGGCACGCTGCGGATGTGGTAGCTCGGGTCGATGTACTTGAGGGTGACCTCGAGCGCCTTCTCGCGAAAGTGCGAATTGATGCGGTCCCGGAGCACGGCGCCGATGTCGCCGAGCCGGAGGTTGCCGCTCGGGTCCGTCTTGCGCGCGCCCGAAGACGAAGCCGGCCCTGCGCCCGCGCCCTCGGCGCAGAGCTCCTGCCCGGCCCCTTCGGCGACGACGATGACCGCGTGCGCGTTCTGGCGCAGCCGTCGTTCGAGGTAGGCGAGGAGGCCGCGCCCGCCTTCGAGATGGATCGGCGCCTCGGGCACGAGAACCGCGTCGACGTCGGTCGACGCAATGGCCGCCTGACACGCGATGAAGCCCGAGTGGCGCCCCATCAGCTTGACGACACCGATGCCGTTGAGCGCTCCGCGCGCCTCGACGTGCGCTCCGCGAATCACGTCGACGGCCGCGGAGAATGCGGTCTCGAACCCGAAGCTCCGATCGATGAAGTGAATGTCGTTGTCGATCGTCTTCGGAATCCCCACGATGCCGATGGCCAGACCGCGCCGTTCGATCTCGCTGACCAGCGTCATCGCTCCGCGCAGCGTCCCGTCGCCGCCGATGACGAACAGGACGCGGAGCCCGAGGCGTGCCAGGGTATCGACCATCTCCTTCGCGTTCTGATTGCCGCGCGAGGTACCGAGCGCCGTGCCGCCCTCGTGATGGATGTCCGCGACGGACGCGGGGGTGAGCTTGACGGGCCCCTCGGCGGCGCCGTGCACGAGACCGGCGTACCCGTAGCGAAACCCGTAGATCTGCTCGACGCCGTAGCCCATCGTCAGCTCGAGGACGAGGCCGCGGACGACGTTGTTGACGCCCGGGCAGAGACCGCCGCACGTGACGATCCCGCAGCGCAGCTCTTGCGGGTCGAAAAAGATCCGATCGCGCGGGCCCGCCAGCTCGAAGGCCGGGAGCCGCGTCAGGTCCTCGTGATAGTCGGCGATCTTGGATACGCGGTCGTCGAGCGGAACGCGGTCGGCCTTGCCCACGTAGTGGATCGCCGGGCGCGCGAGCCGGTCCTGCAGCGGCGAAGGAAGCCGGCAGGGCCCGAGGATCTTCACCTCCACGTCGTCCGCGACGACGCGTCCGGTTCGTTCCGGGACGGTGAGGCTGACCGCCATCGCCGAGCCAGCATGGTCGGCTTCTATTTCGCAATTCTTTCGGACAAGTTGCTGGACGTACGTGCGCTATATGTTGCGGGGCTCGGAACATGCTTTGCCGGTCCATCCTTGCCTTCGCCGTCCTCGCGCTGGCCGGCGCTCCCCTCCAGTGCGTCCGCTCCCACGGAGCCGACGTCCCGCAGCGGGGCTGGGTACTTTACGATCGCATGTGCGCCGTGTGCCACGGACGCGACGGTGCCGGGTACGCGGCCGATCAGGCCCCCGCCCTGTCCAACCGCGAATTTCTCGCCTCGGCGAGCGACGTTTACCTTCGCTCCGCCATCGCGCGCGGACGAACCGGAACGACCATGTCCGCCTGGGGAAGCGAGCGAGGCGGGCCTCTGTCCCCCGCGGACGTCGACGCGATCATCGCGTTCATGCGGACATGGCCCCGCCCCCAACGCGCCGTCCTCGATGAGCGTCCGCTCACGGGCCACGTCGATGCGGGCACCGCCATCTACGCGCGCGAGTGCGTCCAATGCCATGGCGCCCGAGGCATCGGCGGCACGTACGAGCGCATCGGCGGCCCGGAGCTTCTCACCGATGCCACCGATGGGTACCTGCGCTACGCAATCCGGCGGGGCCGCTCCGGCACGCCCATGCTCCCCTTCGGGTCCCGGCTGAGCGAGAACGGCGTCGAAGACGTCGTCGCCCTCATCCGGAGCTGGCAGCCTACGAGCCCTCCGTCCGGGCCGCTGGCCCCCGCGCACATTCCTCCGCTTCCGCTCGGGCCCGTGCCGCTCAACCGCTCGGGTCCCGAACCGCTCGGCTTTCACGCCGGGGGCGCACCGACGTCGGTCGACGTCGTCAAGGCCCAGCTCGACCGCGGCGCGCGAATGGCGCTGCTCGACGCGCGCGCGCCGTCCGACTACGTCCGCGACCACATCCGTGGCGCCGTCAGCGTTCCGTTCTACGACCCCGCGCCCTACGTTGCGGCGCTTCCTCGAGACGCCTGGCTCGTCTGCTACTGCTCCTGCCCGCACGCCGAATCCGGGCAGCTCGCGCAAAAGCTCATCTCCAAGGGGTTCACCAAGGTGACCGTCCTCGACGAGGGGCTCGGCGTGTGGCGCTCCCGAAAATACCCGACGCGGGGCGGTATCGACCCCTGACGGTCGTCCCGAGGTTCGGGCCCCGCGGCCTACTGGCGCTCCTTCCAGGGGTCGCCCTCATCGAGCGTGACCGACTGGGGAGCGCGCGTCTGGTGGGCGGCCCATGGGTCCAGATCGTCGAGCATGACCGATTGCGGCGTCGGTCCGCAGGCGCAGTCCGCAGACCTGGCCTTCGGAATCGAAGGGGTGACGGCCGTGATGCGAGACGTCACCTGCTCCTCGTCGTCGTAAAGCTCGAGGACGCCTCCTGCGGCTTCACGCGACAGCCGCAGGATAGGACGGCCGTCGAGGGTGCGGAACACCAGCCCCCCCGAAGGCACGTAGACCGTGGAGCCCGATGAAGCCGGCTCGGCGCGCGCGTCGCGGGGCCAGGCCCAATGTCCCAAGGCCGCGCCGATCGCCGCCGAGAACCCCCCCGCCACGATGACCCCTGTGTTCCACGACGGGCGCATGACCACGCCTCCTCTTTGACCATAGTGTACGCCCTCGTTTGCGACCGGGCGAGGGCTCGCGTCACCGGGCGAGGGCATCGCGCGTCAGCGCGCGCGTCCGCGCCGCCGTTCGTCCGCGGCACGCTGCTCGATCTGCTTGCGAGCGGCCGGAGAATCGACGAGCCACCAGACATCGTGATCCCGCGACGTACCCAGCGATTCGAGGGTCAAGCTGATCGCTTTTTCCGGGTCGATGGCGCCGCTGGTCCGGCCGGGGAGTTCCACGACGGCTCGGCGCACGCGCAGGCCCTCGAGGGCTCGCGCCGTCCGGGCGAGTGCGTCACGAAACGCGATCTCGTCGAACGACGAGCGCGCGCCCAGGCCCATGATGAGGACTTTTTCGAACGGCACGTGCGGCTTGCCGGGGACGAGGAGCATCTCTCCCGCGTGTCCATCGGCGAAGCCGGCCTTGAGCATCGCGCTGAGCCGACCCCCCAGCCGCCAGTCGAGCAGCTCGGCAAACCCGCGGATGGGTCGTTCGTCGCTCCAGATCGAGCATGCGCAGAGCTCGACGTTGGCCTCGTCCAGGTGCGCCGGCTCAGGGGTGAGGAAGCGAAGCTCCATTCAAGCCCTCGGCTCGTCCTTTCGCCCCAGCGTCTCGGCGATGCGGTTGAGGACGCCGTTGACGAACGCGCCGGAATCGTCGGTTCCGTAGGACTTGGCGAGCTCGATGGCTTCGTCGAGGATGACGGCGCGCGGGACTTCGGGCCGGTGCGCCAGCTCCCAGGCGCCCAGGCGTAGTACGTTGCGGTCGACACGCGCCATCCGTTCCAGTCGCCAGTGGGCGGAGGCGGCAATGATCAGTCGATCGAGATCGTCGCGCGCGCCGGCAACGCCGCGCACGGCCTCGTCGGCGTAGGTGCGGCCCTCCGGATCGGCTCCCTCGAGGAAGCTTCTCCAGAAGAGCTCGATCGCCGCGTCTGCGCTGGCGCCCGATACGTCGATCTGGAAGAGCATTTGAAGCGCGGCCTCTCGGCCGGAGTGACGCGCGCCCATGACCCGAGGGAAGGTGCCTTCACAGGCCCGCTTCGTCCAGCGCGCGCGAGAGGGCGACCATTTCGATGGCGCTGACCGCGGCGTCCCAACCCTTGTTGCCCTGCTTGGTTCCCGCTCGCTCGACGGCCTGTTCGATGGTGTCCGTCGTGAGGACGCCGAACACGACCGGGACTTTGCTCTCGTGGGCGGCGCTCGCGAGTCCCTTGGAGGTCTCACCCGCGACATAGTCGAAGTGCGGGGTGCCGCCCCGTACGACGGCGCCGAGTGCGATGACGGCGTCGAACTTGCCGCTGCCGGCGAGCCGCTTGGTGACCATGGGAAGCTCCCAGGCTCCCGGGACTCGGACGAGGAACACACCCTCCGTGGTCGAGCCGTGCCGGGCCAGCGCGTCGAGGGCCCCTTCGACGAGATGATCGACGATGAAGCGGTTGAACCGGCTCGCGACGACGGCAAAACGAGCCCCCTTGGGGACGACGAGATTCCCTTCGATCAACCGAACGCTCATGGTGCCTTGTTCTCCGGGACCGAGACGAGCGGCAGGTGCTCGACCACGTCGAGCCCGAAGCCGTGGATACCCGCGATCTTACGCGGACTGTTCGTCAGGAGCCTTATTTCGTGCAGTCCCAGATCGATGAGCACTTGCGCTCCCAGGCCGAACTCGCGCAGTGGCGGGTCGTTCGCCGGAGCGGCAGCCGCGACCGATCGGTGCGAGTCGTCCCCGTCCGGGTCGTGCCACGCTTCGAGCTCACGAAGCACGTTGCCGCGCGGAGCGATGTACACGAGCGCTCCACGACCGCAGGCTTCGATCTGCGCGATCGCTTCTCGCAAATGGCGACCGCCGTCGCGCCTCGTGGCGGCGAACGTGTCCGCCAGGGTCGAGCCGGTGTGGACCCGGCAAAGAGGCGGTGGCGAGGAGGCCACGTCGCCCTTGACGAGCGCCAGAAACTGCCGGTCGTCGATCGTCGTTTCGTACACGATGGCGCGCCAGTCCGACGCCGTCTGGTCCAGTCGGATCGTGGCCTCCGCGGCACGGCGGACCAGCCGCTCCGTCAGCATCCTGTATCGAATGAGGTCCGCGATCGCCAGGATCCTCAGTCCGTGCTTCTGCGCGAAGTTCTCCAGGTCCGGCAGTCGCGCCATCGTCCCGTCGTCCCTCATGATCTCGCAGATGACACCCGCCGGGGTGAGGTCCGCGAGCGTCGCGAGGTCGACGGATCCTTCGGTCTGGCCGGTCCGGACGAGAACGCCTCCCTTGCGCGCCTTGAGGGGAAAAACGTGACCGGGGGTCACGATGTCGGCCGGGCGGGCGTTGGGATTCGCAGCGACGCGAATCGTGTGGGCGCGGTCGGCGGCGCTGATCCCCGTGGTGACCCCGTGTCGTGACTCGATGCTCACGGTGAACGCCGTGCCGAGAGGCGGGCCCAGCCGTCCGGGCGATTGCATCATGGGCAGCTCGAGCCGCTCGACCTGCGCCTGCGAGAGCGCGAGGCAGATGAGGCCGCGCCCGTGGGTCGCCATGAAGTTGATGGCATCCGGCGTCACGAACTGCGCCGCCATCGTCAGGTCGCCTTCGTTCTCCCGGTCCTCGTCGTCGACCAGGATGATCATCTTGCCGGCCCGCACGTCGGCGATTGCGCCGGCGATCTTCTCCGAGAGCTTGGGATCGATCGTGCGCACGGCGCTCAGCTCTCGGTAGAGCTCAAGCGCGCCGCATACCGGGCCATCAGGTCGACCTCCACGTTGACCGGGTCGTCCGCCTGCAGGGCTCCGAGCTTCGTCTTCGCGAGCGTGTGGGGGATGAGGACAATCTCGAACAAGTCGCCGGTCACCGCATTGACCGTCAGGCTCACGCCGTCGATCGTGATCGAGCCCTTCTCGGCGACGAACCGCGCGAGCTCGCGGGGGATGCGCAGCGCCATCCAGACCGCCTCGCCCAGGGGCCGCCGCTCGACGAGCCGTCCGAGACCGTCGACGTGACCGCTCACGAAGTGGCCCCCCAGGCGATCGCCCACGCGAAGTGCGCGCTCGAGGTGTACCCGCGCGCCGGGCCTCAGCTGTCCGAGCGTCGTTCGAGCGAGTGTTTCACCCGAGGCGTCCACCTCGAATCCGTCGGACCCGATGGCGTCGACCGAGAGACAGGCGCCGTCGACGGCGATGGATTCGCCGAGCTCAAGGGGGCCGTCGTCGAAGCGC
>DASPUY010000066.1:0-47940 GCA_035622655.1 Polyangiaceae bacterium
ATAAAGGGGCACGGCATTCCACAGCTCGATGGTCGCGGTCGCGGGTCGCTCGTCGTGATGGTCCAGGTGGAGGTGCCGACCGTATTGACGCCGCGAGCGCGCGAGCTCCTCGAGCTTCTGAGCGCCGAGCTCCGAAGCGAGGTCCCCTCGGAGAGAGAAGGAAAGCGGGCGGCGGCCGGGAAGTAGCCGATGCCCGTCGACGTCGAGGCGCTGCGAGCAGCACTGGCTCAAGCCTCGACGCTTCGCTGCACGGGGCGCGTCGTGGCCGTCACGGGGCTGAGCCTGCGCTTGGCGCTGCCCGGAGCCCGCGTGGGGGACGTGGTTCGTGTCAAGCGGCGGGGCGAGCCTCTGGCCTGCGAGGTCGTCGGCTTCGACGCCGGCGGCGCCATCGCCATGCCGTTCGGCCACCTCACGGGGGTGGGGCCGGACGACGAAGTGGAGTCCACGGGCGGCCCGCTGGCCGTGCGGGCCGGTGAGGGATTGCTCGGTCGCGTCCTCGACGGGTGGGGACGTCCCCTCGATGGCGGCGCCGCGATCGACGGTCCGCTCGTGCCGGTCGAGCGAGCCCCGCCGGCCGCGTTCGAGCGCAAGGCCGTTGCGCGGCCGCTCGTGACCGGCGTACGCGCCATCGATGGGCTCTTGACCCTGGGCGAGGGCCAGCGCATCGGCCTCTTCGCCGGTGCGGGCGTCGGCAAGAGCATGCTGCTCGGTTCGATCGCGAGAGGCGCCGAGGTCGATGTGGCGGTGGTCGCGCTCGTCGGCGAACGCGGCCGCGAGGTCGGCGAGTTTATGGAACGGTCCCTGGGTCCGGAGGGACGGAGGAAGTCCGTGGTCGTCGTGGCCACGAGCGACGTTGCGGCGCTCGAACGACTGCGGGCGGCACAGGTGGCCACGGCGTACGCCGAGTACTTTCGTGACCGGGGACTTCGCGTACTCCTGCTCGTCGACTCGGTCACCCGCATTGCGCGCGCGCAGCGCGAAGTGGGGTTGGCTGCGGGCGAGCCCCCGGCGCGTCGCGGCTATCCGCCGAGCGTGTTTGCGACCTTGCCGCGTCTTCTGGAACGCTCCGGCCAGTCGAGCTCAGGAAGCATCACGGGCATCTATACGGTGCTCGTCGAGGGGGGCGACATGGATGAGCCGATTGCCGACGAAGTGCGAGGGATTCTCGACGGCCACGTGGTCCTCGACCGCGCGATCGCCGCACGCGGCCAATATCCTGCCGTGGACGTCCCCGCGTCGCTGTCGCGCGTGATGGAATCGATCGTGACTCCCGAACATCGGGACGCGGCGCGTCGCCTCCGGGCGGCGGTCGGGCTCTACGAAGCGAAGCGCGATCTGGTGGCCCTGGGCGCGTATGTCCCCGGCGGCGACAGGGCTCTCGACGACGCAATCGCGCGCATGCCGCGTGTCGAAGGCTTCCTCCGACAGGAACCCCACGATCGGAGCGCCTTCGACGCCACCGTCGCGTTGCTCGTGGCCGCCGTGCGCTGACTCGGTGCGGTCCTGCTGCGCCTCGTCGGCGTCTGCGTGCTACCACCCCCCCCCGACGAACCGATGACTCTTCTCCAGGTAGGCGACCTTCGCTTCGGGTACGCGGGCGAGACGCTGTTCGAGGGCGTCACGTTCTCGCTCGCGCTGGGCGATCGCGTTGCCCTGGTCGCCCCGAACGGCTCGGGGAAAACCACCCTCTTGCGGATCGTCGCTCGCGAGCTCGACCCGGACGGCGGGAGTGTCGTTCTGCGCCGTGACGTGGCGATGGGCTACTACCGGCAGTCGCACGAGATCGACCCCAGAGGCGACGTTCGAGGCGCGTTTTTCTCGGCGTTCGGCGACGTGGTGACGCTCCGAGAGGAGCTGCGCCGGGCGCAAGAGGAGGCTGCAACCGGGGCGACGGCGGCCCTCGAGCACCTGGCGAACGTCACCGAGCGGTATCACCTCGCGCAAGGCGACGAGCTCGAGCACCGCGTGGAGGCGCTGGCCAGCCATCTGGGGTTTTCGCACGTCGATCTGGCGCGTCCCGTGGCCTCCCTTTCGGGAGGGGAGCAGGGACGGCTTCGTCTCGGCGTCGTCCTCGCCCAGCAGCCCGACGTCTTGCTCCTCGATGAGCCGACGAACCATCTCGATCTGGACACGACCGCGTGGCTCGAGCAGTGGCTCACCGGGTATCGCGGCGCCGTCCTGATCGTCAGCCACGACCGCGCGTTTCTCGACAACACGTGCACCTCGACGATGGAGCTCGGACGCCGCAGCTTTCGCGTCTATCCGGCCCGCTATTCTGCCTACGTCGGGCTTCGCGAAGAGGACCTCGCCCGCGAGCGCGCCGTCGCCCAAAGGCAGCAGGAGATGGTCGCCAAGACCGAAGATTTCATTCGACGCAACATCGCCGGTCAAAAGACGAAACAGGCGCAGAGTCGGCGCAAGATGCTCGACAAGCTCGAGCGCCTGCAGCGACCCGAAGACGTGTGGGCGACCGCCGAAAGGGTCGCCTTCCGCTTCGCTCCGGCAGCCCGCACGGGGGACATCGCTCTGGACGCACAGGGCCTTCGCGCCCGGCGAGGAGGTCGGGTTCTCTTTCAAAACTTCGAGCTTCTGGTCCGCCGCGGGGACAGAATCGGGATCGTCGGACCCAACGGCGCAGGCAAGACGACGCTCCTCAAGCTCCTCGCCGGTCGCGGAGCGCCCGAAGACGAGGGATCGGTCAAGCGCGGGACCAACTTGCAGGAGGGTTACTTCGATCAACACCTGGGCGAAGTCGATCCCACGCTGACCGCGGTCGACAACGTGCGCCGCGTTCGAGGCGATCTGACGGTCGAAGCGGCGCGGCAGTACCTCGCGCGCTTTCGCTTCTACGGCGATGATCCTTTGCGTGGCGTGAGCGGCTTCTCCGGGGGCGAACGCTCGCGTCTTGCGCTCGCCAAGCTCCTGCTCGAGCCGAGGAACCTGCTCTTCCTGGACGAGCCGACCAATCACCTGGACATCCCCGCCGCCGAGATCCTCGAGGAGGCGCTCCTCGGTTTCGAAGGGACCGTGATCCTCGTCTCGCATGATCGGCGGTTCCTCGAGAACGTGACGACGCGCATCGTGAATGTTCGGGACGGGCGGGCGGACGTTTACCCTGGCGGGTTTCGCGACTTCGCCGCGGCCGCCGTCGCGAGCTCCGGCAGCGTCGACACGGCTCGGACTTCGAAATCTCGCGGGCGATCCGGGGACGCGCGCGACGGGACGTCCGCGCCCGATCCGGGGGGGGGGGCGGCTGCCGCGGACGGCGAGCCGGCGAGACAGAAATACGAGGCACAAAGGCAAGCCGCCCGCGCCGCTGACAAGAAGAAACGCAGGATTTCGGAGCTCGAGACCGCAATCGCCACGGGCGAACGGGAGCTCGATGGCTTGAGGGGCCGGCTGAAGCAAGCCCCGGGCGACGATTGGGAGATGCTTGCAAAGATGGCTCAGGACGAGCAGACCCTTGCGAAGAAGGTCGACGCGATGCTCGTCGAATGGGCGAAGCTGTCGGAGGAGGTGCAGTGAGCACCGATCGCGTGGCGACGCTCGGCGCGCTCGTCATCGCGTTTGCGCTCCAAGCCTGCCACCGGACCGCCGCAAGCGCGGGGCGCGACGCAGCCTCGTCTCTCCCCGTCGTCCGTTCCGACGGAGGGGATGTGCTGCTCACCTGGATCGACGACAAGGGAGACTTTCACGTCGAGACTCGCGTGGCGGACGTGCCGCTCATGGGTCGCGACATCGTTCGCGTCGAGGCCGAAACCGGCGATTCGGACAGCCGCCCGGACGAGGTGTTCATCGTCGATCTTCGCGAACCGGGCTCCGGCGGCGAGTACCCGGTTCGCACCATGGCCCGAACGCAATTCGAGGCCCTCGCAGTCGCTCGCCGCGAGAAATCGGGTCCGACCCTTGCGACGAGCTCGGCGCCGCCGGCTCCACAACACGACCGACCCCCGGTCGCGCAAGACGCCCCCGAGAAGCCTCCGTCGTCCGCGGTCGTCATCATCTACGGAGCGGACTGGTGCAGCGCCTGCCACGAAGCCGCGCGCTATCTGCGTCACAAGGGGATTGCGTACGTGGAAAAAGACGTCGAAAAGGATGCGGACGCTGCCCACGAGATGCAGGCGAAGCTCGCCCGGACCGGTCTCAGAGCGGGGTCGATCCCGGTCATCGACGTGCGAGGCAAGGTGATGGTCGGCTTCAATCCCGCGGAGATCGACGCTGCTCTCGGCGCGGCGCTCTGAGCATCCTGCGCGAGTTCACCGTGTCGTAGCGCGAGCTCATCTCAGGCCGCCCGCGCCCGCTCCGCCGCCCGCGCCCGCTCCGCCGCCGGCGCCCCCTCCTCCCGGTCCCCCGCCCCCACCCACGAGCGCGCCTCCAGGTGCGACGCCGCCGATTGGCGGGGCGCAGATGGCCAGGCCGCCGACGGGCGTGTCGAGGCAAAGCTCGCCGGCAGGGCACCCCGCGTCGGCGGTGCTCGTGCTGCACAGCGCGATGCCGCCCCCTACGCCGCCCAAGGCGCATGTGGCTTGGCAAGTTGCCGAACCCGCTCCGAGATCCAGGCAGCAGACGTCTCCCGTCGCGCAGTCCGTTCGGTTCGTGCACGAGAGCGTCACCCCGCCGGCGCACGTGCCGCCTTGCGCGATGCACGTCGACGTGATGCCCGCGCCGCCGATCGCGACGCAGCACTCCTGCGTCGCCTCGCACTCGGTTTCCCCGCACGTAACCGGTGGCGGGTTCGTCGTACCACTGCCGCCATCGCTGCGGGTACCCCCGGAGTCCGCGCCCGAGCCGCCCTGCGTGGTGCCCGAATCACTCTCGCCGCCGTCCGCCGTTCCCCCGGTTTGGCCCCCGGTCGCTCCAGTGGAACCCGCTGCGCTGGAGGAAGACGACGAAGTGCCGGAGGCGGAGCTCGACGACGCCCCGGTGTTCCCGCCACTGCTGTTTCCACCGCCGTTACTTGCACCGCCGCTGCCACTTGCCGCGCCCCCGTCCGCTGTCGATGTGACCGGTCCGAAGGTGCCGAGTCCGTCGTCCAGCGAGCTCCGGCCACCGCAGCCGAAAAGGACAAGGACGCCAATCGACCCTACGAAGACGGTTTTCATATCTCGGGCTCGCCGCCACAAAGTACCCGATCAATACGCCCTCCAGGCATGGGTTTTCCTGCGTTTACCTCACCCCGCGGAATGGCTCACACCGTCCCATACGCAACGGGCCCTCCGGACCCAGGGTGGCGCACGTTGCGCGCTCGCGTGAGCGCATCGCCGGCGCACACTCACCGACGGGTCCGAAGCGGTTCGGTTGAGCTCAGCGGGGTGCGTTCCGGGCCGCCGCGTCGCCGGATCAGTTGAGCCAGCCCCCAGGCATGGCCGGTGTCCCCCGTGTGTTGACCCGTGGATCGGCCGGCTCCGAGGAGATCCGGGGCCCGGGAGTCGGGAGCCTCTCGCGCGTCGTGGGTCGCCTCGTCATCGACGTTCCGAGCCACTCTCGGGTCGAGGTGACGAGCGACCACCCGAAGAAGACGGCGAGCACGACCGCGCCAGTCGGTATCGAACCGCGCATGATGACCTTTGGGGCACGGATGCTTCATCTTGCAAATCGGTTGCGCGGCGAGGGCACCTGACGCGGGCGAACGGGGCAAGCCCGCCGCGCGGGGCTCCGAGTGGCCATCGACCCCGGTCGCGCGCCCCCGAGCACCGCTCACCGCCGCCTGCGCGTTAGCAGCCGCTCGTACACCTCGCGCCGGCTCCGTCCGCTCCACGCCGCGAGTCGCTCCGCTGCCGAGCGGGCGTGATCCCCGCGCGCGAGTGCCTCGTCGATTCGGGCGTCGAGCGCAACATCGTCGGCGCGCGCCAGCCGGTCGGCCGGAGAGTGCGCTCCGAGAACGAGCGCAATTTCACCGACCCACTCTCGCGCGTCCGCAGCCAGCTCGGCGCATCGGCCACGCACGAGCTCCTCATGGACTTTGGTCAGCTCGCGGGCGACGCAGACGAGCCGATCGGGGGTTGCATCGGCGATCTCTTGCAACGTGGCTCGCAGACGGTTTGCCGATTCGAACAGGACGACCGGCTCGGGGGTTGCCGCGACGGCGGCCAGGGCCTCGCGCCGGGCCGCGCCTTCGCGGGGCAGAAACCCCATGAATCGAAAGCCCCCATCGCCCGCCAGACCGCTCGCGACGAATGCCGCCAGCACCGCGCTTGCGCCGGGGATGGGAACGATGGGGACGTCCGCAGCGATGGCCGCCCGTATCAGGGCGGCGCCGGGGTCGCTCACGCCGGGGGTCCCTGCGTCGGTCAGGAGCGCGATGCGGGCGCCCCCCTGCAGAGACGCGACCGCCTGCTGCAGATCGCGCTCGGACGCGTGCGCGTCCAGTCGGCCGACGACCTTCCCTGCGATGCCGAAGTGCGACAGCAGCCGCCGGGATCGCCGTGTATCTTCGGCGAGGATCCGATCGCACGCGCGAAGCGTTTCGATGGCGCGCAGGGTGGTATCGCCGAGATTCCCGATGGGCGTGGAGACGACGAACAGGGAGCCCGCCTGGGCGGTCACGTCAGCTCTACCGCGTCGCCCATCTGGTCCCTGAGAAACTCGCGGAGCCGACCCGTAAGCCGCTGCTCCAGCTGCCGCACGCGCTCGCGCGAGATCCCGAAACGATCGCCGAGCTCCTGGAGCGTCAACGGCTCGTCGGAAGCGAGCCGCTCGTCGAAGATCGCGAGCTCCTTTTCTTTTCCGGCAAGTGTGCTGCGAAACGACGCGAGCTTCTCTTTGAGCAGACCCTGGAGCTCGCGGCCTGCCATCAGAGCTTCAGGGCCTTCCACCAGGCTCTGGATGGTGTCGATTTTCGCGGTGGTCCGTCCTTCCCCCTCGCCGATGGGCGCGTCGAGCGACCTCTCGCTCGACTGCAGCCGGACATCCATGTCCGCCACTTCGCTTTCGGGCACGTTGAGCTGCCTGGCGATTTCCGCGTTCGTGGGGTCGACGCCCATGGCCTGGAGCTCCGCACGCTTCTTTCGCAAGTTGAAGAAGAGCTTGCGCTGGGCCTGCGTGGTCCCCAGCTTCACGAGCCTCCAGTTGTTCAGGATGAAGCGCAGAATGTATGCGCGGATCCACCACGCCGCGTACGACGAAAGCTTGACGCCTCGGTAGGGATCGTAGCGCTTGACGGCCTGCATCAGGCCGATGTTCCCCTCCTGGATGAGATCCATGATGTTGCGGTAGGCGCGACGGTACTCATAGGCGATCTTGACCACGAGCCGCAGGTTGGACGTAACGAGACTCGCCGCGATGGCAGGGTCTTGAGTCGCGAGAAACTTTTCCGCAAGGGCATGCGTCTCTTCGGGGGAAAGGAGCGGGTGCTTCTGCACTTCGCGCAGGTAGACCGATAGCGGGTCGAAGCGCTCGATCGAGGCGACCTCCGCTCCCTTGGTCACCTTGGGAAGTGTGGCCGGCGACGCATCGTCCATCGCGCCGTCCGCCTCGACGTCCGGCTCGACGTCCGCCGGTTCCTGGTCGTCTTCGTCGTCGCCAACGGCCTCGTTGTCGGCGAGCCCCGACCGCGCTTCCACGGGCGGCTGGTCGCCATCGCTTCGGGGACGGTCCGCGACATCCTCGGCGTCGCTTGCGAGATTCGCCGGGGGGGAGGCCGCGTTCTCCCGCGTCGGCCGCCGGCGGAGCCTTTCCTTCGCAGTTCGTCCGCGCTTCTTCGTCGTCGGATGGGGCTTGGTCGTTCGAGGCAAGGTGTTCTCGGAAAGCGGCTCGAAGAGCCGCTCCATGCGCGCTCTCGAGACGTGCAGACCTAGCACGTGTGCGGATGCGTCGGTACGGCGCAAGCGCGTATCCGCGACGAAGACTCGAGCAAGGCGAGCGGGACTCCGGCAAAGGAAGCGGTCCGCGCGATTGACAAGCCGCGACCGGTTGCGCAAACCTTCGTCGTGCGCGCGAATGGCCGCCCCCCCGACGAGTCCCTCGCGCTTCGTGGCAGCGACTTCGACGATCGCTCGGCAGGCGCGCACCGGCGCCTGCGCACGCGCGTGACCGCTTGGGGGCGCTCGGTCGTCCGGCGATTGGAGCGCCTGGGCCTCGAGTTCACGGTGGCGGTCACACGCGACGGAGGCGTCGAGCGGCTCCTCCTCCTCGGTCCGTCGACGGCGGCCCTTTCACTCGACATCGGCCCCGCCGCCGTTCGGGTTGGTTTCGAGCTCCCGGCGGCGCTGGCGCGGGCTTCCCGACGTCGGCCGGGTGAGGCGGAGCGCACGTCCCTGGTCGCGGCGCTCGAGCAGCTGCCCGAACAGTTCGTCATCGCAGTCTCCGGGGACGCCGCAGCGTACGTCGCCCCGCGCGCCACTCTCGATGAGCTCGCGCTGCTCTTCGAACGAGTCGAGCGCAGCGGCAAGCCGCTCTGGATCGGATGGACCATCTCTCGCGATACCGCGCTCGAGCACGCGGTCCTTCTCGACGAACAGCTTGCCGACGCCCTCGTTGCCCTTGCGCGCGTCTTGCTCCTCTTCACGGGAGCCTCTTGCGCGGAGACCGAAGAGATGGCTCGCGAGACGGGCGGAGAGTCGCGCTCGGCGCCGGACGGCGGGTCGCGTGACGCTTCGGGGAGGGGGCGCGAGCGGAGGCACGATCGACGCGGCCGCGGTTCGCTCCCTCGTCCGCGGCGCGAAGCTCACAGACGTGCCGAGGGCGACGAGCGGGACGCCGAGCATGATGCCGAGGCCGATGTCGACCGGCGTCGCGATCCGTCTGCGCCGAGCCCTCCCGACCAGCCCGCCGTGCGCGAAGCCCATCGGGGGGTCAAGGTCCGCCTGCGATACGCGCCGCCGATCGCCGATGCGCTCGCCCCCATCGAGCGGGGAACGCGGGTTCGCGTGCTCAAGGGGCCCTTTTCCGGAAAAGTGGGTCTCGTGTCGGAGCTTGACGGCAAGGGCGGCGCCCGCGTCATGCTAGGGCTGCTCGCCGTGCGACTGAACGTGGAAAACCTCACGCCGCTCGTGGAGGGTGGCCGTCGGCCCGTGCTTTCGACGTCGCACCGCAAGCCGGCGCCGGCTCGGTCGTGACAACGCAGCGTTCCGTCGCGGCATCTGTGAAAGAAGGAGAGTCCGCGACCACCGTGACCGCTGAGCCTGCGCCCGCTCCGACCCGAGCACCGTCGACCGAGTTGCGGTACCCGACCACGCTGCGGGGACAGTTCCGCCGTCACGCGCCTCAGTACGTGGCCGGCACGCTCACGCTCGCCGCATTCCAGCTGGCGATGAACCGCATCGATTGGCAGTCGAAGGCGGCGATCGACGAGGTCTTCGGCGCGGATCCCTCCCGGGCGTGGAGGCCGGCGGCGACCATCCTCGTGCTGGCGCTCGGGGCATTCGTCGCTCGGGTCGCGAGCCGGTGGTACGTGTTCAATGCGGGCCGGGACGCGGAGTACGAGCTTCGCTTCGAGCTTTTGCGCAAGCTGCACCAGCTCGGCGCCGCGTTCTACCGCAAGATGCCGGCCGGCGAGATCATGAGTCGCTCCACGAGCGACCTGCAGCAAGTGCGCATGCTGCTCGGGTTCGGCGTGCTCAACGTCGTCAACGTGTGCTTCGCGTTCGCGAGCGCCCTGCAGATCATGCTGGGGGTGAGCGGCAAGCTGACGGTGGCGTGCCTGCTCAACCTGCCGCTGGTCACGGTCATCTCACGCGCCGTCTCGCGCCGGATGTACTTCCGAATGCGAGAGAACCAGGCGGCGCTCGGCCGCATGAGTGACGTGCTGCAGGCGAATCTCGCCGGTGTCCGCGTCGTCCGCAGCTTCGCTCTGGAGGAACGCGAGCGCGCTCGTTTCGAGTCCGCGAATCGCGAATACCTGCGCGCAAGTCTCGCCCTCGCGAGGCTTCGCGGGTCCTTCGCGCCCACGATCGGCTCGGTCGCGGCGATCGGCATCCTCGTGTTCTTCTGGTACGGGTCGGCCCTTCTGCTGCGAGGTGCGGCCCATGGCGGCTTGACGCAAGGCGCGTTTTTCGCGTTCTGGAGCGCGTTCGCCCGGATGACGTGGCCGATGATCGCGATCGGCTTCGCCTTGAGCGTCGTTCAACGCGGCCGGGCGGGGTTCGTGCGGCTCCGCGACGTTTTCGATGCGTTGCCCGAGGTCGTCGACGGGGCGCGGCGGGCGCCGAAGCATGTCGGCGGCTCGCTTTGCGTCGAGAATCTGTCGTTCGCGTACGGCGATCGACGCGTGCTCGACGGAGTCCGACTGAAGGTGGCACCGGGCGAGTCTCTCGCCGTCGTCGGACGCACCGGCGCAGGAAAGACGACGCTCGCGATGCTGCTCGCGCGCCTTCTTCCCACTCCCGAGCGAACGGTGCGAATCGACGGAATCGACGTGTGCGAGCTGCCTCTCGCGTCGTTGCGGTCGGCCATCGGCTACGCGCAGCAAGATGCCTTTCTCTTCTCCACGACCGTGGCCCGCAACATCGGGTTCGCGCTCGAGGACCCTGACTCTCCCGCCTCGCAGGAGCGCATCCGCGTCGTCGCTCGCGAGGCGCAGATGCTCGACGAGGCGCTCTCGCTTCCCGACGGATTCGACACCGTCGTTGGAGAGCGAGGCGTGCAGCTGTCCGGCGGCCAAAAGCAGCGCATCGCGCTCGCACGCGCTCTCGCCTGGGAGCCGAAAATTCTCATTCTGGACGATCCGCTCTCGGCCGTGGACGCGAAGACCGAGGCGGCGATTCTCGATGCCATCGAGCGTCAAGCCGCGCGTCGCACGGTCATTCTCGTCACGCATCGGGTGGCCGCGGCCGCCCGCTGCGATCGGGTGATCGTGCTGGACGAGGGGAGGGTGGTCGAGCAGGGCACGCACGACGAGCTCGTGCAATCGGGTGGAATCTATGCCGCGTTCGCCGAAGAGCAGCGGATGGCGCGAGAGCTCGAGGAGCTCGATGCGTCCGACGCAGGCGACCGACTGGCCGTTCAGGGAGCCGCGGCATCATGAACGGAGCGCCCGTCTCCAACCCGAGGGCCCGATCCGAGCGGGCGGGCAGCGCCCTGCGCGCGTTCCACGAAGAGGGTGCGATTGGCAAGGCGTACGACGCGCGTCTCCTTCGACGGCTTTGGCCCTGGGTGCGCCCTCACGTCTCCTTCATCGTCGTTTCGCTGACGACGCTCCTGATCATCGCCGTCATCAACCTGCTCCGGCCGTTGCTGCTGGGCGACGTCGTGCGCCAGGCCGGCGCTCGCGATTCCACGCGTCTCTGGCGCGACGGATCGGGTCTCGCGCTGATCCTGGTCGTCACCCAGGCGCTGACGTACGTCCAGATGTACACCATGCAGGTGGCCGGCGCCCGGGCCATGGCCGATCTGCGAGGCGGGATCTTCGACTTCTTCCAGAAGCTGCGCCTCCGGTATTACGACCGCACTCCGGTCGGTCGCCTGGTCACGCGCGCGACCAACGACGTCGATGCACTGAGCGAGCTGTTCGCGTCCGGGGCCCTCAACGCCATGGGAGACGTCGTCGCCCTGGTCGGGATCGTCGTGGTGATGATCGCGCTCGACTGGCGGCTGTCGCTCGTCTCTTTTCTGGCGCTTCCCGTCGTCGGCGCCATCGTCAACTACGTACGCAAACGGTCGCGCGCCGCGTACCGCGACGTCCGTGCCCGGACCGCGCGGCTGAACGCGTTCCTCAACGAGCAGGTGAACGGCATCGCCGTCGTACAGGCGTTCGTTCGCGAGCGCGCAATGAGCGCGGAGTTCGACGCCATCAACCTCGAGTACCGGGACGCGAACAAGCGCGCCATCTACTACGAAGCCGTTCTCGACGCCGCGATCGAGATGGTGAGCACCCTCTGCATCGCGAGCATCCTGTGGTTCGCGGGGCTGAGGCGGGTTGCCGATCACCGCATCACCTTCGCGTTGCTCGTGACGTTCACGCAGTACATCCGTCAGTTCTTCGAGCCCGTCAGCCTGCTCTCTCAGCGGTATACGCTGCTGCAGAGCGCAATGTCCGGTGCCGAGCGGATTTTTCAGCTGCTCGACGAAAAGGACGTCGCCCCTGCCGCGCTGCCTCCCGAGGCATGCTCGCCTGCCGGCCCCCCCGACGAAGCCATCGCGCTCGAGCACGTCGATTTCGAGTACAAGCCCGGGGTTCCAGTTCTCCGGGACGTCGGCCTGGTGGCGCGCGACGGAGAGCGAATCGCGCTGGTTGGAGCTACCGGAGCCGGCAAGACCACCGTGGCCAGCCTTCTTCTGCGGCTGTACGAGCCCCAGGGCGGCATCGTCCGCGTGCTTGGCCGCGACGTCCGCTCGTACGACCCTCGCGCACTCCGGCGTCTTTTTTCCGTCGTACCCCAGGACGTCTTCCTGTTCTCGGGTACCGTCCTGTCCAACATCGCCATCGCCGACGACACGCCCGACCGTGCTCGCGCCGAAGAGGCTCTGCGGCGGATCGGGGCGCTCGACCTCTTTCGCCGGCGCGGCGGCGAGGTCGACGCTCTCGATGCTCCTGTGGAGGAGCGTGGCCAGAACTTCAGTGCCGGTGAGCGGCAGCTCCTCGCCTTCGCACGCGCGATCTACCGCGCAGCCCCCCTTCTCGTTCTGGACGAGGCGACCGCCAGTGTCGATTCGGACACCGAGGCGCGGCTCCAGCGTGCGCTCGAGGAAGCGATTCGCGGCCGCACCGCGCTGGTCATCGCCCATCGCCTTTCGACCATTCGCGCCGCGGATCGCATCGTCGTGTTCCACAAGGGGCGCGTCGTGGAGACCGGCACGCACGATGACCTCGTGGAGCACGGCGGCGTGTACGCCAAGCTTTACCGGATGCAATACGCTCACGAGCAAGCCGTCCTGGCCGAGAGGCGTGCTCACGCCCACGAGCTGCAGTCGGATTCGATGTGACGAGTTCCTAAGTGGGGTTTTGGGGTCCCGAGGTCGGAATCCGCAGTCCTCCGAGGTCGGAATCCGCGTCGAAGTCGGGATCATCGGCAACCGGCTTCGGGCCGCAATTGATGGAGATCATTGCCATGGCAATGATCTCGTTCTACAGAGCCCTTTCGCGGGGACAACGTCTCGGACGACAGCGTTAAACTTCGCGCTGAGTTCGCTGAACCGACACAGTGGGTGTGATACCCACGGGCGCTCAGCGGGGTGTGCGCCACGGACCGTCGCGTGCGCCCGAGGGAGAGCTCATGAAACGCGTCGGGATCGCGCTCCTTGTGGGGCTCTTGGTCGCCGTCATCGGCGCTGCGTTTGCCGCCTGTTCGAGCGATCGCAATCTGACCCCGGCGGGTCACAGCTCGGGCAACGGGGTGTCGAACACCGGCTCGGGCGCACCGAACACCGCCGATGTCGGGACCGTCAAGGCGACGTTGCTGCTCCCGAACGGCGAGAGCGTGACGTCGCTCTCGTGGACGATCAACGGCCCCAACTCGTATTCCGGAACGATTCCAATCGGCAGCGCCCAGTCGGTCGAAGTCATCGCGGGAGGCGTCCTCGCTGGAAGCGGCTACACGATCACGCTGTCGGGATCGGACAGCGCCAACGGAGTCTGCATCGGAACCTCGAATTCGTTCGGGGTGATCGCGGGCCAGATGACGAGCGTCACGCTGGCGGTCATCTGCACCGACCCGACGGACGCAACGTTTGCTGCCGACGTGACGCAAGGCTCCGTGGCCGTCGATGCGGGTGTGGTCTTGGTCAATGCGCCGCCGGTTCAGTGTCCGGCGATCACTTCATTCTCTTCCAGCCCGTCCGAGGTCGTCCTTGGACAACCGTCGCAGCTTGGCCTGTCGACGACGGGACCGTCCAGCACCATCCAGTGGACGGTGAGCCCTCCGGGCGGCGGCACGTTCGTGAATCCGGCCGACGGCGGAGCTGGAGCCAATCTGGCGTCGCCGCAGTTTCAGTGTGCGAACGAGAACACCAGCGTGACGATCACGGTCACGGTCAGCCTCCCGGGCAGCAGCGCCTGCAGCGGGGTGGCGTACACGTCGATGTCGACCACGATCACCTGCGAGCCCGCCTGCAACGTCGCCACGGACTGTCCGGGCACGGGGACCGTCTGCTCGCCGATCAGCTGTACCGCGGGCCTGTGCGGGACCCAGTCGGCGCCCGAGGGAACGACCTGCGGCCCGGGGGACATCTGCAACGGCGAAGGCAGCTGCGTGCCGTTCACGTTCAGCGTTCTTCACGTCTTCAGTCCGGACGGCGGCGCCTTCATTGGCCTAGTCAACGAGACGGCGGCGCCCGTCTCGATCCAGGAGCGCCTCGTCTCCGACGGCGGCGTGGTCTCCACGGTCTTTCTGCCGACTTCGTCGCCCGCCGCTGGCCAAGACATGGTCACACTCCCCGCAGGCGTGCTCATCGCCGGCCTGTCCCGGTCGCAGGACGGCCACTATCTGACCATGGTCGGGTACAACGCCAGTCTGGGCGCGGCAAACCCGGCCAATTCCGCGGACACCATCGTCGTCGCCCGGATCGACTCTTCGGGGAACGTCGACACGTCGACGCAGTTCGCGAGCGGCGCGTTCCAAAGCCTGAACAGCATCCGGAGCTCCGCCACCGCCGACGGCCAGGAGTTCTGGGTCAGCGGTGTCGCAGGGTCGGCTGCGGATGGTGGGCCTACGGGCGGCATCTGGTACATCCCGTTCGGCACCGTTGGAGGCGCGATGGTCACTCCGACTCCGTCGCGCATGCTCAATGTGACCGGCAGCCAGCTCTATGCATCGGGCGAAACCGCTGCCGGCGAGGTATTCGCGGTGGGCAGCGGTCTGCCGATCAGCAGCCCAGCCGCGCTGACGACGCTGCCAGGCCTGCCCATGGTCGCCGCGGACGCGGGCGTGAGCCCGTGGCAATTCGTCTTCGTTCAGCTGAATCCGTCGAGCGCCGGGCCGGACACGCTCTACGTCGCCGACGACAGGGCGCTGAACGGTAGCGCCAGCATGGGAATCCAGCGGCTGTCGCTCGAGGCAGGCACGTGGACTCAGACCGCCGTTCTCCAGATTGCGGCCGCCGACGGCGGCGCAGGCCCTGGATTCCGGGGCCTGGCGGGCATCGCGAACGGCCCGGGGCAGGTGACGCTCATCGGGACCACCGTCGAGACTCCAACCCGCATTGCGGTCTTCACCGACGACGGTGGAGCGAGCCCGCCGCCCGGCATTCCGATCGTGGTGGCGAACAGCGGGCAGGAGATCTTCCGCGGCGTGGCGCTGTCGCCGCATCCCTGAGAGAGACCGCTCCACCCGCGCCCCCTAGCGGAAGCGACAGCGGCCGGCCCGTCAGGCGGGAGATCGTTGCCATGGCAGCCATGGCAATGATCTCGGCCAGGCGGCCAGGGATTCAGTGCGCGCCTTCGTCGCTCTGGCGAGGATGCGTGAAATGCAAGAGGACGAGGAATCCCGCGCTCATGGCGTAGGCCGCCGCGAAGCCCGGGGCCGCGGCGAGTCCCAGGTGGTTCTCCACGCCGCGCGGCGTCAGCACGTAAGCATGAATGAGGCCCACCATCGAAAGCGCCGCCCCCGAGAGTGCCCAGGCCGCGGCATGCAAGAAACGGCGTTCGATGATGAATACGAGAATCGCCGCCAGAATGATCGACGTCAGCAGAAACCCTTGGCTGAGCGCGATCACTCCATCGATGTAAAGACTCGCGCCGAATCCGGGAGCCGCCTGAAAGAGCGACGAGCCCCCGGCGCGCAAGGCGACGTCGATGAGCACCAGGGCCCAGGCGGCGAACGACGGCACGAGGCCCAGCGCGACGGCGCTCATGTGGCTACGCGGCACCTCCTGGAACGCCTGCGCGGTGATGATGAGCCCGACCCAGAGCAGGATGCCCAGGGTCACGTCGATGGGCACCACCCTGAGCACGAGGGGCGCCGCGCCCATTAGGCAGATCGCCGTCACGGCGGCGCCGTTCAGGATCGAATATCCGCGCCGCGCGCCCATCGCCTTCCACGCCGGATGGCCGATGTAGATCGTGGTCGGGAAGGGGCTTCCAAAGAATGCGGCCCCCAGGGTTGCCGTTCCGTTCGCGAGCAGCGAGGGCATCGTCGCATAACGATCGCCCGCCGCTTCGGCGCTTTCGAGGTTCTGCAGCGAGCCGACGACGTTGAAGAGCCCCATGGGCAGGACCACGCTCAGGGCCTTGGTGCTCCTCGGATCGGTCAGCAGGGCCACGGCGTCGCCGAGCACCGGGACGGGCGGGTGGAACGCCAGCGCGACCGGATCGCGGAGCGGTTCGAACATCGCGGGCGAGATGGTGCGCAGGAGCCAGGCGATCGCGGTTCCCGTCGCGATGGCGACGAGCCCGCCGGGCAGCCCCATGGGCAGGCGGCTGCGCGATCCATAGACTGCGAGCAGCATCAACATGGGGAAAACCGCGATCCAGGGGTGGGCGAAGATCTGGAATACGAACCCCATCGAAATGAAAGTCAGCGCGATCCCCGCGAGCGCCGCGAGGAGCGCCGCTCGTGGCGTGCTGCGGCGCAGCCAATCACCCACGAACGCTCCGCACGCTTCGAAGATGCCGCTGACGACGCAGGCCGACAGGCCCACGCGCCATGTCAGCGTCGGGTCCTTCGTCTCCTCGTAAACGGGCCTCATGACCAGGAACACGAACGCCAGCAAGCTGGGAGTGTTGATCCCGAATGGCAGGGCGGTTGCGTCCGCCCGTCCCGTCTTCCGAGCCTGCCACGCGTAGAACAGGTTTCCGAGCAGTATCGAGAGCGCGGCGCCCGGAAGAATTCGGCCGAGCACGAGCGAGGGAGGCAGGCCGCAAACCGCTTCGCAGAGGACGACGACGAGCATCAACTGCAGCAAATTGTCGACGAAGAGGCCGAAGAAGCCGTCCACGTCTCCTCGCACGAACCAGGCCGGTTGCATCGCAAGTCGCACTCTACGCTTCGCTGCGGCTCTTGTGCCCGCTTGCACTTCGGAGCGCCCGATGGCAGTGGGGGTACGAAAGGAGCGGTGAGACCATGCCGACTCGCAAAGCAACCGCGACGTGGGAGGGAACCCTCAAGACGGGCAAAGGCACATTCAAGGGAGAGAGCGGGGTCGTCGCCGGCGGGTACGGCTTTTCCTCGCGCTTCGAGAACGGACCGGGCTCCAACCCCGAGGAGCTCCTCGCCGCGGCCGAAGCAGGTTGCTTCAGCATGGCGCTGAGCCTGGCGCTCGAACAGGCCGGATCGCCGCCCACGCGCGTCGACACCGAAGCGGCCTGCACGATCGACCGGGTGGGGGAAGGCTTCAAGATCACCAAGATACGTCTGTCGGTTCGGGGCCACGTTCCGAACATCGATGCCGCCAAGTTCGAGCAGATTGCCCGAAAGACCAAGGAGACTTGCCCGGTCTCGGTGGCGCTGAAGGCGGTCGACATCGAGCTCGACGCCCGTCTCGCCTAGGGCTCGCCTCGCACGGCGAGCCCGAGAGCGAGACTCCGACTTCGGAACGAAGCCCAGGGGTTGACACGGGTCCGGGGAGCGTTACCGGTCTCGGCGCATGGCCGACGCTGTCACCCACCCCTTCCAAGCCGAAGTCGCCCAGGTCCTTCACCTGGTCATTCACTCGCTCTACAGCCACAGAGAGATTTTCCTGCGCGAGCTCGTGTCGAATGCCTCCGACGCGCTCGACAAGCTTCGGTTCCGCGCGATCACGGAGCCCGAGCTCTACGGTGGCGACACCGCGCTGGCCATTCGGATCCGCCCGGACCGGGAGCGCAAGACGCTCACGATCGAGGACACGGGCATCGGCATGACCGAGGAGGAGCTGGTGCGCGACCTCGGGACGGTCGCGCGCTCGGGCTCGCGGGCGTTTCTGGAGAAGCTCGCGCAGCGCGGGCAGACGGACGCGCGCCTCATCGGCCAGTTCGGCGTCGGCTTTTACAGCGCGTACCTCGTGGCCGACCGCGTGGAGGTCGTGTCGCGGGCTGCCGGCGAGGGACAGCAGGCGCACCGCTGGGTTTCCGAAGGAAAGGATACGTTCACCGTTTCCCCCGATCCACGCACCGAGCGAGGCACCGAGGTCATCCTGCACTTGCGCGCCGACCAGGCCGAGTTCTTGGAAGAGTGGAGGCTACGCGATCTCGTCAAGCGGTACTCCGACTACGTCAGTCACCCGATTCAGCTCGCGGTGACCAAGGGCACGGGCGCCGACGCAAAGACCGAGTACGAGACGATCAACCGGACGAGCGCCCTCTGGCAGCGACCGCGAAACGAGATTCGCGACGACGAGTACACGGAATTCTACCGATATCTCGCCCACGGTGCCGGCGAGGTGCCGATCGCTCGGACGCACTTCAAGGTCGAGGGGACGCAGGAGTTCGTGGGACTGCTCTTCGTGCCCCGTGAGCGCCCTTTCGAGCTGCGTTTCGGAGCAAAGCACCGCGGCGTACGTCTGTACGTCAAGCGGATCCTCGTGATGGAGGACTGCGACGAGATCGTCCCCGAATGGCTTCGTTTCGTGGTCGGGGTCATCGATTCCGACGACTTGCCGCTCAACGTGTCGCGCGAGCTGCTCCAGGAATCGAATGCAGTGCGAACCATCAAGAGGCAGCTCGTGCGCCACGTCGTCGACGAGCTCGAGAGCACCGCCAGGGAACGTCCCGACGATTACGTGACTTTCTGGAAGGCATTTGGCCCCCACGTGAAGCAAGGCGTGGCGAGCGATTTCGAGCATCGCGGTCGCCTCGCCAAGCTGCTTCGCTACGAGAGCACGGCGGGCGAGGGGCTGTACTCGCTCGCCTCTTACGTCGAGCGAATGAAAGAGGGTCAGACCGCCATCTACTACGCCATCGGCGAGTCCCGCAAAGCGATCGAGTCGGCGCCCCACCTCGAAGGGCTTCGAAAGAGGGGCCTCGAGGCCCTGCTCATGACCGACCCCATCGACGAATGGGCCATCGATTCGCTCGGAAGCTTCGAGGGAAAGCCGCTGGTGTCCGCCATGAGGGCGGACCTGAAGCTCGGTGACGACGCCGAAGGGAAGAAGGAACAAGCCATCGAGCTGGATGAGCTAAAACCGCTTTTCGAGCGCATTCGCGCCGTGCTCGGATCACGGATCACCGAGGTCCGGCCGAGCGATCGGCTGACGGATTCCCCCTGCTGTCTGGTCCTCGCCGCAGGTGCGCCACACGGATACATCGAGCGCTTGCTTCGGGAGGCGCGCCGGGATGTACCGCGGACCGGACGGATTCTCGAGCTCAACCCCGATCACCCGATCATCAAGAACCTGCGGCGGCTGGTCGATCGGAACGACGAGCGGGTCGCGGATTGGGTGGAGGTGCTCTACGACCAGGCGCTCGTCGCCGAGGGAGCGCCGCTCGACGATCCGAGCGCGTTTGCGCGACGGATCACTGCGCTGCTCACGAGCGCTTCGCAGGCGAGCGTCGAGGCCGCGGCCGGCCCGCAGCCCTGACCGTGGCCTTGCACGCTCGGGCGGCGCTGCGGGTTTCGTGACTTGCGGGCGACCGCCGTGGTAGGTGGATCACCGTCAGCCGTTCGCCGACCGTCCAGGGTGAGTCGATGACGCCGCCGCTCCCTCCCCGCGTATTGCGACCTCGCCGCGCGGCGCCGTCCGACGCGGTACGGCCCACGCGAGCGGAAATCAACCTGCAAGCCTTGAGGCACAACCTCCGCGTCGTTCGAAAGCGTGCGGGAGCGGCGCGAGTTTGGGCCGTGCTCAAGGCGGACGCGTACGGGCATGGGGCCCCGGCCGTCGCACGGACCCTGGAACGCGCCGGGGTCGACGGATTCTGCGTGGCATTGCTCGAGGAAGGGGTAGAGCTGAGGGAAGCCGGGATTGGCGCTCCGATTCTCGTGATGGGAGGCCATTACGGCAGCGCCCACGAAGAAGTGATCGCGCGGGGGCTGGTTCCGGTGGTCTACGATCTCGAGACCATCGCTGCGTTCGCGCGCCTGGCGCGGACGGGCAGCATCGCACGGCCCGTCGACGTCCACGTGAAAGTGGACACGGGGATGGCAAGGCTCGGCGTCACGATGCGCGATTTGCCCCAGCTCGCCGACGCGCTCGCGGCGTGCCCCGAAGTGCGCGTGCGCGGATTGATGACGCACCTCGCGTGCGCGGACGCAGGGGACGACTCCGAGAACGTGGATGCGCTGGCCCGCTTCGACGAGGCATCGGTCGTTCTGGACCGTCGCGGCATTCGCCCGGAGGTACGGCATGCGGCCAACAGCGCAGCGCTCCTGCGTGGATGCGCATGTTTCGAGGCCGTTCGCCCCGGCATTGCGCTCTTCGGCGTCGCGCCACGCGTATCGGGCGATCTTCTCTCGAGCGAGCTCAAACCGGTCATGCGCGTGCGCTCCGAGATTGTGGCGGTCCGCGTCGTCGAACCGGGGTCAGCCGTCGGGTACGGTGCGACCTGGCGGGCGCCGCGCCGATCCCGCGTGGCCACGGTCCCCATCGGGTACGCCGATGGGTTGTCACGCCATCTCGGCAATCGCGGCTACGTGCTCGTCCACGGGCGGAGGGCACCCATCGTCGGTGCTGTCTCCATGGACATGACGATGATCGACGTGACGGATGTCGAATGCGCGGCCATCGGCGACGAGGTCGTGGTCCTCGGCCCACAGCACGGCCTGCTTGGACGAGGGTGCGTGGGCGCCGACGAGCTGGCCGCGGCCGCGGACACCATACCTTGGGAGATCCTCACGAGCATCTCGCGTCGTGTCCCGCGGTTCTATCGCGAGCCGTGAGCGGCGACGCTACACTCTGCGGGAGTTGACCAACACGGCGCCCGACGTAGCTCGACCGTCCGTTCTCGAGCGACTTGCTCGGATCGTCGACCGCGTCTTCGCCCCCGTCCTCGCGCTCTTCGACGATCTCGGGACTACGGTCGTGCTCGCTGGACGAACGCTGTCCTGGGCGATCCGACCCCCGGTCCGCATCGGTCAGATCCTCGCCGCGCTGGACTTCGTCGGCTTCGGGTCGGCCTTCATCGTCGGCCTGGTCGGCCTGTTCACGGGTATGGCCTTCACGGTGAGCATCATCGTCGGATTCCGGCAGTTTTCGGCGGAGGGCATGGTCGGCGGCGTCGTCGCGCTTGCCCTGGCTCGCGAGCTCGCACCGGTCCTGACCGCGGTTGTCGTCACTGCGCGGGCGGGCAGCACCATGGCCAGCGAGCTCGGGAACATGCGTGTCACCGAGCAGATCGACGCAATCACGACCATGGGGGTCAGTCCGGTTCAATACCTGGTCTTTCCGAGAGTCCTCGCAGCCACGCTGACTCTGCCGCTGCTCGCCACCTGTTTCGGTATTTGTGGCCAGCTCGGCGCTTACGTGGTGGCCGTCATGTGGCAGGGGCTCGATCCGGGCGCGTTCCTCGACAACATCCGGCGGCTGCTCGCGGTCAGCGACCTTCGGATGATGGTCACCAAGAGCTTCGTCTTCGGATTCGTCGTCAGCGTCATCTGCTGCAAAAAAGGCTTCTACGCGTCCGGCGGCGCTCGGGGAGTCGGAGAGGGAACCGCCAAAGCCGTCGTCACGAGCATCGTCGTCATATTCGCGGTCGACTACCTACTCACGTCGAACATGACCGACATATGAGCCCTTTACCATGCCGCGTCCTTCTTGACGCTTGGCTGCTGCCCGCAGCAGCTGCTGCTAGACCGATGCGAAGCTGAAAACATGCGTAGCGCTCGAAGAGTCGTCGCTCCTATACTAGGAACCGTCGTCTCCTATACTATGAGAGGCGCCGGCGTTTATCGCTGCGCGAATGGAGGAGTGCCGTGGACAAGGCACGCAACGACCTGAGTGCAGCCGTTCCCAAATTCTGCCTGGCTCTGGAAGAGTATCGCCGAACCCCGGAGGGCCGAGTTCGCACCTCGCAAGAGATGCTGACGGCGTTCTTCCCGCACGACGACAAGACCAGCACCGATCGCATCCTGAAGTACGTTCCGCAGGACGTGCGCGGCCCGATCATCGCCGCGTGGGGCATTCGCGGCATCAAGGCTGCGCTTCGCGACACGGACGAGAAGGTCCAGATCGTGGTCCACGACGCCCTCATTGCGGGCGACATCGACCATGCCGCGTTCGAGGACGGTCTCGCGCCGGAAACGATGATCCGTTGGGTGCCGCTCGCCGATTGGTGGGCATTCTGGCGAGGCGGCAAGCTCACCAAGCAAGCGATCCACAAGGCCCTGACCACCGCCTACGAGCTGTATCTGTTCGACGCGCGATGGTTCCTCGACACGATTCAGGCCAGAAATGGGGCGCTGAAGGGGACCGATGTCCTCTCCGAGGGCTTGACCAAGGAAGACCTATCGGCGTGGGTGCGTCGGATTCACGAAACGGGAGACGGCACACCGAAGGGGCTCGTCGCGGCGCTCGGCTGGGACAAGATCGTCGGAAAGACGCCGAACGACGTTCTGACCGCGGTGATTGACGCCATGGTCGCCAAGGTCGGGCTCGTGCTCAGCGCCGCCCGCGAGTCGGGACCGAAGCTCGAGCCCAAAGGCAAGCTCGAACCTCAGATAGATTCGGTGCCCATCGCGCATTCGCCGGCCGGCGCGCGGCCGTCCGAAGGAGGCGAGCGCGCTTCGTTCGACGAGGGGTCGTGGTCGCTTCCCCCGTCGCCTCCCGAGGCCAGCGCTTCGGAATCGGGCGCGGACGCGGCGGGGCCCGTCGTCGCCCCGCCCTCCGAGGAAGCGATCAACATCGTGCTCGAGGACGAGGTCGTGATGGGCGATCGATCTCCGCCGTCGTCCCACGCGGCCGCCTCGAGCTCCTCCGGGCCGCGGGGATCCGATCCGGACATCGCGCCGGTGAAAACGTCGCTGCGCGACCGGTTTCCGTTTCGACCGGGCGGCAAGCCCCGCTGATGGCTCCGCCATTTTCGCCGCCGGGATCGTAGACCCGCAGACAGGACCACTCAGCTCAGCGCGAGCATTCGGTCGATCGGTGCCCGCGCCCGCGCGATGAGATCACGCGGCATCTCCAGCCTTGGCTCGAGATCGCGCAGTGCGAGGTACACCTTCTCGAGCGTGTTCTGCTTCATGAACGGGCATTCGTTGCACGCGCAATTCGAGCTCGGTGGCGCGGCGATGAACGTCTTGTCCGGCGCTGCCTTGCGCATCGGGTGCAGGATTCCCGGCTCGGTGACGACGATGAATTCGCCCGCGGGGCTCGAGATCGCGTATCGCAGAAGCGCTGTCGTGGACCCGACGTAATCCGCGACGGCAAGGAGCGGCGCCTCGCACTCCGGATGCGCGAGCACGAGCGCGCTCGGGTGCCGCTCCTTGAGGGCCACGAGCTTCCGGAGGCTGAACGTCTCGTGCACGATGCAGCTGCCTGGCCAGAGAATCAGTTTTCTGCCGATCTTTTTCTCGAGATAGGCTCCGAGGTTGCGGTCCGGTCCAAATAGGACCGTCTCATCGGGGGGGATCTGCCGGAGGATCGTCTCGGCATTCGACGAGGTCACGATGTAGTCCGAAAGCGCTTTGACCTCGGCCGAGCAGTTGATGTAGCTCACGACGACAGGCCGGCTGCCTCGCTCGGACTCGTGCTTCGCGATCCACGCGGCAAATCGATCCGCCGGGCAGCCGCTGGCAAGTGAGCAGCCCGCCGTCGGATCGGGCAGGATCACGATTCGATCGGGATTGAGAATCTTGGCCGTCTCCGCCATGAAGTGCACGCCCGCGAAGCAAATCACGTCCGCGTTCGTCCGGGCGGCGGCCTGCGCGAGCTGGAGCGAATCACCGAGCACGTCCGCCACGTCTTGAATGTCGCTGTCCTGGTAAAAGTGCGCCAGAATCACGGCGTTTCGCTTCTTTTTCAAGCGATCGATCTCGTCCTCGAGGTTGTAAGGAATCGAGCTCGCGGCGGCCATGCTCGAGAAGCTAGGTCCACGACGACCGAGCGGCAACTGTCGTAGGGACGAGGGATAAGTGTCAGCCCTTGCCGAGCAGCTTGGACGTCACGTGCATTCCAAGCTTTTCCGACATCAGCCTTTCGACGAAGGTCTCGAGCCGCTTTCGTTCGTCGTCATCGACGAACCTGAAGCGTATGCCCATCCCAGGCGGACGCTCCGCGTTCGCGCGCGTCTCGTCGACCGTCCACATCACCTCGCCGCGCAGCTGCAGCTGCTCCGATTGCTCTGGAATCGAAAGAACGAAAACAAACTCGGTGCCGACGTCGAGCGGCTTGTTCGTCCGGATGAAGGTGCCGCCCTTGGAGATGTTCTTCGCGTAGTCGGCGAAGAACGTGTTCATGCGCTTGTAGTCGACACGAAGCGTGATCGCATGACGGGGCGAAGCGCGGCGATCGGCCGGGTTCACCGCAACCCGCACGGGCTGCGTGGTTTTGTCCGCAGCGTCTTGCTCTCCCGCTTTGGAGCCTTTCATCCCTCGGTAAAAGAATACATCTGCACGGACCCTCATGCGGCGCAAATCGCCGGGACGCTTCAGCGGTGGGATTGGGCGAGTGGGTTACGCGTGTGGGGAGAGCGCGGTCGAAGACTGGCCTGCGGATACCCCTCCACCCGCTTCTACCGGTGGGGGGAGCGCCGCCGCAGATTGGCTCGGATGGCGGAGCGTGGCCGCAAAGTCGGGACGCGCCGCAGGTTACCCGTGTTTCAGTCCGCACTCTCGCTGCGCTCGAGCTTGCGGACTAGCCGACCGACTAGCCCTGGCTCTCGCGTGCGGCGCGGGCGCGCAGACGGCTGGCCACCTGGGCCCGCTGCGCCGGCGTCAGGACTGGGACGGCGGCTTGCAGCAAGTCCTGCGTGCGCTCGACTCTGCGATCCATCGCGGCTCGCGCGCGGTCGGGTGCCGCCGAGCCAACGTGGAACGAATCGTTCCGGAACGACTCGAGCCAGGTCTCTCGAGCCTGGCGAAGCGAGACCCGATCGGGCGCAGTGGCCTTCGCCCGTCCCTGCCGCTCGGCGCTCAAATTGGCGGCAATCTGCTGCCGCTGCGCGGAGGTGAGGCCGAGCCGAACGGCGATCCGGTCGAACATGCCTGCGCGAGCACCGCCGTCGCGCTCCGGTCGATCGGCGGACGATTCGATTGAATCGATGAGGGCGGTCCGCTGAGCGGCCGTCAGCAGGTCGTGCAGCTTCTGGATCGCGTCCCGCCCGGCAACTTGTGCGGAGAGAGCGGCGCTCTGTCGGGCCTGGAGGGCAGGCCCGAGGGCTTGCCGGTCAATCGTTCCAGACTCCACTTGCGTTGCGAGCGAGGTAAGTAGCTGTGCGTCGGCCTGCCGGACCGGCGCACGCGCCGTGCGACTCTCCTGTGCCAGCTGCTCGATGGCTGTCCGCTGGGCGGGCGACAGGGAATCGAGCTCGAGCGCCCGGCCGATGAGCCCCCGGTGACGGGGCGCATGATTGGCCGGCGCGGTGGGGTCCGCGCTTCCAGGGGTCTGCGCGAACACGGCACCTGCCGAGACGAGGGCCAGGGTGCCGGCGATCGTTGCGATCGATACGACTCTTCCAATGCGTGTGACGGCGTTCATGAATTCTCTTGCCTCCGCACCGATCGACTCCCGGGAGGGGCCGAGCAATCCCCACGGGACTGTAAACCTGCGTAAAGTCAGCGCGTCGTTCTCCGGCGTGGGACGCTCGCCCTGGCGCTCTCGTCGAGGCCGGACGATTCTGACTCGCAGCCGTGCGCGCCGTCGACGGGCGCGGGCCGGGGGTGTGCACGGAGCTGATGCGCCCTTGCCCAGAGGGCGTCGTGGGCGGCGGGTCGGGCCTCTCGGATGGCTACATGGCGGCGGGTCGGGCACACGCGATTCGTCAAAAGCGCAACCACCGTGTGGGCATCCGGATCGAGCCACAGACTAGTGCCTGTGAAGCCGAGGTGTCCGAAGCTCCTCGCCCCGAATCGGGCTCCGGCGCTCGAGCCTTCGAGACTTTTTCCATCGAAACCAGCCCGCAGGGTGCCGCCGGCTCTCTCGCGCACGAGCCACCCGAGATCGACATCGCCGAGCGCGCTCGCGAATCCGTCCAGTGCGTCGAGGAATGCCGTGCCGAACGCGATGACCGCGTCGATGGTCGCAAAGATTCCCGCGTGACCGGACCCGCCGAGCTCGGTAAGAGCCCACGCGTTCTCATCGTGCACGGCCCCACACAGGCGGCCTCCACGCCACGACACGTCCTCGGTCGGAGCGAACGGACCGCGGATGCCGCGCGCAGCGAGCTCGCGGACCGTGCCAGCGCGGTCGCGGAGCCCCAGCGGCTCCAACACCAATCCGGCGATCGCTTCGCCGGCATCGCGCGCACCCGCAGCGCGGGCGAGCGCGGCCCCGACGAGCACGTAGCCGAGGTCACTGTACACGGGGGAGAACCCCTCGTTTGGAGGCGCGCCGACGGCGTCGGCACGTCTCGCCTGCGCGGCCTGCCGGAGCGCAACGCTTTTTTCGACCCTCTTGCCCCTCAGCAGGGGCGCATGCAGGTCGCGGTGCGCGTCGAGCCCGGCGCGGTGCGCCAGGAGCTGCTCGATCGTCACGTGTTCGCTCGGCGTGTCCCGCGCCTCGACGAGGAACCGGCCCAGCGGAGCGTCTCGGTCGATTCGCGCGCGGGCCACGGCCACGGCGGTCATCGGCTTGGTGATGCTCGCGAGGTCGAAGAGAACGCCCGTCTCTCCGCCAATTTCGCGCATCCACGTCGCCGACCCTGGACGCGCCCGGTCACCGCTCGGTCGGACCGCGCAACCCGCGGCACAATCGGGAGCGACTCCTGCGACAACTGTCTTGCGAGCGATCTCGTCCGCGGTCACGAACATTGGCTAGCGCCTGCAGCCGGCGTCCGTCGAGCGATTGGTTCATCCCGTCCGGCCGTCACATCCCGGGAATCGCATGGGACGCGCAACTCGGTCGCGCAGCGGCCGACCTTGAAATGCGACCGATGTGCTGCCGCGGTGGGCGCCCGGGAGGGCCAGCGCGCGTCTCCCCACTGCGCCGATCGCGGCTTTCACAAGCTACGGCTCGGCCCCGGGGATTGCCTTGGTCGGACGGGCTGAAATCGACGGCCGTCTTGCTTGCGGCCTGTCTCGCGGCCTGTGCGGCGGGTGCACCCCTTCCCGCAAGGGCGATCGCGCTCAACCGTGACGGTGCAATCGCGCTCATGCGCGGCGACTTGCCGCTGGCGGAGGCGCGCATTGCCCTCGCTCTGGAGTACAGCCCGCGGTTCACGGAAGCGTGGGTGAACCTCGGGCTCATCGAGCTCGAACGCGCCAATTTCCAGCGCGCACGCCGCGCGTTGACGAAGGCGCGCGACTTGAACCCGGACCTGCCGGCGCCCCATCATGCGCTCGGCCTCGTTGCCGAACGGGAAGGACGGAGCGGCGAGGCCGAAGGGCACTACCGCGCGGCGCTCAAGGTCGATCCTGGCTTCGCTCCGGCCCGAGTCAATCTGGCACGTCTGCTCTTCGATCGGGGTGCCCTCGAAGATGCGCGCGAGCAATTCCTGAGGCTCACCCAGGTCGCGCCGGATCTCGCCGACGGGTGGGCCGGTCTCTGCGAGTCGCTTCTTCGACTCCAGCGAATCGATGACGCCGACGACGTTCTCGGTGACGCCATCGCGCGCTTCGGCCGGACGCCGAGGTTGGTGGTCATGGATGCCCGACTGCTGCTTCAGCGGAGCGCGTTTTCCGATGCCGAGGAGCGACTCGAACCACTCACCGATGACCCGAATCGAGCGCAGGCTGCCGAGGCGCTCGCTTGGTTGGCAATCGCGCGACTCGGCGAAGGGGACTCGGTCGGCGCCGTCGCCGCAGCACGGCGAGCACTCGCGATCGACCCTGGTCTGGACGTTGCGCGCTTCGCGCTGCGCGCGGTGCAGGCCACCGAAACGCCCTCCGCGCGCTGACGCGCGCAACTGTTCGGGCGTCGGGTCGATAAGGGGCTGAATCCGGAGGAAACTCGCATGGACGCGCGCATTTCGACTGCCTCTCGACCCGACGTCGTCTTGATCGAGAGCACGCCGCGCCCCACGGCGACTCCTGCGCGCGTGAGCTTCGGGCAGGTCATCGCGGCGGGAGCGAACAGCCTGGTCCAGGGCGCCGAGCTTGCTGCGAGCAAGCTGCCCGGGTCGCCCATCAGCGCTGCAGCGGTACGGGGCGGGACCTCGTCTACCGCGATGCCCCTCGTCAACGTCGATGGAATCGCGGTCAACTCTACGGCGGAGGGTCCGAGCGCAGCGGGTAACTCGGGGGCCGGCTCCACCGTCAGCCTCGGCGGCGTCGCCGTTACCATGGGCGGATCGGGCACGACAGGGGGAACCGCCGATTCCACCAGCAATATCGACGCCTCACTGCAGCAGTCGGCGCAGATGAATCTCTATTACTTGCAGATCCAGCAAGAAGTGGATGCTCAGAATCGAGCGTTCACCACCCTGTCGAACGTGCTCAAGACCGAGCACGACAGCGCCAAAGCCGCGATTGAAAACGTCCATTCCTGAGCAAGCGGTCATGCGCGTCTCGATGAAGGAATCGGCTCCTGCGGTCCCGGAGGCACCGAAGTCCACGGTCATGCTCGTGATCCCCGAGAAAGACACGGGCGCTCGCTTCGCCGACGTTCTGCGCGGTCTCGGTCGTGAGCTCGATCGCGGCGAAGAGGAGATGAAGGCAATCGGAGCCCTCGTCGGCCGTTCGGACCTGCCCCCAGCCGCGCTCATCGGCTTGCAGGTGGGCGTCTATCGATACGCGAGCGCCATCGATCTCGCGTCGAGGTTCGTCGATCAGGTGACGGACGCCGTCAAGACCGTGTTGCAGGCAAACGGCCAATGAACCCGGCGCCGATTGCGGGCACTTCATCGACCTCCGGTACGGCTACCGGCAGCATGGACCCGGGGACGGTCGGTTCGGGGGGGCCGAACACGGGGTCATCGAGCGACTCGAGCGATGCTTTTCGTGCTCTTCTCGCGCCACAGCCGCCGGGCATTCTGTCGGCGTCAGGAAACGGGGTCATCACCGAGCTGCCGGGCTCCGTCGGGTTCGGGCCGGCGGCCGGTGCGGCGCCCGGACGTCCCATCCTGCGCGCTCACAGGAACGTCGCGGACGACGACGATCCGGTCGACCCGCTGCGCCGGCACCGAGCGGCGTTGCAGAGTTCCGAGCTGTTGGCGCCGCGGGCTGCGGCCTCTCCATCGCCGGTGCTCCCGGCCGCCGCTTCTCTCTTGCAAGTCGATCGAGCAAGAGCCGCGCTCTCGCTCGAAGACCTCGTGCCCGTCCTGGTCCGCCGCATCGCCTGGTCGGGCGACCGCGAACGGGGCACCGTCCGGCTTGAGATCGGCGCTGGCGAGCTTGCGGGCGCCACGTTGCTCGTTCTGGCGGACGCGGGCAGGGTCCAGGTTCACTTGCATGTGCCGCCCGGCGTCGATGCAACGGCATGGCAGGCGCGCATCCGCAGGCGGCTGGAGTCCCGGAGCATCGTTGCCGATGCCGTCGAGGTCTCGTGAGACGCGCCGTTGCGCTGCGCTACGACGAAGCGCGGGACGAGGCGCCGGTCGTCGTCTCTGCGGGCGACGGCGATCTGGCGGTTCGCATCGAGCGTGCGGCACACGATTACGGTGTGCCGGTCGTGCGCGACGTGCCGCTCGCCCAGGCACTCCTGCAGCTGCGTGTGGGCGAAGCCATTCCCGAAGCACTCTACGATTCGGTCGCCGCGATTCTCAATGAGCTGGCGAGCGCCGACCGCGGGTCACCATGAAACGGGGCGCCCGCGTCGCGGCGGTTTTCGCCATGGCTCGCCTCGCCCCCGCGGTGGCGGTCCTCTCGTGCGCGGTACTGGCCGCGACTTCGGTGGCTGCCGATGAAGCGCCCACCTTCGCCGATCGCGACGATGCCGCGGAAGCGGATGAAACGGAGCGCGGCCTCGGTTTCATGATCAATCCGCTTGCCATCGCCGCAGGAGTTTTCGGCGGGGACGTCGATTTTGCCGTGCTCCCTCGCATCGCGCTCGGCATCGAGGGCGCTGTCGTTCAGCTTGCCGACGGAAGCATTGCCTCGGCGGTCGGAGTCGGCCTGCTCGTCTATCCGATTCGCAGCCGCTTCCACGGGCTGGTGCTCGAGCCTTGCGCCGTCTATGCGCGCTCGCTTCGCGAGCCGCTCGCGCGGTTCGACTGGCGGGCGAACGTCGTTGGTTTTGGGGGCACCTTGGGCTGGCAGTGGACGTGGGACTATGGGCTTTCGCTTCGCCTGGGGGTCGGGCCCATGCGATTCGTGGGCGGCAGTCGAGCCCCCGGCATCCCGATCGGGCGAGATGGACTCGACCTCGTTCTGGACGGGTCGATCGGCTGGCTGTTCTGAGCGGCGCCAGTCACCCGCGTGCGTACGCCGTTCGAGCTCCTCGCGCGCCGCACGCATGGGGGGGTCAGCTGGCGGTTGCCTCCGGCACCCGGGAACGTTGGGGTCGCCGCGGCGACGACCCGATGCCTCCGTTCGGCCCGGCCGATCTCCGCCGTGCCGCCGAAAGGGCGTCGCGCCCCTCCCAGAGGGCGATGCCGCCGAGCAACCCGGCGAGATTGGGTGTGAGCCGGACGTGGGGCGGCAAGCTGACCGTGACGTATTTTGCGTTTCCGCCGCCGAGATAGATCCGATCCGGATTCCATATCGGGTCGATGACGGCGAGTGCTTGCGCGAGGTGGCGAATCCACTTTTTTCTGCCGTCACGCGCCAGCGCCACCTCGCCGAGATCCTCCTCGTACGTCCGGCCGCGTCGGAAGGGGTGATGCGCGAGCTCGAGGTTCGGGATGTAGGTACCCTCGTAAAAGAGGGCGCAGCCAAGACCCGTGCCCAGCGTCAGGAGCATCTCGAGGCCCTTGCCTTCGATGACGCCGAAGCCCTGGACCCCCGCGTCGTTCAGGACACGCGCTGGCTTGCCGAACATCCGCTCGAGTTTTTTTGCGAGAGGAACGCCCGCCCACGACGGGTGAAGGTTCGGGGCGGTCTTGATCACGCCGTCGAAAACGACGCCGGGGAAGCCAGCGGATATGCGATCGAAGGGCTTCAATTGCGCGCCGAGGTCGAAGAGCACCGCAAGAATCGCTTTGGGGGTCGCCGGTCGCGGCGTCTCGACGCGGACGCGGTCCGAGATGGCCGTGCCGAAGCGGTCGAGCACGAGCGCCTTGATCCCCGTGCCGCCGATGTCGATGGCAAGCGTTCGCACTTGTCGGCCGCCGTTATTGCGTCGGAGGCGCGAAGAGGTCAGGCGTCCCGTTCGGCGCATCGGGGCAGTAACGTAGCGCGCTATACGCCGTCAGGAACTCGAAACGCGCACCGGCCAGACGGTCGTGCTGTTTCGGGGCGCTCTCGAAGGGTTCGCCGCCCGGACGACGCGTCGTTGCGCATGGGTCGACGCTCCGCATGGGCCTACACCTCCGCTCCAGCTGGCGGCGCGCGTCTCGGTGTGTCAGGCAAGAAACATGCGGAAGACGGTCGGTCAGGGAGTTCCGGAGGCGACCACGCGAGCGACGCGCTCTCCGAGCGAGCTCGATCTGCAGCAAATGGCCCATGTCGCCGTGACGTCCGAGGCCCCCGCTCACCCCATCGAATGCGCCTTCGACGGTCATGGCGGTCCAGGGGGCACGCAGTGGGTTGCGAGCGGTCCCGGTCCGCAGACGATCACGCTCGCTTTCGATTCGTTACAGAACGTGCAGGCAATTGCCATCGAGGTCGAGGAGACGAGCGAAACACGAACGCAAGAGCTCGAGCTCTCGCTGTCGTCGGACGGAGGCGCCAGTTTCCACGTCGTGCGGCGGCAAGAATTCAACTTCAGCCCGGACGGCTCCACTTTCGAACGGGAGCGCTGGGACCTCGAGCGCCAGAACGTCACTCACGTCCGGCTGCGAATTCGCCCCGACAAGGGAGGCGGAGCGGCCCGCGCACGCGCCACCACGATCGCGATCGAGGCCCGGACCGCGGCGCGCGTTGGGGCTTGACGGGAAGCTCGGCGCCGGCGGACATCTGGGGCATGCGCAGCGGGTCGGCCTTTCCGATCGCCCTGGCATTTCTGGGGGGGATTTCGGCGTGCGACGACGGCGTGAAGTTCACGAGCAAGTTCGCGTCGGATGTCGCCCCGGCGCGCCGTTCCGTGTCGGTCCTCGGTGTCTACAAGGACGGCCGGATGTCGGTCGACGGTTGGGAGACGCTTGCCCCTCACATCGTGCCGGCGCTCGGCGGCGCAGAGTGCGCCGTCGGCTACGACATGCTCGCGGCCGGCAATGCGAAGCTGGCGCAGGCGATCGACGATTACACCCAGGCCGACGGTCCGACCGACGACCTTTTGACCCAGCTTGCCCCGGCAGCCCGCGGCGACTCGATTCTCGTCCTCACGTTCGCGGGGAAGCTTCCCCAGCGACTCGGGTCTGACGCGGGCGCGCGACCCACGGCGGCGCCGACGATGGGGGGACCTCGTGGCGGCGGCCGGATGGGCGGCTCGCGTAGCGGCGGGCGAATGCGGGGGCCAGCGCCCGGTGCTGCGACGGACGAAGCGAACGCACTCGACATCTCGGCGTCTCTTTACTCTGTGCGCGACTCGCGTTCGGTGGCGCTCCTCGAGCTCGAATACACGGGGACGAGCGTCGAGGAGGCGATCCGCAAGTTCGCCGCGAAGCTGGCCGCCTCATTCCCTCAAGCCGTGTGCGCGGGGTGGAACTGGGAAGCGAAGATCGACGCGGATCGCATTCGGCAAGAGGTCGACGAATAACCCGACACGGGGCCCGGCGTCAGGGGCTCCGAAGCCGCCGCATGAAATCCGACCAGCGCAGCTCGAGGGCGGCAGGCGACGGCACGCTGTTGCCACATTGCAGTAGCGTCCCCTCGAATGCCTCGTAGCCCGCCTGTCGCGCCGATGGGTGGAGGTGCACGGCCAGAGTTTCTGCCTGGATCCCGAGCAGATCCAGATCGAACAGGGTGTGCAGGTCGGACCGCAGCAGCAGGCCGTTTTCGACGGCGCTGTAGTCCGGCGTGCGGTACGGCCGGATGTGCGCCGTCTCGATCAAGTCGCGCAGCGTGCACCCGGAGACCATGCACTGCGCGCCGTAGCGGGCGATGAGCGCGCGCCGGAATCGGGCCGGGCCCCGGCGCTCACGCAATTGACGGTGCGACAGTGCTCGCATGTCGGAGTGCCCCGGCACGTAGGGGGCGATCAGCGACGCGTCGTCCGGCGCGAGCTGCGGACAGTTGACCTGCTCCAGGACGCGCTCGCGAAATCCGGGGATCGCCACGAGCTTTGCGTGCAGCTGGGCAAGATCGATGGGCTGGATGGCGTGCTGACCATGCCAGTGCGGGCACGCCGCGCGAAGCTCCGGCAAGCCGATCGCGCCGCGCGCGGGCACGTACGAGTCGTCGAACCGTGCGATGAAGCGCTTGACGACGATCCTTTCGGTGATCGGCTCGAAGAACCTGTGTCCCTGGTTGCACCGGTAGCGGGCCTCTCGGCCGTCCCGCATCTGAATCTCGGAGCTGCCGCATGTCGGACACTTCAACCGCCGCCTGCTAGCGCTCGTCTCGTCGATGTGCCGGACGCGCGCGCATGCTTCGAGCTCGCGGGGACCACGAATCAGCAGGACGTCGCCCACGGCGACGTTGCGGTGGTTCGGCACGTTGGTGTCGTAGTCGTATTGCGAAGTCGGGCTCCGCTCGTCGTCCTCGGCGCCCGCGGCGAGCCGCCTCCGATCGTGGAAGGCCAGGACGAGCCAAGCGGCCGGCAGTTCCTCGACTCGCTCCGCCACCCGGATCGGAGAGCCGGGAGATGCTTGGCGACCCTCACGATCCTGCATAGGTCGGAATGGACTCCAAGTGTACGTCGCCTGGCACGAGGCATGCGCATCCTCCGACGCAAACCAGCCGTGCGTCCGTACGATCGCGGCGGTCGCATGCGAGGGCCGACCACGTTGTCGCTTCGTTCACGACGCGCTGCGCACTGCGTCGACCCAGTGAAGGCGGCCGAACGCAACAAACGTGGTCATTGCGGCGACGCGTTGTATCGTTCTCCGTGTGAGCGATACGCGCGGGCTCCGCCGGGAAGGCAGGCCGCGCCGGCCCTTGCGTCCGGCCGCATGTCTGGTGCTGGCCGCGGCCTTCGCCGCGTGCTTGACGGTCAGGTCCCCCGCGCCGGCCGCAAGGCCGCCGGCAGGCGCCACGGCGACCGCTCCGCTGGATTCGTCGGCTGCGCGGGAGAAGCCCGACTCCCTTCCACCGCTCCCCGGCGAGTCCGCGGCGGCGCCGGCGACCGGTACGTCGGACCCGCCGAAAGAGCTGCCCCGCGGCGGGCGTGTCCTCTTTCCCGCCCATCGTCTCGTCGGCTTCTGCGGAACGCCCGGTGCGCCGGCCCTCGGCGAACTGCAGGGAAATCTCGCGGCCAAGGCCAAAGAGCTCGAAACGCAGGCGGCCCACTATGCGCAGGGTCGCACCCTGCTGCCCGTTTTCGAGCTCATTGCGGTCGTTGTCCAGTCGGGAGCCGGTCCCGACGGCAAGTATCGGCGCCGTGTCGATGACTCGATCGTCGACGACTACCTGCGTCAAGCGCGTCGTTCGAAAGGCTTGCTGCTGCTCAACATCCAGCCGGGACATTCCGATTTTCTCACCGAGGTCCGCTCGTTCGAGAAATATCTGCAGGAGCCGGACGTCGGAGTTGCGCTCGATCCCGAGTGGGCGATGAAGGCCAAGCAGCGGCCCGGCGTCTTCTACGGGCAGACTACGGGCGAGACCATCAATGACGTCGCGGGGTACCTCTCGAGCCTGATCGCCCAGGGCAATCTGCCGGAGAAGGCGCTCGTCTTCCATCAGGTCAATCGCGACGTGCTCAAGGACGAGTCGGTGATGACGAGCCATCCCGGTGTCGCCATCATCAAGAGCGTCGATGGGCTCGGGTACGTGCACGCCAAGATCGTGACCTACGGGAGCTTGATGGAGACGATGGTCAAGGGCGTCCACCCAGGCTTCAAGCTGTTCTTCGACGAAGATACGCGTAACGGGAGCCGGCTGATGACCCCGAAGGAGGTCCTCGCTCTTTCGCCTCAGCCCGAATACGTCCTTTACGAGTGAAAGCGGCTACCTTCCGACGGCGTCCGAGCGGGGGTATACAGGGCGCCGCGCGATGATCGGGCAACTCCCCGTCCAGCTCCCACTGCTCAAGCAGGCCAGTCCGAGGAAGGCGACCTTCGTCATTCTGGCCGCGAGTGCCGTCGTGCTGGCGGTGCTCCTGGGGGTCATCTACGGTCACGGCCGTTCGTCGACCGTCCCGTCGTGGATGGGGGCACTGCCCGCCCTCAACGCGGCGCTCAACGCCACGAGCGCCGTCTTCCTCGTGCTGGCCTACCGCGCGATCCGCCGCAAAGACGTGTCGTCGCACGCACGCTGCATCCTGATCTCGCTTGCCGCATCGGCGCTCTTTCTCGTTTCGTACGTCGCGTATCACGCGGTGCACGGCGACACGAAGTTCTCGGGCCACGGCCTCGTGCGTCCGATTTATTTTTTCATCCTCATCACGCACGTCGCCTTGTCGGGGGTGGCCTTGCCGCTCGTCTTCACGAGTCTCTTCTTCTCCCTTTCGGGGCGCTTCCGGACGCACAAGGCCATCGCGCGATGGACGCTGCCCATCTGGCTCTATGTTTCGGTGACCGGCGTGCTCGTCTTCGGGCTCCTGCGCGCCTATCGCGCGGGCTGATCGTCGCGTCGCTCCGCGGCGGCCCCGCGCCCCCGGGGGGGCCCTTGCAGCGAGGCTTTTTTCAAAACGCGCAGACGACGCTTCCTCGTCTTCGGAGCTTCACTCTCACCAGCGTCGTCGCGATGACTTCCTGCACGTGCTCCTGACCGATCGAATGAAGAAACGCCGCGTACTCGTGGATTCGGAGGCGGAGAACGTCGTCCATGACGACCTGATTACCCTCGAGGATCTGCGCATGGGCCGCGTCGTCGTCGCTGATGTCGAAGTTGATGAAGCCGCGGCACCGGGGTGAGCCGCAGCGGCACGGATCACGTCCCGGCTCGTTGTGGCTCACCCATCCGTAGAAGACCGTGACTTCCTCGCCGGGAGACACCGCTCGTGTGCTCTGGATGCGACCGACGCCGGCGGAAAAGATCGCTGCGTTCGGGTTGCAGCTGTGGTTGCAGAGCCAGCCGCCCGGAACGCGAGTATCGGGAATGATGACGGACTGTCCTTCCGACAGCAGGGTGAGCTTCTTCTCGGCGGCGGCCAGCGCCTCCGGATCTCTGGCGTCGACTTTCCTCTGGCGAGGCGCGTAGGCCACGATCGTCTCGCCGGGTTCGAAGTGGCGCCGGGCGAAGACGCCTCGGCCCGCGATCGGGCTGTCGCGGAACTCGACCGGTGAGAGACTGAACATCGGCTTGGGCCGGCGAGCCTTCGGCATGGCTTTTTTGGGTTTTTTTGGCGGGTGCGCCCCGGACGATTCCGGTTTCAGCCAGAACGGGCGCGTCGGGCGCGAGAGCCTCGCCCGACGTCGCCGGCCTTCTCCGGGCGGGCCGACTCGCGTTCCTTGAGCAGCTCCCATCCGCGGGTGAACTCCCGGTCGACGCGATCGAGGTGACGGCGCATCGCGGCTCGCGCTCCCCGTCCGTCGCGAGCCTCGAGCATGGCGAGGATGGCGCGATGGTCGCGCAGGGCGGCCACGCGCATCTGCGGCGTCTGAAAGTGGTGCTCCATTCGCCGCCAGATCTCGCCGCGACCCTGGTCCCACAAGTAATGGACGACCGAGACGAGAGAGCTGTTGTGCGTTGCGCGCGCGATTCCCAGGTGAAAATCGCGGTCTGCCGGGTCGGCGTCGACGTTCTGGCGCTGGCGTCGATCCATCTCCGCGACTGCCTGTCGAATGACGTTGAGGTCTTCGGCCTTCGCGTGTCGGGTGGCCTCCATGGCGATCTCACCCTCGATGAGCCATCGCGCTCGGAGGAGCTCGAAAGGCCCCTGGCCTTCTCCGGCTCGGTCTGGCACGGCGGTCAATCGGCGCGGAGCGACGAAGATCCCGGCTCCGACACGGACCTCGACCTTGCCCTCGACCTCGAGCGCGATGAGAGCTTCGCGCACCGACGGCCGCGACACCCCGAGCTGCAGGGCGAGATCGCGCTCCGATGGCAACCGAGAACCCTCGGGAAACTCGCCGGCCGAGATCAGTGAAGACAGCTGGTCGGCAATCTGCCGATAAAGTCGCTGGTTTTCGATTACCTGGATGGGCATCGACCTTCTTTCGACGCTCCTTCTCCAACCTACCGACCTGGATCGGGGTGTCAAGTGGCCTTACCGGTCAGCCGGCCATGTTCCTGGGGCCGCGGCTCGCGGACTCGTCCGCCTCGTCCCGGGCGTCGGAACGGGCGGATGCCGCGAGGGTCCCGCGCCTCGCGCCCCCACGGATCGGCCAAATGGCCGTCCCTGCCGCAGCCGCGGCGAGGCGGAGGAGCGAACCGCTTCCGGCCGTTTTCAGAAGGGGCCGGGGAGTGTGACGAACTTGCCCGAACACTGATTGGGCTGCGACGTCCCCATGATGTCATCGGTGACGGTCACGTTTGTTCCGGAGGGGGTGAAATTGACGTTACCCGGCCCGAGCGTGATGTTCGCATTCGTCGCACTGACGTTCGCCGCCGTGATGCCGTCGACGACGACGTTGTCGAGGGTGAGCCCCGTGATGTGGGCGGAGTCGTAGCCATCGATCGTGACGGTCGGCGTGACCGAGCTCGCGACCGATCGAAAATCACTGATCGTGATTCCGGTGAATTCCGGAATGCTCGTGCCGGTCGCCGTGGTGTATCGCGGCGTCAGCAGGATCGGATTGGCGATGTCTCGCACGCAGACGTCCGAATACGTGATGTTGTTCACCAATCCACCGACGTCCGAATCCGATTTGATCCGGATGCCGTTGGAGCTGCCGCCTCCCAATCCGCTGTTCGTCCCGTCGATCGACAGGTCGTAGACCATCACGTTGGAAACGCCGCCGTTCGTCTCGCTGCCGATCGACATCCCGTGACCGGCGCCGAAATGATTGTGGGCAATCGTGATGCCGTTGACCGAAGTTCCGCCCTTGAGGGCGATATGGTCGTCACCGTCGCTGATCGTGCTGCAGACGATGAAGCCGTTGCTGGCGGACTCTCCCGGGTCGATGCCGTCCGTGTTGTGCGCTCCCGAGGGCGTCAGAGCCTCTCCCTGAGCGTTCATCGTTTTCGAAGGGGTGTTGATCGTGATGCCCCACACGACGAACCCTGCCGCGTCGAGGGTGACGTGAAACTTCGGCGAGTTCTGGAGGGTGATGCCATAAAGCGTGAAATTGGTCGCCGCCGCGGTGTGGATGAGGGTGGGATTGGCCGATGCTCCGTCGGTGCTCCCTGTCAGGTCCCACCACGACTGGGTCTGGTTCAGGATTTCTTCGCCCCCTTGGCCGTCGATCGTTCCCGCTCCGACGATGCCGTTGTTGGCGCCGTTGGACGCAATCAGCGGCGAGCAGCTTCCTCCGCTCGTCCCGCACGTCGTCCCGTAAACGGTTGCGTTTCGCGACCCGTAGAGCGTGACGCCGGTGTCGACCCAGAGGAAAACGCCGTCCGGCAGGTTGATGGGGCCGGTGATGAACGCGTTGTTGGCTCCGCTCGTCGCAAGGCGCACCGCGTGTCCCGTGGCGCACGAGTTGAGAGCCGACTGGATCGAAACGGTGTCCGGACTGGACTCGCTCGGGAGCGTTCCCGACGCCACCGCCTGCGTCGCAGAAAGCGTCGTGCATGCCGGCGGGATCGTCGGTTCGGCCGGAAGGTTCGGATCACCCGCTCCGCATGCGCCGCTCGCCGCGTCGCCGGTGGAGGAGGCATCCGCCCCGAGGCCCGCCGAGGAGCTCGACGACGATCCTCCGCTCGAGCCGCCGCTGCTGCTGCTGGTGCCGCTGCCGCTGCTGCCGTTGCTGCCGCCCGACGAGCCCCCTCCCCCTGGGGAGCTGCTTCCCCCCGAGCCCGACGACCCCGGCCCCCCGGCGCCCGAATCACCGATCGCGGCGGACTTGCCCCCACAGGCTTGCGAGGCGGCGAAACCGAGCACAACCAGCACAGCGGCGAGACGAGCTCTCATCGGCAAGCGATCCTCCCTTACTGATGCTTTACGCCTCGGCTGCCCACCTAAATTCACCGCGAACGTGAAATCACCGCGGTACTACGGGCGGAGACGGTTGCTGCGTTTCATCGGTGACGCACGACGACAGGTCGAAGAAGAGAAACTCGAGAGCTTTCTCCTGAGGTGTTAGATCCGCAGTGACACAGCCGCTCGGAAACGGGTCATGCGTGTCCGCCACGTCGGCGGCCACGTGGATTCCGGTTTGGACGATGCGCCCGCACTGGGCGTCGGGCGTCGCCGCTTGCTCGATCGGGGTATTCGCCGAGATGTACGGCACCCCCGAGGCGTCCTGATAGATCCAGCTTTCCGCCACGGACGCGATTGCCGAGGTGGCTGGGTCCTTCACGTTCACGAGGTCGATCTGCCCGAGTATCGTGGAGGCTCCCCCGTCGTACAGCCATAGGGCCATGTCGCTGCCGCGCGCGAAGCTCGTGTTGACCAGGTACGTCCCGTCGCCTCCCGGCGCGTAAGTGAGAGTCGCAGGATCTTCCCAGACCGCAATGGCAGGGAATGGCGTCAGCGTGTACTTCGTCTGCAAGTCGATCTGGGCTCCCTCGGCCGAAGGGACGAGGTCCTCTTTGCCGCCATCCACCAGATCGCCGCCGCGCAGCCAGCTGTAGTTGTAGTGCGACAGAAAGGAGCGGCCGCCGTTGTCCACGAACGCCTTGAGCCCCTGCTTCTCGGCGCTGGTGACGGCCCGGCCTGCCGCCTGGCTTCCCTGGCACGAGATCATGACGAGATCGTAGGCGGAAAGGGGGTCGAGGCCCGAGTCGATGAATCCTCCGTCGTCGATCGAGTCGACCGAGGTGAAGAGGCTCGAGAAGTTCGGAAACACGGCGCCGTTCGTGTATGACGACGTGGGCGTATCGATCCCCGCGCCGCCGGCGATGTCGTCCACGAACAGGTTCACCCGGCCGCCGCCGCCCGGGTTCGTGAAGTCGGACGAAGAAACGCCGATCCGGAGAAGCAGGCATTCGAGCGTGTCGGCTCCGCCGACTCCCAGCGCGATCATCGGAATGTTCCCCTCGCTCTGGTTGGCGGGGAGCCGAAAGGTGCTTGGGTCGTCGAACGCATTGTTCTGGCACGCGTTGACCTGCGGAAGCGTGATCTCCCGCCGCCACTTGCCGATCTGCATGACGAGCGGCACGTTCGCCCCATCGGGCGCATTGGTCATGACGAATTGGCCGCTGGTGTCGGTGAGGGCCGAAGCGACGGGGCTTCCCGAGACGGGCGTCGCGCAGTTGTCGCACGTGGGTCCGGTCGCGATCGGGTCGAGGTCCGTATTGGGAACGTAGACGGCAACGTTGAAGAGCGGATTCTTCGCCGCGGGATCGTACACCTTCGCGGTGATGGTCGTCGGCGAGCCCCCCTCGCATGGATCGATCCGGCAGTTGTAGCCGTTGCCCGTGCAGGGCCCACCGATCACGGTTGTCGCAGAGCTGTTCAAGGCGCTCGCGCCGTCGGGGTTGGTGATCGTCTGATCGGGCAGCGATCCGAGGCCTCCGGTGCTACCACTGCCCGTGCGGCCTCCAGGGCCCGCCGCGGATTGGGGCCCCCCGCGGGCGCACGAAAAGCCCGCCAGTACCCCGAACGCGACCGGTGTGAGCCGTGGGGCCCACGTTCTATGTGCCGGCGCTCGTCGGCGCGTCGGGGCCGCCCCTCGCGTCGTGCTCGCTGCCGCGCTCACCATGGCAGCGTGGCGCAGGTCCAGACGTCTCCCGCGGACCCTGCAATGCACACGCATCCTTCGCTCTTCCCCGCGTCGGAAACCGTGAGGCAGACGTCGTTGCCCGTGCTCGTGGCGGTCGTGCAGGGTGTCGAGCAGGAAAGCTTGTCCGCCACACCCGCCTCGCAGTTGGAAGGCGTGGCGCTCTCCACGTAGCAGGCGGGAAGCGGATCGATGTAGCTGCAGTCGGCGCACTGGTAGACGCCCGTCGTGCACGTGCACACCTTCGTTCCTAGGTTGCTCTGGCTGCTGCCGGGCGGAAGGTCGGGGCCACATCCCTTGACGCATTGCTGGACGTCGGTCGCCGTGCACGTCGTGATCTTGTCCTCCAGTCCCGAGGGACACGCTGGCGTCGCCGCGTCGGCGCCTGCGTCGGCGATGGCCCCTCCGCTGTCGGCGACCGTCGTCGCGGACGAGCTCGAGGTCGAGCCCGCGCTGCTCGAGCTCGCGGCGGTCTCGGTCGACGCCGAGCTCGTGGCCGCTCCGCTATTCGCGGATTGATTCGTCGTCGAGGGGTTGTTGCTCCCGCTGCATCCGGCGATCGTGCCGCCGGCGGCGGCCGCCACGGTCAAAAGGACTGTTGCGAACGTGCGAGTATTCATTCCACGTCTCCTCTATTCTTTTATCCCCACTTCAATCTGGGAATTCGAGTCACGGAGTCAAAGCTTGTAGGCTCGTTTCGCGAGCGTGTATGCGAGGTCGACCGCCAGCCTCGAAGCGTCGTCTTCGTGCAGGCGGTGCTCGGCGACCCACGTTGCGAGAAACGCGCAGTCCATCCTGCGCGCGACGTCGTGTCGCGCAGGAATCGAGAGGAACGCCCTCGTGTCGTCGTTGAACCCGACGGTATTGTAAAAACCGGCCGTCTCGGTGACCCGCTCGCGGTAATTCCGCATGCCCTCGGGGCTGTCGTAAAACCACCACGGTGGGCCCAGCTTCAGAACGGGGTAGTGACCTGCGAGGGGCGCCAGCTCTCGCGAATACGCCGACTCGTCGAGCGTGAAGACGATGATCGACAATCGCCGGTCGTTTCCGAAGCGATCGAGGAGGGGCTTGAGCGCCCGCACGTAGTCGGTACGCGTCGGGATGTCGGCCCCTTTGTCGCGTCCGAATCTTCGGAATACTTCCGGATTATGGTTTCTCCACGCGCCTGGATGGATCTGCATGACCAGGCCGTCCTCGATGCTCATCCGCGCCATCTCGGTCAGCATCTGACCTCGAAACCGCTCGGCCTCGACGCCGGACAGGTCGCCCGAAAGCGCCTTGCCGAAGAGGGCCTCGCACTCCGTTCGGGACAGGTCGAACGTCGCCGCAGAGAGGTGACCGTGATCGGTCGACGTCGCGCCCAGCGTCGCGAAAAATCGCCGACGCACCGCCAGAGCTCGCAAGTAGCCGGCCCACGTCCCCGTGTCTTCACCCGTCAGCTCTCCGAGCTGGGCGATCCCCGAGACGAACCCGTCGTACTCGGGGTCCACCACCGGATCGGGTCGAAACGCCGTGATGACGCGGCCCTTCCACCCCGACTCGCGTATAGCGACGTGGTGCGACAACGAATCGAGCGGCGATTCGGTCGTGGCCAGCACCTCGATGTTGAATCGTTCGAACAGCGCGCGTGGCCGAAACTCGGGACGCCCGAGGTTGTCGGCGATTCTGTCGAAGATTCGATCGGCCGAGTCCGGCGACAGCTCTTCGGCGACGCCGAAGACGGTGGCCAGCGCGTGCGTGAGCCACATCCGCGAGGGCGTGCCTAGAAATAAATGCCAGTTCTCCGCAACCAGCCGCCAGATCTTGCGCGCATCGCGCTCGACGGGACCGCCGTCCACGCGCGGGATGCCGAGCGTCTCGAGGGCAACCCCCTGACTGTAAAGCATCCTGAACACGTAGTGGTCGGGGATGATGAGAAGCGTGGCCGGATCCGCAAACGGCTCGTTTCTCGCAAACCAGGAGGGGTCTGTGTGGCCGTGCGGACTCACGATGGGCAGCTCCCGGACTCGCGAATAAAGCCTGCGCGCAATCGCGCGCACCGAGGGCTCCGGGGGAAAGAGACGATCTTCGGAGAGAATTGAGCTCATGATCGCCAGTCTCCCCGCCTATCCGGACGCACTCAACTTGCCATTTTCGGGCCCGACACTTTCCGGTCCCGGCCGCGAGACCGCCGCAGGGGTCCAGCGGCGGCCGAACTCGCGTGCGACTCGCCGCAGGTGACGCTGCATTCGAGAGCGTGCGCGCCTCGGGTCGCGCGCGTCGAGGGACTCGGAGATCGCTCGGTGATCCTGGAGTATGGAGGCACGCAGCGCGGCCGTCTGAAAGTGCTGCTCCATTCTCTTCCAAATGGCCCCTCGTCCGAGATCCCAGGCGTCGCGTACCACCGAAACGAGGGCGGCGTTGTGCGTGGCTCTTGCAATCGAGACGTGAAATTCGCGATCGGCCGCATCGAAGCTCACTTGCCGCTCCTGGCGTCCCTGCATTTCGTCCACGGCCGCACGGATCGCCTCGAGGTCCTGCGCGGTGGCGCAACGCGCGGCTTCGGCCACGATTCCACACTCGATGAGCTCCCGTGCGCGCAATAGCTCGAAGGGCCCCTGGCCTTCGAACGAGGCGGTCGTCAACGCGACCGGCCGGCGAGCAGCAACCACCACCCCGGTGCCGCCTCGGACTTCTACCTTGCCGGCGATTTCGAGGGCGATGATGGCCTCGCGCACCGATGGTCGCGAGACCCCGAGCTGAGACGCGAGCTCCCGCTCCGATGGAAGCCTGGAGCCCTCCGCAAATTCGCCGGACGCAATCAGCTCCGAGATCTGATCGGCGATTTGCCGATAGAGGCGCTGATTCTCGATCGTCTGCAACGGCATAGTCAGGGCACTCGAGAGAATTGGTCAGGACACTCAAGAGAGTTGGTCACGACACTCGAGAGAGTTGGTCACGACACTCGAGAGAGTTCGCAAACTCTGCTGGACATTCGTCGAACCCGGTGTAAAAGGTACCGCGAGTGGTCGGGGTGTCAAGTGGCCTGACCAGACGGGGCCAGCGATGCGGGCGACGGAATCGACGAGCCGGGCCAATTTCCGAGATTTCGTGACCACGGGCCACCCGGGTCACGCCTCCGGCCGGGTGAGCCCTATCAACCTGGCGGGGGTCGCCGTTCGATGAGCCTCGAAGGCCACGTTGCGGTCATCTTGGGCGGAACGAGCGGCCTTGGGCGCGCCCTCGCTCTAGGGTTTGCGAAGAGCGGGGCCGCCGTGGTGGCGACGGGACGCCGCGTCGATCGGGTCGAGCGAGTCGCCGCGGAGATAGAGGAGCTCGGCCGGCCGTCGCTGCGGATGGCGGCGGACGTCACGGATCGTCCGTCGCTCGAGAGGCTGCGCGCAGCCACGGTCGAAAAATTCGGAAAAGTGGATGTCCTGGTGAACTGCGCGGGCAAGATCAAGCGCGGGCCCACGTTGGATTTTCCCGAAGACGACTGGGCCGAGATCGTCGAAACCAATCTCACCGGTACCCTGAGGGGCTGTCAGGTGTTCGGTCGCTGCATGCTCGATCGCGGATACGGCCGGATCGTCAATGTCGCCTCCCTCAACTCCTTCGTCGCGTTGAGCGAGGTAGCGGCCTACGGAGCGAGCAAGGCCGGGGTCCTGGCCCTCACCAGGTCACTGGCCGTGGAGTGGGGCTGGAGGGGTGTCTGCGTCAACGCAATTGCCCCGGGCATCTTCCGGACCGATCTGAACGAGCATCTGCTCGACGGCACGCCGCGAGGGCGAGAGCTTCTCCTGCGCACGCCGATGAAGCGGTTCGGACGCCTCGAGGAAGTGGTCGGCGCTGCGCTCTTTCTCGGCTCGCCCTCGGCAAGTTTCGTCAATGGCCAGGCGATCGTCATCGACGGTGGTTTTCTCGCGAGCGGTGTGAACCAGTGAGCGGCCATCGCTCCAGCCCGCGCCCCCGGGCGGTGTTCGACGACGGCAGGGGAGCCGAAGGGTAGTGCAGCGTAATCGTCGCATCCCGGTCACATAAGGAGCGTGCTTGTCATGGCGAAGACGACTGTAGGTGCGATAGTGACGTTGACGGCGATTCTCGTCGCCCGGCCCGCGCAATCACAGACTCCGCCGGCCGCTCAGGGAACGGCGGCGGGTGGCCCATCACAACCTGCAGCGCCTGCCCAACCTTCACAAGGGACGTCCAGCGCGCCGCCTGCATCGGCCCCGGCCGTGGACTCTCCGAACGCGACGCCCGCGATCGTCCCGCCGTCTTCTGCTCCCCCGGTCTCCGGCGATCTTTCGCCTGCCGCCTCCCCCGGAGCCCAATCGAAGAGCGAGGTTCCCCCAATCGCGCTTCCCACTCGAGCTGGCGCCGCCGAGGAGGCCGCGCCGTCCTGGTTCGCGCGGCCGCCACTCTCCGTGACCGCAGGGCAGGGTGCCCGGGGGTGGAAAGTGACCTTGTACGGATTCATCGAGGCGGATGCAATCAACGACTCGACACGCAGCTACGTCGACTCGATTGGCAATGCCTTGGTTGCGCGCAACGAAACGTACGAGGGAAAGGTGGGGCGCACGCAGTTCTCGATCCGCAACACGCGGCTGGGGTTCGCGCTCGAATCTCCGGTCATCGGTGGGATCAAGCCGTCGGCCATCATCGAGACCGATTTCTTCGGCAACCAGCCGAGCGGCGTGTCGGAAGCCGCTTACTTCGATAGTCCGGGTCTTCGCTTACGGCAGGCGTACTTCAAGCTGGCCAACGAGGTCGTCGATGTCTGGGCGGGTCAGACGTACGACCTCTTCGGCTGGCAAAACTACTTCTTCCCGTGCTCGCTCGAATTCCTCGGACTCCCCAACGAGCTGTTCGATCGCAGGCTTCAAGTGCGGCTCGCGCATACGTTCGAATCGGACGCGGTGAACATCGATGTCGCCATCGCGGCGCTCCGTCCGGCTCAAGCCGATTCGGAACTGCCCGACGCCAATGCGGGGATTCGCTTCAGCGCCAACGGGTGGAAGGGAATCACGACCCCAGGCAACGGAGGGACGACTGCGCTTCCACTTTCAATCGGCGTGTCCGGCGTGATGCGCGAATTCAAGGTGAACGCGTTCACGCCCCCCCCTCCGCAGACCTCCAACAGCGCCACGGGCTGGGGTGTTTCGATCGATGCGCTCGTCCCGGTCATTCCGGCGCGCAATTCGGACGATCGCGGGAACCGTCTGACGCTGACCGGCTCGTTCGTGCTGGGCACCGGCATCGCCGATCTCGTCGACGCCGGGGGAGGCGCGCAGTTTCCCGTCCTGCCGAACCCGGCACTGGCCAATCCACCTCCTGTCTATACACCCGACATCGACAACGGCCTCGTCACGTTCGACACCAGCGGCGTTCTTCACACCATCGACTGGCAGACCTTCATGGCCGGCATCCAGTACTACGTGCCCCCGATGGGTCGGGTGATTTTGTCCGCCAATTACACCGAGGGGTACTCCAAGAACATGGCAAGCCTCTATCCGCAGGGCGGCGCGGAGATTGGTCTGCTGACGAAGGTGGCCAAATTGCTCCGGTACGCAGATGCCAACGTCCTCTGGGACGTGACTCCGGCCGTCCGCGTCGGAGCATCATTTCAGTATACGACGACCGAGTACATCGACGGCGAGACCCCCCGCAACTTCCGCTACATGGCGCAGGGCCTGTACTTCTTCTAGCTAAAGCTAGTGGTCGAACGGCGAGGGCCACCATAGGTATTCGAGCGTCGCCCGGTCGGCGAAGCTGTAGCGGATGGCGTCGAGATAGTCCTGAAGGTGAGCAGGGCGCTGAAAAGGTGGGCCCGGCATCGAAGCCATGGCAGGCGAATGGTGTCGTTGACGACTCGCTCCATGGCGCGGAGCAACAGCCGACGGGCGGCGCGGATGACCGCCTCGCCCGACGGCGTGAGCCACAAGGTCCAGGTTCGTCGGTCCTTGTCGCGGCGCCGCGCGATCCATCCGTGATCGAGCAGGGCACGGACCATCCTTGAGACGACCGAGGCGCAGACTCCGAGCTTTCGCCGTAGCTCGCTCTGACGAAGCTCGATGCACGAAGGGCGGCGGTACTCCGCGTGCAAAAGCGCCGACAATAGGTCGAAGCGCGCGCCGGTCAGCCCGGGCCACGCGAGGAGCGGCTTGCGGGTCACGCGGAGGAAGGCATCAGAGGGGGGTGGCGGTCGGAAGGCGAATCAAGAGCGTCGAGGCGACCGGTACGGCGCCCATCACGCCGCCTGCAACTCGGGATCGATCGCTGGGGCGTCCCGAGAGCAGGCGTCGCGCCGGCTCATAGAGCGGTGCCCTCCGTTGGTAATGAGCGAGTCGGGAAACAGCTCACCAACCAACGAGGAGGACACCGATGCAACGGTTTATCGGGCTCGACGCCCACGGGCAATCGTGCACGCTTTGCGTGATGGGGCCGAGCGGACGTCGGCTCGCACATTACGTGGTGGAGACCAACGGCAAGGCCCTGGTCGAGCAGATGCGCAGCATCGCCGGCGAGCGGCACGTGTGCATGGAGGAAGGGACGCACTGCGAGTGGCTGCACGAGGTGCTGCAGCCGCACACGAAGCGAATCGTGGTCACGCAGCCGCTGAAACGCAAGGGCGCCAAGAGCGACGCGATCGACGGCTGGCAACTGGCGGACCTGCTGCGAAGAGACGCGGTGGAGCACAGCGTGTTCAAGTCGCCGCAGAGCTTCACGGCGCTGCGCCAGGCAGCGCGCGGGTACGTGGCCATGCAGAGCGACATGGTGCGGGCCAAGTGCCGACTCCACGCGCTGTACCGGTCGCGGGCGGTGACGCCGACTGCGGAAATCGACGACGAGGCGGAGCGCGGTGCGTGGGTGAAAAAGCTGCCCGTGTCGCACCAGCCGCTGGCCGAGCTGCTAAGCGAGCAGCTCGATGGCTTAATCCAAGCCCATCAGGTGGCCGAAGCTTGGCTGCTCGAGGAAGCCAAGCGCGTTCCGGTGACCCGTCGTCTTGCGACGGTGCCAGGCATCGGGCCGATACGAGCTGCGCTGCTGGTGGCCATTGTGGTGACCCCGGCACGTTTCCGCACGACGCGGCAGTTCTGGAGCCAAGCGCCTCGTCAAGCGCCCATCCGGAAAGTTGCCTTGGACCATCTCCGCCACCAACGCGTCGACGTCGAGCTTGTCAGCCATGCCTTCCCTTGCATCACGCTTCGCTCCTGCGCCCAAGCGCCAAAGGCGCAGAACCT
>DASPUY010000067.1:0-19905 GCA_035622655.1 Polyangiaceae bacterium
CCGACCAGGCCGACGTTCTCGCGTGCAAGACGCCGCACCAACTCGACGAAGTACTCGTGGAACGGATCGCGCTCGACGGACGCGTCGCGCGCGATCTCCTCGGCGTTGAGGAGCGAGAAGGGGGTCCGATACGCGACGAAATCGAGGGCGAGCGGGTGATAGGCGGCGCTCACGATTCGCTGCGCGGCATCGACCGTCGCGACGGCCCCTGCATACGCCCGCGGATCGTAGAAGCGGCGGCCGCCGCGATCTCGAAGAACGGAGAGCGCTCCCTCGATCGCGCGCGGCGCGGCCGTCGCGTCGCCGCGGGCGGCCCACAAGGTGCCGTACGCGAGCTGGTCCTCGTGCGAGAGCGAAGGTTGCGCATCGAGCTGCGCGAGCCGGCGTTCGATGCGTGCGCCGAGCTGCTCGAGGCAAGGCCGCGACAGGAGCCATTCCCACGCTTCGACGTTGGCGTCGATCGGCAGCACCTCCACGCCGTGGAAGCGCAACCAGGCCGTGAGCGTCGGCACGCTGAGGTAAGGCGCGGTCGGATCGCACGACGGCGGATAGACGAGAGCAACGCGCATCGACGCGCGAACGCATAGCGTGACCCGACGTTTGGTGCGACGAGAAGGCGCTTTCGCGGCCGAGGCGCGCGAAACCGCCGTCGCCGCGAGTAGCCGGCTCGAGGCACGCGGCTTTCCACGACGGGTACGAGCGGTGCATCGCAACAAGTCACCATGCACCTGACGCTCTCCCCCGAAGAGTCACGTCTTCTGATCCGGCATCTCACGCAGCGAATCGAGCACCTCGACTCCGAGCTCGTGCATACGGACAAGCGCGAGCTGCAGCGCGCGCTTGCCGAGGAGTTGCGGGCGCTCAGCGCGCTGACGGATCGCATCCGCTCGGGCGCCGCGACCCCGATTGGCAGCGCACTGTGAAGCTCGCGATCCGGCCGCGCGCGTCGTGAAATGCGCGGTGCGGAGCAAGAAATGCGCATGCAGAGCGAGAAATGCGCGATGCGGAGCGAGGGGCGCCGCCGCGTCGATCGCCTACGTCGGGCCCGCACGTCCGCCTTGAAAAAAACGAGGAAGTCTCGGGACGCGGTCTCGACTCGACGGTGAAGTGAGGCGCCGAGGCGCGATTTCGCGCTTCGGCCGTGACAGCGCTCCGCTCCCTGGCCCGGAACGCCGGGCGCTCGGGCGCGGACTCGCCCTCGAACGGACAACGTTGCATCATCCGTTCCGCAGGAGCGGGTCCGAGCTCGGGTCCGAGCTCCCGCAGACAACTTGGTGCTCGAGCGCAAACTGCACCATGGCGACGCGGGCTCGCTCGCGTTCGCCGGCGTTTCGAGGCGCCTCGGCATGACGGCTGTGGCCGGAGCGAGCAGAGAACGCGGCAGGCCAGGGCAAGCCGAGTCGCAAGTCCACGCCGCTCGGGCGCACGTCCGGAGGCGCGGACGAGGGGGAGCTGACCCAGGGTTCGATGGCATCCGCCAGCGCTCCGATCGTGAGCGGGCGGCGCAGGACCCGATCCCATGGCCCTCCGGGCACGGGCACGTCGGCCGCAGCCAGCAAGAGGGCTGCCGGACCCTCCCCCGAGGCTCGAAACCAGCGCAGCGTCGAGACATCCCGGTCGTGCAGCGACTCTCGATCGACCAGAACGGCACGCACCGGGCCGACCTCCCAGGGATCAGGCAGGAGCAGTGCGGCTGCCAGCCGCGCCGCGTACGCAGCGACGCGGCCTCGCTCGCGCAGCTCGGCACAGAGCAGGACCCCCGCCCAGCGATCGCCGAGCGAGACGACGATCCGCGGTTCGATCACAAGCTCATCGTTCACGCGTCGTTCACGGACACGGTTCGTTCACGGATCGCGCATCGTTCGAGCGCGCGATCATGCGACCAAAGTACATGTTTCCCGTGTCGTCACCCTTCACGGAAAGGCTTAGCAAAAAGAGCACCCGTCACGCCGGAGCAGCGCTGCGGTCGTCGTGGTGCCCTCTTGCGACCGTCCTGGTGCCCCTCTTGAGACCGTTGGGCTTGCCCGGTACGGTGACCTCGGGACGGCTGGCCGGGAATCCACGAATGGGCAGCAGCAGCGCGGGAGTGCGGTCGGCTCGCGACGAGGCGAGCATGGTCCTTTGGTATCGCGGTCCTGCGAAGGTTTGGGAAGAAGCCCTGCCCGTGGGCAATGGGCAGCTGGGGGCGATGATCTTCGGCGGCGTCGCCTCCGAGCGGGTCCAGATCAACGAAAAAAGTCTCTGGTCGGGAGGACCGCAAGACGCGGACAATCCGGACGCTCTCGAGGCGCTGCCGCGGATCCGCGAGCTGCTCTTCGCAGGCGATTATGCCGAAGCCGAAGCGCTCACCCGGCGTACGCAAGTCTGCCGGGGACCCGGTTCGGACGAGGGCAGTGCCCGCCGAGCGGCATTCGGCTGTTACCAGACGCTGGGCGAGCTCGACATCGACTTTACGGACGGCGCGCAGACGTCGATCACCGACTATCGCCGCGAGCTGGATCTGGACGAGGCGGTCGCGCGCGTGACGTTTCGATCCAACGGTCACCGCCTGACGCGTGAGACGTTCGCCACCGCCCCCGACCGTGTCCTCGTCACCCGGCTGACGTGCGAGCGCTCCGGAGGCTTGAGCTTCGTCGCTCGTCTTACCCGCAGCGAGCGCGTCACGACCCGCGTCGACGGGGACCGCGGGCTCGTCATGATGGGTCAGCTCTTTCATGGATTCGTGGGCGGCATGAAGTTCGCGGCGCGCCTGCTGGTCGTGCCCGAGGGCGGCTCCACCGATGTGAGCGAAGGCCGTGTCCAGGTGCGGGGCGCGGACGCGGCCACACTTCTCGTCGCCGCAGCGACCGATTACCGCAGCGCGTTTTTCGAGCATGTCAGCCGCGAACGCGTCGTGAGCGCGGCCACCATCCCCTACGACGTGCTGCGTCGCCGCCATCTCGCGGATCACCGTCGCCTGTTTCGTCGCACGCGTCTCGACCTGGGCCTCGACGCGACCTCCGAGCTTGCGACCGACGAACGTCTGGGCCGTGTCGCCGCCGGCGGCGGCGAGGACCGCGCGCTCGTCGCACTCTATTTCCATTACGGCCGGTATCTGCTCATCGCGAGCTCTCGCCCGGGCGAGCTGCCCGCCAATCTGCAGGGGATCTGGGCCGACGGGATCCAGACTCCGTGGAATGGCGATTACCACACGAACATCAACGTTCAAATGAACTACTGGCTGGCCGAGACCGCGAATCTCGCCGAGTGCGCGGAGCCCCTCATCGACCTCATCGATCTCATGCGCGAGCCGGGGCGCATCACGGCTACGGTCCATTACGGAGCTCGAGGCTGGGTGGTCCATACGGTGCACAACGTCTGGGGATACACCTCGCCTGGAGAGGATCCATCGTGGGGACTGTCGCCGCTCGCGGGCGCGTGGCTTTGTCAGCATCTCTGGGAGCACTATGCGTTCGGGCGCGACGTGGACGAGCTGCGTAGAGTGTTCCCGATCATGCGGGAGTGCGCCGAGTTCTGCCTCGACTGGCTCGTGGAAGATCCGAAGACCGGCCGGCTGGTCTCCGGCCCTGCCAACTCGCCCGAGAACACGTTCATCGCCGCAGACGGCCGGCGCTACGCGATCAGCATGGGGCCGAGCATGGATCAGCAGATCCTCTGGGAACACTTCACGAACGTGCTCGATGCCGCCCGTGCGCTTGGTGTCGACGACGATCTCGTTCGAAGCGTGCGTGCCGCACGTCAGCGGCTGGCGCGACCGAAAATCGGTTCGGACGGGCGGCTCATGGAGTGGGCGGACGAATTCCAGGAGGCCGAGCCGCACCACCGGCACGTCTCGCACCTGTTCGGGCTGCACCCGGGCCGCGAGATCACGCCCCGCGCCACTCCGCAGCTTGCACAGGCCGCGCGAAAGACCCTCGAAGTCCGCGGAGACGAGGGGACCGGCTGGTCGATGGCCTGGAAGATCTGTTTCTGGGCGCGTCTCGGCGACGGTGACCATGCAGCCGTGCTCCTCCACAACCTGGTCTTTCCCTGCGCGCTTCGCGGCCCGAAGCCGGGACGGAGCGGGGCCGGCGTCTATCCCAATTTGTTCTGTTCGCATCCTCCGTTCCAGATCGACGGCAACTTCGGGGCGGTCGCCGGAATCGCCGAGATGCTCGTGCAAAGTCACGAGAACGTCGTCGTCTTGCTTCCGGCTCTTCCCGCGTCCTGGCCCACCGGTTCGGTTCGGGGTCTCCGCGCCCGCGGCGGTTTCGAGGTCGACATCGCCTGGAGCGACGGACATTTGACGTGCGCGACGGTTCGCTGCCTGTCGGCGGGTCCGTGTGTCATCGAGTACCGTGGCAGAGTGGCGCGCAAGGACCTGGCGTACGGCGAGTCCTGGCAGTTCGATGCTTGAGGGTCCGCGGCCCCAACGGTTGAGTCCCTTCGTTCTGGTCGCCATCGGCATTCACGCGTCCCTTTTCGCGCTGGGCGTGTCGCGGCCTCGTTCCGCCGCTTCGGCGTCCGAGGAGGTGCTCTCGGCCTCAGGAAGCCTCCTGAACGTCGAAATCGATCCACCGATTCGGGAGGCCATCTCCCGGTTGCCCGGCAGCGGTGTTTCCGTCGCCGCCGGCGCGCAACAAGCGAGCGATCGGCCTGCCGCCGCGCGTGAGCCCGTCAAGGCCTCCAGAGCCGATCCGGCGCCGATCGGAGCCGCTGCTGCGGTTGAAACGGCTCGGGGCGACGATCTTCGGCCGCCGACCGACGTCGTCGCCGGAGCTTCCCCGGCCGCATCGAGCTCCGCCCGGGCCATGGCCGCCCTGGAGCAAGCATCCGAGGAGCGCCGTCAACGGGGCATCGAAGCCGCCGCCGCAGCCGCCGCGAGGGGCGCCGGCGGTCCGGGTCGCGGGGGGCCCGGAGGTGGCGGCGCCGGATGGTCTGCTCCCGCCATCCGGGGCAGCATCGCGTTCGGCAACGGTACAGAGGGCGCGCTCACGGGACGAGTCTGCTTCTTGCCCTACGGCACGCTGCGGATTTCCGAGGTGCGCGAGTGCCAGTACGTGGCGACCGTGTACACCGATACGCTGAACATCCCCGAGCGGCACTTCTACGATGGCTTCCCGGGTGTGACGAATCGCTCGGAGTGGTTTCTCATCGATTACACGGGCACCTTCACCGTCCACGAATACGGCACGTACGAGTTTCGGCTGCACTCCGACGACGGATCGTACCTGTACATCGACGACAACCTCGTGATCGAGAACGACGGCAAGCACGCGCCCCTGAGCCGATCGGGCAGCACCACGCTCGTCGTTGGTCCGCATCGCATCAAAGTGCGCTACGCCCAGACGAACGATCGGATGGCCCTTCAGCTCTTCGTTCGCACGCCGCAAGACAGCGAGGAGCGGATATTCACGCCCCGGCTTTGACCGGCGTGCGGTGCGACCGGCGTGCCCATGGATCGGCGTTGCGCGGCGACCGGTGCGCGCTTGAACGGGCGTGCGCGGCGACCGGTGCGCGCTTGAACGGGCGTGTGCTGCCCGGAGCCCGGCCGGCGCTTGAGCCGATGTAAGCGCTTCGCGTCACTGCTCCCCGTCGGGATCGTCTCCGAGGTGCACGGTATGCTTCGTCTTGCCTTAGGCGCCGCCACTCCGGCCTTCTTGGCCGTAGCGAGCGGTTGCGTGCAGAGGTCGATCACGGGTCTCCCGCTCGACGGCGGGGCCGGCGGCGTCACGTCAGCGGGAGTCGACGTGTCCGTCGGGGCGCCGGCGAGCACCGCTGGAACGCCTGGAACGGAATCTTGCGTCGGGGTTGACGCGGCCGCCGCGGCGGCGATCGACGCCGCTGCCGCCGCCGGCCCCTACCTTTGGAGAAACGTCGCCATTGTGGCCGGCGGGTTCGTGACGGGACTCGTCTACAGCACCACCCAGCAAGATGTTCTCTACGCCCGGACGGACATCAGCGGGGCTTATCGCTGGAACGCCACGACCGGGACGTGGACTTCTTTGCTCGACTGGGTGACGCGAGCGGAATCGAACTTTGCCGGCGTGGAGAGCATTGCCATCGATCCGGTCAATCCGGACCGCGTGTACCTCGCGGCCGGCATGTACACGACGAGCGATGGGGCCATCCTGATCTCGGACGACGGCGGACAGACTTTCACGGTCGTACAGACGTCCATTCCGATGGGCAGCAACGACGACGGCCGCTCGGTCGGCGAACGGCTCGCGATCGATCCGAACAACACGAGCACCCTCTACTTCGGGTCGCGCACGTCCGGGCTGTGGACGAGCACCGACTCGGGCATGTCGTGGAGTCCCGTGACGAGTTTCCCAACCCCCGACGAGTACGACGGAGGTCTCGCCGTCGGTCCGGCGGGCATCGTCTTCGTTCGGTTCGACCCGACGACATCGGGTCCGACGACCGTTTACGCCGGTATTGCCGTGACGGGTCCGTCGATCTTCTCGAGCAATGACGGGGGCAAGACATGGACCGCCGTCCCCGGGGCCCCCGAGGGGCTTCTGCCCAACCGCTCCGCGCTGAGCTCGACCGAGCAGCTCTACATCACCTACGGCGGCGGCGCGGCGGGGACGACGAACGGGGACGGTCCGAATAACGCGACCACGGGCGCTGTCTACCGGCTCGATCTCGGCAGCGGACAGTGGACGGACATCACTCCGGCCAATCCGACGGCGGCAGTGACGTTCGGGTATGCCGGCGTCACGGTAGACGCACAGAGCCCTTCCACGGTCATGGTGTCGACCATCGACCGATGGAGCTCGGGCGACGATATCTACCGGAGCACCAACGCGGGCGCCACCTGGACTGCGGTGGGAGCGCCCAGTGCACCGCGCGACTGGTCCAATGCGCCGTGGGTGACCTTCGACCGTGCGTCGGATCCGACACCGTCGCAGTACACGGGTTGGATGGGCGACGTCGAGATCGATCCCTTCGACTCTTCGCGCGCACTGTACATCACCGGGCAGGGGATCTGGGCCAGCGACGACATCACGAACGTCGACTCCAATCAGCCGACGCACTGGGACTTCCGGTCGCTCGGCATCGAGCAGACGGCCGTGAACGACATCGCCAGTCCGCCGTCGGGGCCGCCCTTGCTCAGCGCCGTGAGCGACATTGGCGGCTTCGCCCATTGCGATCTGACCACCTCGCCGCCCGGCGGAATGTCGAGCAACCCGGTGTTTGCAAGCACCGACAGCATCGACTTCGGCGGTCAGGCCCCAGGAGTCGTGGCGCGTGTCGGCATTGGGGGCAGCGCGCCCACCGTGCACGGCGCGTATTCGACGGACGGTGGCTTCGTCTGGACTCCATTTGCGAGCTCCCTACCGGTGACCACGAGCTCCGCCGGCACGATTGCCGTTTCCGCCGACGGGTCGACCTTCGTGTGGGATCCACCCCCCGTTACGGCCACGTCCACGACCGCGGCTTCTCCGGGCGGCCCTCAGTTCTCGCGCAACAACGGCGCGACGTGGACTGCGTCGACGGGAGGCATTCCTGCGGTTCGCTCCGTGATTTCCGATCGCGTCGACCCGACGAACTTCTACGCGTTCGACTCCTCGATATCCGGCAACGGACGGCTGTGGCTCAGCACCGATCAAGGAGCGAGCTTTGCCGTCGGGGCTGCGCAGCTGCCCACGCGGGGCGCCAGCCGCCTGCGCGCCACACCCGGCATTGCCGGCGACCTGTGGCTGTACGTGGGCGCCGCCCTGTACCACTCGACTGATGCGGGCATGACCTTCACGGAAGTCGGCACTTTGCCCTCTGGATCGTCAGGCATCTTCGCCCTCGGTCTCGGCGCCGCGCCGCCCGGGCAGACCTACCCGGCGCTCTTTCTCGGCGTGTCGTCGGGAGCCACCGGTCTCTACCGGTCCGACGACCAGGGAATGACGTGGACTCAGATCGACGACGCACTGCATCGGTTCGCGACCGCCACCGTCATCATCGGTGATTCCACGGTGTACGGCCGCGTTTACGTCGGCAACAACGGTCGAGGCATCTTTTACGGCGACATCGCGAACCCCACGTCCTCGAGCGCGTCCTCGAGCGGTTCCTCCTCGAGCGCATCCTCCTCGAGCGGTTCTCCGCTGGACGCATCCGAGTCGGACGCTTCACCGTGATGGCCGCAGACCTCGGGGACGACATCGGCAACCGCGAGGACATCGGCGACCCTGGGACGGGCCCCTCCTCGTTGCGCGGCTCCGCTGTCACGGCATGGGTCCTGCGTCGCCCCGGTCATCGTGCGCAAGCAGGAGGCAGCGCGCTCGAAGATCGTCACACGAGCGAGCGTCAGGGATCGTGACCCTCGACGGCGGCAGCTCTCATTGAAGCCGGCTTCGCTTCCGGGATCCCGCGAAGCGGAAGAACACCAAGCCGACCGTCATCCAGGCGAGGAGAACGGAGAGGAACAGCAGGGCGTAGGTCAGGCGCGGAGCACGAACGGCTGCGGGCTCCGGAACCCGTGGCTCCGAGATTGGAGCGGGCGGAGGAGATAGCGCGAGTGCGTTCTTGAGCGCGAACGCTTCCCGTCGAGCTCCCGTCGCCAAGCCTTCGCCCCGCGTCTCGGCCGGCGGCACCTGAACCCACTGGGTGCGGGAAGGTCGACTGTCGGCCACCGCGCTGGCCATGTTCGCCGGCCTCGCTTGCGGCGGCGCCACGAGGCGCGCGACGCCGGGTCTGTCCAGATGGGCGCGGCCCGTTTGCGTGGGCTGTGGCGGAGGCATCTGACGAGAGTTGGCTGTGCTGACTGGTACGGAGGCATTGACCGGAACGGCCCCGCTGACCGGGACGGGCGCACTGGCCGGCACGGCCGCGTTGACCGTGCCGGTCTGGACGCGCTGCGAGGGGATCTGTCTGGGGACGGCCGTGCGTACCGGGCCCGTTTGCACGTGCTGTGAGGCCAGCTTTGCGGTGCCGGCCGTATGGACCACCCCGGTCTGGACGCGCTGCGAGGGGATCTGTCTGGGGAGCGCGGTGTTGATCAAATCCGTCCGAACGCGCTGCGCAGGAATCGGCGCTTCGGCGGGCGCCCGCGCCGGAGTAGTCGGCAGCGTCGGCGCGGTCTCGTCGGGATCCGTTTGCGCCTCCACCGCGTCGACCGTGGTCGCGAGCAGTGTCCTGGGCTGCGGCGCCGGTGCGTCCACCGCGTCGGCCAGGTGCAGCGTCGGCGTTTCTTCCGGCGGCGTTTCTTCCGGTGGCGCCGGCGCATCGGCCGCGTCGGGCGGAAACATCGTTCCCACGAGCGTTTCTTCGGGCGGATCGATGTGCGCCAGCGAGGGAATGGCCATCGACGCGGCTTGCTCCAGTGGCGCGGCGGGAGCTGTCGGCGGCTGGGCAGGCGGCTGGGCGGGCTGGGCAGGTGCGATGGGTAGGGTCGGCGCGGTCTCGTCCCGTGCCGTCAGGGCGTCCCCGTCCGGGCTGACGTTTGGAGCCATCGTCAGCGTCGCTCCCACCAGTGTCTCGTCCGGCGGATCGACGTCCACGGGCCGCGAGGGAGTCGCGATGGGTGCGGCCGCCTCCGGCGGTGCCTCGACCGCTGCGGGTTCTGCCGGCGCCTGCGCGGCTGGCCCGAGCTCCACGCGACCGGCCTTCGTGTTGAAGAAATTCCTCGGGACCGTCAGGTCCCGATCCGTCGAGCTCTCCGTGAGATCGGCCACATGCAATGGGCGTGTCGGGGTCCCCTCGGTCTGGGCCTGCATGATGTCTGCGATGTGTAGAGGTCTTGTCGGGGTTGCGTCCGTGGTCGCCGCGATGACGTCGGCGATGTGCAGAGGCCGCGTCGGCGTCCCATCGGCTGCCTCCATGACGTCGGCGACGTGCAACGGGCGCGTCGGGGTGCCTTCGGTCGGTGCCTCCACCACGTCGGCGACGCGCAATGGGCGTGTCGGGGTGCCTTCCGTCCGCGCTTGCGCCGGGCTCGCGGGCGGGGGCGACGTCGCTTTCAGCAGGGTTTCGACCGCAGGATCGAGATCGACCGGCCCTGCGGGAGGCGGGCTGCTGCGCCGGAGCCCGATGCGGCGCAGCGTTGCGCTCACCATTTCGGCCCGCGGCAGCCTGCGCGACGAATCCTTTCGGAGCATTCGCGCGAGAAGGGCCACCAGCTCCGCGGGGACGTCCGGACACGCCTCCGAAAGCCTCGGAGCCGGCGTCGATCCGAGGACACCATCCACATAGGTGCGCCAGTCCGACGACACCTCGAACGGCAGCCGCCCAGACAGGGCCTGAAAGAGGACGCAGCCGAGCGACCAGATATCCATGCATGGACTGGCGGGCTCGCCGCGCAGTTGCTCGGGCGACGCGTATCCGAACGTGCCGTACCCGGATACGGTGCTCGGTCCCTTGCCCTCCGCTGCGCTCGCGACGCCGAGGTCCAGCAAGAGCTTCGCAGAGGCGGGTCCCGGCGCCCCGGAGGCAACGAAGACGTTGTCGGGTTTCACGTCGCGATGCACGATGCCGACGGCGTGCATGCTTGCCAGGGCTTCGCCGAGCTGGATGCCCACCGGCAGCACGAATCCGAGATCGAGCTTCCCCTTCTGGCGAAGGCTGGTTCGGAGCGGCTCTCCCAGCAGCTCCATGACGTAGAAGCAACGCCCGTCGGTGAGCACGCCGCCGGTATAGACACCGACGACCCTCGGATCCGAGATCTTGGCCAGAATCTGCGACTCGCGCATCAGGCGATTGGACAGCTCCCGGACGTCGGCGTCGGGATCGGCGATCGTCTTGAGGGCGTAACGCTTTTCAGCGGTCGAATCCTCGACCTCGTAGACCCGCCCCGAGCCTCCGCGGCCGATGAGGCGAACGATCCGATACACGGTGCCGGGCAGAAACTGACCGGGGAGATACTCGTCGTGGGTCATCGAGCACTCGCGGCTCCATCAGGATACCCCGTGAGCTGCTCCTCTCGCACGTCGCGAACGCCGCTCCCGATCGCTCGAGCCGGAATCGTCCTGACCCCGCGATTCCGTGACACCTGCCGGGCCGGGGCCCCGTGACGCCCGCGTCACGACGCCGCGGTACGCGACGCTGGATTCCACGGGCGACCGCTCTCGCATGCAAAATGCGCCAAGTGAACGGCGAGGTGCGACACGTCGATCGTGCCGAAGACGACGGGCAGCGCGAACCGCCGGGGCCCGGCTGACCCGGGGTTGAACACCGCGATGTCGCCGTCTCTCGCGATGAGTGGGATATGCGAGTGGCCGCACACGACGAGCGATGCCGAGTGCGAATGCGCGAGACGCGCGGCGTCCGCTCGCAATTTTGTCCCGTCGACGGCGATGTGCAGGAGCAGGATGCGCAGAACGGGGGCGCCGCCCGAGACGATGTCGAGGATGGCGGCGTCGGGAAGGTCCCGGGCGCGGCCGTCGATATTTCCGCGAACGGCGAACACCGGGGCAATGCGTCGGAGCGAACCGAGTACGGTCCGATCGCCGATGTCGCCGGCGTGCAGAATCGTGTCGGGGCGAAGCGCGGCCAGATGCGTCGTGGTCGCCGGGTGAAGCGCTGAGTGAGTGTCTGCCACGACGGCGAGCCGAAGCGAGCCGTCGGCGTGCGCGGCGACTTTCGCGTGGGTCTGCCGAAACCGGCCGCGCACGTTCATGACTCCAGCCTCTCCCCGCAGCGGGCGTGGCTCGTGACGCTCGATCGAGCGGCTACTTGTGCTTCTTCCAGACCGTACCACCGTAGTAGTCGGTCCAGTACACATAGGTGGTGTCCTGTGCCAAGCCCCACGGCCCGTTTTGGTTTGACGCGAAGGGGATGGGGTTGTTGTTGCACAGGAGCGTGTCGCACCGGTAGACGGTGCCCTGCGGGTCGCCTCCCCCGTCGACCTGAACCCCCCTTTGTGACCAGTAGAGGGTCTGACAGAGCGGGTCCACGATGATGTCGTCGAGGTACACCTGGTTCGACGCGACCACGCTGGGAACGCCTCCGTCTGGCTCCCCCGTGAGCGGCGCGCGCGAGACCTGGCCGGTCATACCGTATTCGTTCGTGAAGTAAGCGTTCGAGGTGTCGGTGGCGAGGAACGCGACGCCGGCGTCGGTCGTGGCGAGGACGGTGGGTGCGCCCCCCTCCGGGACGCCCGTGAGAGGCATCTTTTCGAGCGTGCCCGTGTCGACGTTCAGCCAGTAGACGTTGGCGGAGTCGACCGCGATGCCGTACGTCGGTCCGTCCGGCCCGGCATAAAGGACGTTCTTCGTCGTGCAGCCGGCGAGTGGGCACGAAGCGATGACGCCGTCCTGCAGCTCGGTCCAGTAGATGGTCGTCAGATCGATGGCGAGTCCGGCCGCCTTCGTGGACCCCGCGGCGTAGACCGTCGGGGCCGACGTACCGCAGCCCGTGATGGGGCACTTCTGGACGCTCGTGAAAACGTTGGTCCAGTAAACGTTCGTGAGGTCGACGACGAGGCGGTTGGGCGAAGACTGGCCGCTGGCGAGGATCGTGGGCCCAGCGTCGGGGCAGCCGGCGAGCGGGCAGCTCACCACCGTGCCCGTGCCCGCGTTCACCCAGTAGACGTTCACCGCGTCGACCACGATTCCTTCAGGGTCGCTCTGCCCGGAGGCGAGGAGCACCGGGGCCGTGCCGGCGTCGTCGGGCGTCTGTGCACAGAGCGGCGCCGATGCCGAGCCGTCGCTCTTTCCTCCGTCGGTCGTGGCGTCGACCGCAGGTGCGTCGGTCGCGGCATCCGCCTGTGACGACCCCGCGTCGTTTGCAACGGTGGTGCCGGTGTCGCCGGCCGGCTCGATGACCGATCCGTCCGTGGGTTGGGTGCCCTCGGTGAAATTGCCCAGCAGCCCGGTGCATGCGAGCACGACCCCTCCGCTCGCGAACAGGACCAAGGAGGCAAGCAACCCGCGCGTTGCAGCGCGCACGTTCGTCATCACGATGGCGCTCGATTAGACGACAATTGCGGCGCTCCGTCCAGGTCACGACCTGTGTGCCTGTGTGCAGGCTCATGACGTGGGCGGAAACTCACGGCACAAATCCCACCAGGTCCCGACCGCCGTCCCCCTGACGCGCGAGCTTCGCGAAGTCGACGCCGACGATGGGGCGATCAAAAATCCCCGAACTCATTCTGTTTCCCCAGCGGGGTGCTCGCGAGCACGTAGTTCGCCGGGAGGTGATCGTAAATGGAATACTGGTGCTTGAAGAAGGGAAGGTGAAAAAGCCACTGCCCGGGTATCTGGCGTTCGATGAACGCCAACAGCGATCCGCTCAGCTGGCCGACCTTCATGGGCGTGCGCGACTTTCCGGGGGCTGGGAGACCCAGTAGGGTTGGACCGGCAGGTCCACCGGAGTGCGGTACTCCACACCGGTATGCGTGAAGGTGCCGGCCTCCACCGGTGGGAGGGAGGGGACCGGATCGTCGTTGTAGACGTGCCGGAAGAGGCCACGGGTAAGCAGAGCATACTGGGGGTTTCCGTCGAGCGAACGCGCCCACACGTCGTTGCCGATCATCGGCTGCCCAAAGGTGTACACGCCACGGATCTTGTCGACGATGCTTCGCGCCATGGGATTGTCGTGATCGTGTGCAAGGCGAAAAGCGGCGATGGCGGCCATCGCGCCGCCCAAACTGTGACCGGTGACGAACAAGGCTTCGAGCGCGTTCGTCGGAGCCACGATCGTTTCTTCGGCCGATGCTGGATCGGCGACCACGGATCGCCGCTCGACGTTCGCGACGACGGATCGGCCCTGCAGAGCCTCGACCAGGGTCGATTCGACGTCGAACCAGGTCGCGCGCTGGTTGATGTAAAAGCCGTTGTGAACGAGCGGCTGACGGCCGTTCTTCTCGCGCCCGCCGCCGCTCTCGCCCCTGGCGAGCCGCAGCGGGTGTCCGGGCCGCTCTCCCGGGCCGGGCACCGGAATCGCGATCGGCGACACGTTGGCGTCGGTCGCCCAGCTGAGCAGATTGAACGGCTCGGTTCCCCGATAGACGAGGAAACCGACGCGCCCGCACCGGCTCTGGACGTAGTACGCCTTCGACGAGACGAGCATCGCATCGTTGATGAGCGCTACGTAGCGGGTCAGGTTTCGTTCGAGGCCCATGCGGACCATCATCGTGGCGACGACGTCCGCGTCCGCGTAAGCCCAGCACGAGAGCACCGCACAGACATGCGCCGCCGTCGCGTCGTAGTGGCGTTGGGCGACCCCGCACAAGTGGGCCACGAGGTTGTGGTACACGGGCACGTGCGCCGTGTCGTGCGGTCGAAGTGTGCGGAGCGACTTCAGCGAAGGTCCTGCGACTCCGTAGCGATCCATGTGGGGCCCTCGGCGGCGGCCGAAACGCTACCGTGATCGATCCCGTTCGTCATCCGTCGCCGGGAAGGTCGAGACATCGGGCTAGGAGCCGTCCCGACTTCGGAGTAACGTTGCATTGGAGTCCCGGGTCGATTCGAAGCGGGGCGATCGTCCCGTGCTGCACGTCGACGCGGGTCAGACGGTCTGGCCAGATGCGAAGTGTCGTAGCGGCGGCAATCGTTGTTCTCGCGACCGGGTGCACCGGCTCGCCGTCCACGGCCGTCGCCGTGGACGCCTCGTCGTCCACCGCCTCGCAAGCCATGGATGCGTCGACGGAGAGCGGGCTCGACGCTTCCTCCAGCGACGCCACCGAGGAAGGCTCGGGCGCGGATGCCGCGTTTTGCACGGTCCTTCTCGCAGCGACGTACGACCAATCATGCGTGAACGACGATCAGTGCATCCTGGTGCCCCAGGTGAGCGCCTGTCCCGCCAACGCTTGCGTCAGTTGCGTCGGACTGGGATCGATCAACGCTGGCGCGCTGGGCCCGTACGACGCGATTCTCGATGCCGACCTGGAGGGCATCCCCGCGCTCCAGACGTGCGCGTGTCCGGCCATCGTCGTCGGCAGCTCGTTTGCCTGTTGTCGAGCAGGGTCTTGCGGTTATTGCGTCGCATCCGCGGACACGTTGCCCGCCTGCACCGACGCAGGTGGAGAGTGCTTCGCCGCGGGCAGCGGTTGCGCCGACGGAGGACAGGGGCCGCCCGACGCCTGCGCCTACTCCGACGAGATCTGCTGCACAAGCGGACCGATGTGACCTCCCGCACAGGGCGAGCCGCGGAGCTCGCTTTGCGGCCCCTCGCGCGCTTGACGTCGAGACCCGGGAGCCAAACGTTCCGCGCGATGTGGAAGGCGCAACGGAAGAGCGCGATGATGCCCACCATGGCGCCGGCGGGCCACCTCGAGACGGTGACCGCCGCAGTCTACGTCGTCGTTGCCTTGTTCCTCGGCTTTGCGGTTCCGCTGCTGCACCACGGGGTCTGGGCATGGGCCAACCCCGACCTGCAGCGCGATCAGGTCACGACGTTCCTCTCGTCCGTCTCCTCGGGGATGATGGCGTTCACGGGCATCGTCTTCTCGCTGCTCTTCTTGATGCTTCAGTTCAGCACCACCGCCTACTCGCCGCACCTTCTGCCGATGCTCGCTCGCAATCGTACGCTCGCTCACGCGGGCGGCGTCTTCACCGGCACGTTCCTCTACTCGCTCATGGCGCTGCGCGGCGTGGGGGCGGTGCAGGGAGGGGGCACTCCGGCGGTGGTCCTCTGGGTCGGGTTCGGATGGCTGCTCGCCAGCGTCTACCTCCTCCTTCGGCTGGTCCGCGTTTTCTCGGGATTGGCGATCACGGACGTGCTCGAGATGATCGGCGATCTCGGATGGAGCCAGCTCGACCGGGTGTACTCACCGTACGCCGGCCCCGTCGAAGCCGTTGCGCGTCGGCTTGGACGGGGGGCGCCCGCTGCGGGAACAGAGACGCAGGTGCTGCGTCACGCCGGAAAGCCGCGCTACGTGGTCGGACTCGATTTGCCGCGCCTCGTCGAGCTGGCAGTCGCTTCAGACACGTTCATTCGCGTCCCCCTGGCCCTCGGCGATGCCGTGACCAGTGGCGTTCCTCTCGCCATGGTCCATGAAGCCGGCGTCCGCGTCCCGGAGAAAGCGCTGCGGGCGGCGATCATGCTCGACCGCGATCGCACACTCGAGCAGGGCCCCAAGCAGGCCATCCGATTGCTCGTCGATATCGCGATCCGCGCGCTGTCGCTCGCGGTGAACGACCCGACGACGGCCGTGCACGCGCTCGACCAGATCGAAGCGATACTGCTGCGCATCGGCAACTCGGACCTCGACGTGGGGATGCTCTTCGATGCGCGAGAGATCCCCCGCGTCTCGTACGTCGCTCCTTCCTGGGAAGATTACCTCGATCTCGCGCTCACCGAGATCCGGCAATACGGTGCAGGCGCGGTGCAGATCGAGAGGAGGCTCTGCGCGCTGCTGACGCACCTGCGGGATCAGGTACCGGACGAGCGACGACCGGCGATCGACCGGATTGCCGCCGACCAGAGCGCCACGTTGCGCGGCGCGATCGCGGATGCCTCGCTGCGAAGGCAGGCCGAGCACGTCGACCGGCAAGGGCTCGGGCACACGAACGGCGGCGAGGCCCCGTGGCCGATCGAGGGCGACGATCCATCCGCTCTCGAGCGAACGACGCGATCCGGGCTGGGGCCCTGACGCGAATCAGCGAGGCGAATCACTGGGCGGGCGTGTGCTCGGGCTCGGCGGGGCGGCGACGCAGCGATCGGGTCATCGTATAGCCGCCGCGTTCCATGTACGCACGCCAGCAGACGGGGCATCGCCGCTCGATGATCCAGACCTGGCGCTCCTCGACGTGAAGCTGGTCACGAGACGGCAGACGCAGGCGGCGCCGAATCGACCGCCAACCCTCGAGGCACACGTTGGTGTAGTTCGTCGCGTTCGCAGTACATCGCGTTTCGCAGTCCTTGCACGAAACGGCAGACCATCGCGGCATGGCGCACGGGCTCCGATGAAGGGTTCCATGAGGTAGTGGCCGCAGCGTCGTTTCGCAGGCTGCGAGCGGTGCACGCGTCGACACCGGCCGGCGGACGCGGGAGTGGAGCAACGGTTTGCGAGGACGCGACCTATTCGGTATCGCCCGGGGACGGCGTGATGGGCGGTGCCGGCATGCACATCGCCGAGCCATCGACACAAGGGGCCGGCCCCGGAGGCGCCGGGGCAGGAGCTCCCGGCTCGGAAGAACTTTCATCTGCGGCGTCTGGTTCGGTCGGTTCGGAGTCGGCTCCGGGCGTCTCGGGCCGTATTTCACCGCCCGGCTCGTCGGAGCCCGGCGACGCCGCGGCATCGGGAGCAGGCGGATGTCCCCGAGCACGCTCAATGCTTGCCCTTCGCCTTCGCGAGAAGCTGTCGCGCTTCGCGCCTCGCGAATCCGTCCGGGTACCGCGCGAGGTAGCCCTCCGCCTCGCGCGCGAGCCTTCCCGTCGCCCCGAGATCGGCGAGCGCGCGCAGGCGTTCGACGCGCGCCGTTTCCCCGAGCGGGAGAGTCGGGGTACTTCCCGATGAGCTCGTCGAGCAGCGCGAGCGAACGCTCCGCCTGGTGCGAACGGCGCACACTCATGGCCTCCGAGAGCAGACCGTTGTCGATGGCCAGGCTGCTCGAAGTCTCGTGTGCGCCGGCCCGGGCGGGCGGTTCCGTCGGCGTCGCCGAGGCGTCGGCGTCGAACCAAACGTCGCCCGCGGTCAAGAACTGCTCCTTGCCCGCCGCGTAGACCGCCACCCGTCCTTCGGCCACCGACACCCGCGTTCTCGCATGCCCGGCGGAGTCCACGGCGGGTTGCTCGACGGAAAAACGCGTCCCGTGGACGACGACGGTCACACCTTGCGTGACGACACGAAGCTCGCTCCCGGCCCCGAGCTTCGGGACGCGCACGTCAATCCTTCCGCTCGCGAGCTCGATGCGATCATGACTCTCGTCGGCGTCTCCCATCTGGACAAAGCGCAGATGCGACGAAGGACCGACGTCGACGACCGCCCCGTCGGCAACGAAGCGCGGGCGGCAGACTGCGGGCCCGTCAAGAGCTCGTCATCGGGGCCCATCAGCGTCTCGCTCGTGCCGATGGAATGGATGCCTGATTCCCATCGGCCAGGGCGCTTCGGCCCGGGCACCGTGGCGACGATCCCGTTCAACGGCGCCGGCACGAGCGGTCAGAACAATCTCATCACGGTTGGCATCAGCCCGGATTCGTGTCGAGACACTCCCGCCTTCAATGGCGCATCCGTCACGTCGATCGGGGTCGAAGTCCTCCCCTGTTACTATTCGGCGTCTGTGAGCGCGACGGTTCCCCTCGCGTTCCTGGAGCAGGACGAGGAGGTCAGTATGATGGGCCCGATGCCGATGGGTCACACGTTCTCGGACTTGGTCGACAGCGATCACTGTGAGGTCGACTTCAGGAATTACGTCGTCTACGACGTCTGGGTCCTCAAGTCGGCTCTGCCCTCCTCGGGGTGGTCCGTTTCCATCCCATACGTTCACGCATCGCCGAGCAAGATGGCGAGCACTTACACGGTCGTTCCTGCCCCGTGTCCGCCGCTGCGATGCGAGGGAGAGGGGTGCTCCAGCGGAGGCGAGTGCGCGGGGGCTGACTGTCAGGACAATCAGCCCGATGGCTTCGGAGGCTGCGCCGGCGAAGGGTGCGCGGGCGGGGGCCAGTGCGTGGGCCTCCTTTGTGACGGCGGGACGTCCGCGCAATGCGTCGGCGAAGGCTGCACCGACGGGGGCAGCATGCTCTGGTGCAGCCCCGTCGGGAGCGTCTGCACGGACGATTCGGCGTGCTGCTCGGCCTCATGCGCAGAGGGCGCGTGCTCTTTGCCCGACAGCGTCCCCCGGTAGTCCTCGCAGTCGTCCCGCTCCTGATCGTTCACGCTCCGCTCGAGCGCCTCCTCGAGGGTCCGCTCGTGCTCGCCGGAAACGTTGAAAATCGCTGCCGCGGGCGCGGACGCAGGCGCGCGCTGGGGGGTGAACGCCTGCATCGACTCCGTGCCCGGACAACCCGCGAGCACGAAGAGCACACAGAAGGATGACCTGCACACGGTCGTGGTGGAGCACATCGGCCTGGCTCCGAGCGGGCTCCAATGACGCACTATTCTTCGGGGTTGGTTTCCTGAATGTTCGGAGAGATCGCAATGACTCCGTTCTGCGCGCTCCCCTGGACCATGAAGGTCGACAGGACGCCGTCCCCGTTCAGATCGCCGTGCGCGTTGGCGGTGAACCCGCCGGTGTTCGGCGATGTGTTGGTGGCAGTGTACTCGTATTCGTAATACTGGGGCTCTTCGAGCGAAAATTTGAGGCACTGCCACCCGGTCAAAGGCGTATCCGCGCTCCCCCAGTCCGTTTTTTGCGACTGGTACTTCTTGCCTTGGACCGCCGACATCTGCGTGGGCACCGTATTGGCGGCGGTTCCGCAGAAGGCTCGGAGCGGCGCCGACAGGGTACCGGAGCCGAGGATGGCGGTCATTCCCTTCTCACGTTCGACTGCGGTCGCCGCGTCCTTGGCAATCTGACCGAGCGAATTGCGCGCCTCCGCGCTCTTTGCATTCGCCAGATATTTTCGTACACCGTAGACCGCGAGAACGGCCAGGACGCCGACGATTGCGACCACGATCATGAGCTCGATGAGCGTGAACGCTCGCTGCCGGTTGCACGCCGTCCGATCCGTGGACCGAAAACACTCAATTCCCCATTGCACGATATCCCTCCGTTTGCAGGCGAGATCCCCCAACCTCGATCGGAGAATCGTATCACCCCATCGTGATGGAGTGCCGGATCGCTTCGCTCGCGAGAAGCCGGCGCCTGGGCGCGCGGGTGCGGGGCCGTCGTACGGCGGCGCACTCGTGTCAAAAATGCACCGGAAGGCCGAACAGGCCCGCGGGCTCGCAGGCCTGCTGCGCCCGAAGTACTCCTAGAGCACCGATCACGTTGAAGTATTGGACAACAAAAGACTTTTCAGAAAGGGGATCGACAACCACAGGTCGACCGTGATCTCGTGCCATCCCGGAGGTACGAGCATGCAACGGTGGACCCCCCCGGTAGATCT
>DASPUY010000068.1:0-34046 GCA_035622655.1 Polyangiaceae bacterium
GAGCTGGTCGCGCGATGGCGACATCGGGGCGCGAGCTCTGTCTCTGCAGGGATTGCTGGTCGTGCGTGGCTCGAGCTCGCGCGGGGGTGCCCGCGGGCTGGCTGCGCTCGTCCGGGTCATGCGGCGCGAGCGCGCGGACGCGGCGTTCGCAGTCGACGGCCCGCGTGGACCCCTGGGATCGGTCAAGAAAGGAGCCCTTGTCGCCGCTCGAGCAACTGGCGGCGTCGTGGTTCCGATCGCCGGGGCCGTTCGTAGCGGGCTCGTCCTCCCACGGACATGGGACCGCTACGTGCTGGCTTGGCCGTTCACACGCGTCGACGTCGCACTCGGAAGACCGATCGACCCGAATTCCGTCGACGCCCGCCAGCGCGTGCAGCAGGCACTACTCCAGCTCAATGCCGATCTGGCATGAAGGCGACGGCATCGATCTCGACCAGCGCGCCGCGCGGGAGCCCGGACACCTGGACGGTCGCTCGGGCTGGGTACGGCGGCCGGAAGTAGCGGCCGTAGATGTCGTTTACGAGCCCGAAATGCGCGAGATCGGTCACGTAGATCGTCGTTCGGACGACGTCGGAGAAACTCGCCCCTTCCCTTGCGAGCACCGCACCGAGATTCTTCAGGACGCGCTCGGTCTGAGCCGAGACCTCCGCCGAGACGAGCTGACCCGTGGCCGGGTCGAGCGGGATCTGTCCGCTGACGAAGAGGAGGTCGCCGGCGCGCCTCGCGGGGGAATAGGGGCCGATCGCGGCCGGAGCCCTTTCGACCGGATCGCCGTCGTGCATCGACAGACTTATAGCGCACGACGGCCCGCGAGCGCGCGGCCCATCGTAATCGGATCGGCGAACTCGAGATCGCCGCCGTGAGGAACTCCGCTCGCAATGCGCGTCATGGTGACACCCAGGGGCGCGATCTCGTGTTTCAGCAGGAGCGCGGTGGCCTCACCGTCGACACTGGGAGGCGTCGCGACGATGACCTCGGCAACGCCATCGTTGCGGATGCGGTCGAGAAGCCGCCCGATCGGGAGGTCTTCGGGGCCCACCCCCTCGAGCGGCGAAAGCAGCTTGCCGAGAACGAAATACCGTCCGCGCATCGAACCCGCTCGCTCGATTGCCATCAGGTCGTGCACTCGGGCGACGACGCAGAGGATTTTCGCGTCGCGCTTCGAGTCGAGACAGATGCTACACACTGCCTGTCCTTCCCGAATCTCCGCGATGTTGCCGCAGTACGTGCACGGTCCGAGCGCGTCGCGCAAGGACCGCAATGCATCGCCCACGGTTCGGGCGATCGACTCGTCGGCCGTGAGTAGCCAGAGCACGTAGCGCTGCGCGGTCTTCTCCCCGACGCCGGGCAGGCGCGACAGCAGCTTGACGGTCCGACGGAATGTGTCGTTCAGACGACCCCCGGTATTTTCACGCCGCCCGTAATCCGATCCAGCTCCATTTCCATCTGCTTGTCGGCTTGTTCGATGCCCTGGTTGAGCGCAGCGCACACGCCGTCGAGGACGAGATCGATGTCTTCGGTCCGAAGCAGCTCTTTGTCGACCTGAATGCGCTTCACGTTCCGCCCGAGCGTGACGACGATCTTCACCTTCCCGCCCAGACCTTCGACCGTCAGCTCGCGGTCGTTGAGCTCTACTTTTGCCTGATCGATCTTTCGCTGCATGCGTGCCGCTTGTCGCATGAGCTCACCCATCCCGCCGCGGAATTGCATACCGATTTCTTAGCCTATCCTTCGCCCCGCGGCAGCCTAACGTCCCGCAGCTGCGCGTCGAACAGACGCATGGCCTCACGAACGATCGGGTGGGCTTCCACCGCCGCTCGGGCCTGCGCATCTTCCGCGCGGCGCCGTTCGGCGTCGATCGCGGCAAGGGAACGCGCACCTCCCGGTCCTTTCGTGGACGTATCGACGACGATCGCGGGCGGTACCCCGAAGTGCGCAAGTGCCGCCGCCCGAAGCGCATCGAGGGCTTCGGGCGCCGTCGCGCGCGCCGCCAGGAATGGCGCGTCGGCCGCGAATCCCACGACGACACGCGTCGCACACACCTCCAGTGGAACTCCGTGCTCGAAGAGCGCTCCGCTGGCGGGGTGCGCGATTCGGAGGCGCTCGACGATCGCGCGCCAATCGTCGGCCGCATCGGCGGTCTTCGGCAGGCTCGCCGGGGTCGAGACCGCTGGACGCATCGGTACGACGACTCGCTTGACGGGATCGACCGACTGCGCCGCGCTGGGCACCCCGACCGAGGACGGAGGGGCAAGCCCGGCCAGCGCGAGCGCACCTCGAGGCCGTGCCGGGATCTCGTCGAGCGGTTGAGGCGATGCCACGACCGCCTGCCCTGACGATGCGTGTGGAGGCCCGGCCGGCACGGCACGTGCTCCGACCTTGCCGCCCCCCCCCCCGCCTCGAGGCGAAGGCCCCGCAGGGGGGGCCGCATTCAACCGGCGCTCGAGGTCACCAACCCGCGCCAGCAGATCGTCGAGCGGCAAGAGGGGCGGCCGTCGTGCCAGACGCACGAGCGCCATCTCGAGGACCATGCGGGGCTGTCCACTGCGGACGATGTCGTCGTAGGCGCGTGAAAATCCTTGAAACAGCCGTGAAAGATCGTCGGCCTCCGCCCGTTTCGCCAGCACGACGACGTCTCGCGTTTCGTCGTCCGCCAGGTCGAGGAGCTCGCTGATCGATGGGGCCTCGGCGGTCGAGGAAGTGGAGGAGACCTTGGCAACGACCAGATTGCGCAATTGCCTGAGCGTGTCTCTGGCCACCTGGGTCAAGTCGAATCCCTGCTCCGCGACGCGCTGCACGACCCCGATGCAACCGAGGGCGTCTCCTTCGACGAGGGCAGTAGTCAAGTCGTGGAGGATCTTTCGATCGGCGACGCCGAGCACTCGAGCGACGTCGGCGGCGGTCAGCTTGTTCCCACCGAATGCGATCACCTGGTCGAGCATGCTCATTGCGTCCCGCATCGAGCCGGCCGCCTCGCGGGCCAGCACCTGAGCGGCCGCCGTCTCGTACTCGATGCCTTCGAGCGCCAAGACCTCGCCGAGGCGACGGGCGATCGACTGAGTGGGGATCAGCTTGAAGTCGTAGCGCTGGCACCGGGACAGAATCGTGATCGGTACCTTGTGCGCCTCGGTGGTGGCGAAGATGAATTTCACGTGCGCGGGCGGCTCTTCGAGCGTTTTGAGAAGCGCGTTCCACGCGGCCGTCGAGAGCATGTGGACCTCGTCCACGACGTAGATCTTGAAGCGGTCACGCGCGGGCCTGAAGCTGATTCCCTCTTGCAAGCGGCGGACTTCGTCGACGCCGTTGTAGCTTGCTCCGTCGATCTCCTGGACGTCCAGGTCTTGCCCCAGTGCAATTTCGCAGCATGGCGAACACACGTTGCAGGGCGTGGCCGTCGGCTCCCGGCTTCGGCCGTCGGCTCCGACGCAATTCAGGCACTTGGCGAGCAGCCGTGCGCTGGTCGTCTTGCCGACCCCGCGGACCCCGGTGAAGAGAAAGGCATGCGCTATCCGACCGGTCCCGATGGCGTTCGCAAGAGTGCGCGTGACATGGTCCTGACCGACGAGATCCTCGAAGCTTTGAGGCCGGTATTTGCGGGCGAGGACGAGGTAACTCACGACTGAGAGCGCTTACAACGCGCAGGAGCAGAATGCGAGAGTACCGGCGAGGCGTTCCCCCGACGTCCAACGAGGGTCACCCTCGCAGCTCTTTGACGAGCTCGGGGACCGCCACGAAGAGGTCCTGCACGAGCCCGTAGTCGGCGATTTGGAAGATCGGGGCGTCCGGGTCCTTGTTGATCGCCACGATGACCTTCGACCCCTTCATTCCTGCGATGTGCTGGATGGCTCCCGAGATTCCGATCGCGAAGTAGAGCTGCGGCGCCACGGTGCGCCCGGTCTGGCCGACCTGCAGTTCCGGCGGCGCGAAGCCGGCATCGCACGCGGCGCGGCTCGCACCGATTGCAGCTCCCAGCGCATCGGCTAGCGGCTCGAGCACCTGCGAAAACTGCTCCTTCAGCGCCCGGCCGCCGGAAACGACGACGCGCGCCTCTCCCAGGTCCGGGCGCTCGCTCTTGCCAACCTCGGCGCGGATGAACTCGATGCGCGCTCCCGCCGGCTCGGAAGGCGCGAGAGGGACCACGTCGACCGTGCTCTTGGCTCCGGACGGCTGGGCCGGCGCAAACTCCGTTTGACGCACGCTGACCACATGAATCGGTGAGTCGATCTCGAGCCATGCGTAGGCGTTTCCCGCATAGATGGGCCTGCAATACGTGCGTTTGCCATCGGTGACCTCGACCGCGCTGATGTCGGCCGCGTACCCGGCGTCGAGCCTCGCGGCGAGTCTCGGTGCCAGGTCCTTGCCGAATGCGGTGGCCGTGACGACAACGGTGTCGAAGCCGCCGTTGCGCGTGATCGTGGCGATGCTCGGTGCGTAACGTTCGCAGACGTACTGGTCCACGGCAGCGTCGTCCACAATCAGGACTTTCTCCGCGCCGTAGCTCACCAAGGCCTCGGCGGCGGCCCTCGATCGCGACCCGAATGCGACAATCGCGAACGGACCATTGAGCCGCTTTGCCAGCGTAATTGCGCTATACGTAGCATTCCGTACGACCTCGCCCTGAAGCTCTGCGACGACGAGAGTGCGGCTCATCTCAAAGCACCTTGGCTTCAGTCCGGAGCTTTGCCACGAGCTCCTTCACGGTCTTCACCTTCACACCCGCGCTCCGCGCCGGCGCCAGTACCGCCCTCGTGTAGCGCACCCTCAGCGCCCGCTTGGACGGCTCCGGCACGAGATCGCTGAGCTTGGTCTCGATGAGAGGCTTCTTTTTGGCCGCCATGATCGCCATGAGCGCGGCGAACCGGACACCATCCTGGTAGGCGTGCGTCGGGGGCGTGGTGCTCGATTGCACGCTTTTCGGGTGGACGATCTTGTCGATCACCGTCACCACTCCCGGCAGCGAGAGGCGCACGAAAGCCGTCGCGCCGTCGACCTCGCGTCCCACGACGAGCGCCTTGTCCGCCTCGCTCTTGATACTGCCCGCGAAGGTCGCTTGCGGCCAGCCGAGCTGCTCCGCCAGCATTGCGCCGACTTCACACGATTCGTGCTCGGTCTGCTGATAGCCGAGCAGAACCAGGTCGGGCTTTTCCGAATCGACGATGGCCTTCAGCGCTCGCGCAACGAGCCCCCCGTCGAGCTCGTCGTCGGCGGCATCGACACGGATTGCGCGATCGGCCCCCGTTCCCAGCATGGCGCGCAGCATTTGCTCGGATGTCTTCGGCGCGAGCGTCACGACCGTGACCTCACCTAGTCGCTGCTTCGGGTTGGTGCCGTTCTCGGTGAGCCGCAGGGCCGTCTCGAGCGCATATTCGTCGTAGGGATTTGCTTTCGGCTCGAGTGCCGAGACGTCGACTGCACCTTGGCCCGACAGCTTGATCTTGTTCAGGTTGTCCGGATCGGCCACCCGTTTGACTGCGACGAGAATCTTCACGGCGCGCTCCCTTCGAGAAAGCGGCGATGTCCTGCGAACGAGGAATCGAGCTGCATCGAGAGCGAGAAATCGATAGGAGGAGAGAGCGCACGTGTCAACCCGACGCAAGGGCGCTAACGTCGGCCGGGTGGCCATTTACGCCGACTACCTCGTCATCGGCAGCGGCGTCGCTGGATTGACGTTTGCGCTGGAGGCAGCGGCGCATGGCGACGTGCTGATCGTCACCAAGCGCAGTGCGGACGAATCGAACACCAAGTACGCTCAGGGCGGCATCGCGGCCGTTTTGAGCGCCGCGGATTCGTTCGAGGCCCACACGGTCGACACGATCGCTGCCGGCGCCGGCCTGTGCCACGAGCGGGCCGTCGAAGTATCCGTCAACGAAGGGCCCGGACGAATCCGGATGCTGCGCGACATCGGCGCTCGCTTCGACCATGCCGTCGGCGCGAAGGACGACGACCTCGACCTGCACCTGGAGGGGGGGCACAGCGCACGACGCGTGGCCCATTCGGCGGACATGACGGGACGAGAGGTCGAGCGGGCTCTGCTCGACGCGATTGCCCGCTCGCCCCGGATCCGGATTCTCGAATTTCACACCGTCGTCGATCTGATCACGCTGGCGAAGTACGGCGGACCCGAGGTGTGCGCCGGCGCGTACGTCCTCGACGAAGCGAGTGGCCGGGTGCAGACGATCCTCGCGCGTGCCGTCGTGTTGGCGACGGGGGGCGCAGGCAAGGTTTACCTCTACACCACGAATCCCGACGTCGCGACGGGCGACGGCGTTGCGATGGCGTACCGCGCGGGCGCCGAAATCGCGAACATGGAATTCTACCAGTTTCATCCGACTTGCCTCTACCACCCGCAGGCACGCCGGTTCCTCATCACGGAGGCGATGCGCGGCGAGGGGGCGGTCCTCCGCCTGGTCGATGGGTCGCCGTTCATGCGAGATCACGATCCGCGGGGCGATTTGGCGCCGCGAGACGTCGTTGCTCGCGCGATCGACTTCGAAATGAAGAAGAGCGGCGCCGATCACGTTCTGCTCGACGTCACGGCGAAGTCGCCCGAATTCGTGAGGGATCGATTTCCGAATATTTACGAAGAATGTCTTCACTGGGGGATCGACATCACGACCGAGCCGATTCCCGTCGTGCCGGCTGCTCATTTCATGTGTGGAGGCGTGACGACCGATCTCGAGGGCCGTTCGACGATCCCGGGTCTCTGGGCAATCGGAGAGTGCGCGTGCACCGGGCTGCACGGAGCGAACCGTCTCGCTTCCAACTCGCTGCTCGAAGGGCTCGTCTTCGCGCACCGCGCCGCCGCGGCGCTCGGTGGGTCGGTCGATCGGGGACGACCCTGGCCGGAGGTTCCGGACTGGGAGGTGGGCGGAGCCGTACCCAGCGAGGAAGCGGTCGTCATCACCCACAACTGGGACGAGTTGCGGCGGCTCATGTGGAACTACGTCGGCATCGTCCGGTCGAGCTCGCGACTCAGACGCGCCGCGCGGAGGATCGCACTATTACAGGAAGAGATCGCTGAGTACTACTGGAAGTACTTCGTGACGCGCGACCTGCTCGAGCTTCGCAACATCGCCATCGTCGCTCAGCTGATCGTCGAGTGCGCCGCCAGTCGCCGAGAGACGCGAGGTCTGCATTTCACGAGCGACTTTCCCGCGCTGGACCCCAGGTTCGCTCGCGACACGGTCATCAAGCGCGGCGTGCCGGCGCATCTTCGCGGGCGATGAAGTCGGCTCGACCAAACGAGACGGATCGACCCATGTCGCCTCTGACGGCGGTCATGTGGACGATCGGCCTGTCGTTGTTCGAGCAGACGTGCATCGGAACGACCGATGCATTGCGTCCAGGCGGACTGACCGACGTCGTCAACATCACGGCATGCGAGGTGCTCGCGACCTCGATCGTCGTGTGGCTGATATTGCGCGTTCATGCCGCCCATTCGAGCGTGCGAGAAGCCCTCTCCGTGAAGGCCATCGGGTTCGCGGACTTCTTCACCTCCGTGGTCGCCGGCGCCGGTCTGCGTCCACTCCTCTCCACGTTGGACGACCTCGTACTTCGAAAGTGGCCGTACGACGCGGTCGAGCTCGAAAGCATGGGGAAGCTCGTCGCACGGAGCTCGCGCACCGAGCTGGTGCTCGGAATTTTCGTGATCATACCGGTCGTCAGGGAGCTGTTCTTCCGAGGGGTCCTGTTCGAACGGTTGCGCCGGTCTCTGTCGCCGGCGATCACGGCTGGCTTGACCGCCGTACTCTACGCGTGCTCGTCCCTCGACCTCCGTGCGATGCCCAGCGCCTTGATCCTCGGCACGGGGCTCTCGGTTCTGCGCGGCGCCACCGGCAGCGTGCTCGCGTCCATAGTCGCTCATGCGGCGTTCTGGGCGGTCGACGGGATTCCGATTCTCGGGGGCCGAGACCCGTCAGCCGACGTGATCTATCCCCCGAAATGGATCGTCGCGGGCGCCGCCGTCGCGCTCGTTGCGCTCCTCGCGTCCGGCCGAAATCGCGGCGAAGTTCGCGCTCAATAAGGGACGACGCTCAGACGGCCGCGATCGGGCTGAACAGCGGCTCGACCAGGGCGAACTGAACGTTCGCAGCGAGACGGTACCTCGTGCGGCCGTGCTCGCCGGCGTCTCGCACTCGCTCGATCGCCGCTGGATCGCCCAATAGGTCGCGCACGCGCGAGATCAGGACCCGGACGCGATGCTCGGCATCCGCGCTTTCCGGACCGGGCCCACCGGCCGCACGCAGAATTTCGTCGGCGCTCAGGCCTTCTCGCGCCCGGCGTAGGAGCTGAACGACGAGGGGTTCGAGCGCTCGCCGTCGTTCGAGAGAGACCTCGCGATCGTTCACGCGAAGCGCGTGCGCCAGGGTATCCACCACCAGCCTCGCACCCTCGGTCGCGCGGGCAAGGTCCGGCAAGGGGACTCGGGCGACGCCTTGCGGAGTCGTGACGTATATCAGCGTCTCTCCCTCCGAAGGCTCGGATATCTCTTCGAGGACATCGGACGAAGGCGCCGCCGCGATGATGGCCGATGACGACCGGCGCGGCGTCGGCAGGGGCGCATCGGCCGCGGCGCTTGCGTGTGCGAGCGCAATCGTTCGCTCGGCATAGCGAACGACCCGGCTGTCGCCGCACTTGCGAGCGAGATGCCACAGCGCAAGCGAGACCTGACGATCCGGAAATACCCAGCCGTGCTTGTCCCCGGATAGAGCGGCCCGTTCGACGGCCGCGCACGCGGCCGCGGTGTCGCCGAGCGCCAGTGCGCAACGACCCACCACCAGGTTGAGCGAACCCGTCACGAACGCCTCGGGCAATCGATGGACATGCTCCGATGCGTGACGCATCGCATCGCGCAGATCGCCGCACGCTTCGAGAGTACGTACTCGCGTCGCGACGAGATCGTGGTCCTCGATCTCCTCGACGACGCCGAGATCGGCGCGCAGCTTCTCTGTCTTGCCGAGCCATTGACGGGCCCCCTGAATGCGCCCGAGCATCGCGAGCGCCCAGGTCCGGTGCTCCGAGAGCTGAAACCGGAGCATGGGATGGTCGATGTCTCCGAGAAGGACGAGCGCCTCGTCGATCGCGCTTAGAGCAGCGAGAGGTCGGTCCGCGGCAACTTCGACGATGGCCAGGACATCGTACGCGTCCGCGTGCCGCCAGCCGGGAGCGACGTCGCGCGCGATTCCGATGGCAAGGAGGGCGTGCTGACGTCCTTCGTCGAAACGGCCGATGCTGCCCAGCGCGATGGCCAGATTGGCGTGCGCCGTCATCGCCATCGGACCGCGGGCAAGAGCGCGGTCGAGAGCCGCGGCATAATGGCGAGCAGCCGTTCTCGGATCGGCCAGGCGCATCGCCAAGTGGCCAAGCGTCATCGCGACGGGAGCGCGCCACCCGCCGTCCTCCAGCCGTTCCGAGACGTGCTCCGCCAGACGAAGGGCCTGAACCGCATTGACCGTCCGGTCGAGCCTGAGCTCGAGCTGTGCCTGTGCAAGATGAAGGTCCAGTTGCTCTCTCAGGCCTGCCGTCTTCGCGGCCGCAGCCAGGCTGCGGCCGGCGAGTCGAAGCTCGGCCTCCGCATGGTCGGTACGGCCGTCCATCGTCGCAAGCATCGCGCGCTCGATGGCCACACGAGCGGCGTCGAGGGGCTGCCATGCGCCTGGGGCACTGGGCAACGAGGCCGCTATCTCCCGAGCTCGATCGATGCGACCCATTTCGCGATAGGCACGCAGCAACCGGACGGCAAGCGCGGGCTCGATGCGCGTCCGCCCGGCCACCACGCCCTCGATCCAGGACGCGATGTACGCCGAGTCGTCGGCCGCAGCGAGCCGGTCCAGAAGCTGAGCGCAGGCTCCGATCGGGACACCCTCGAGGGAGGTCGACGGAGACGATGGGACCGGGCGGCGAGGCTCGGACATCCCCGGAGCCGCAGAGGAGACGGGCGCGACCGCCGAGCGCGGGGGGACTGAGCTCGGACGTAGACCCTTCGAGGAAGCGGAAGGGCGTGCAGGAGGAGCGCCGCTGGTCCGGTGCGATCGCGAGGCCGCGTCGGAGGTCAAAGTCGGGGGCGGTACGAATGCGCGCCGCGCCATTTGGTCATCGTAGCTGAAACGAGGCCGTGCGTCCCATGCAGCACGAAACAGCCCCACGGTGCTAGGCTGGCGCCTGCCCATGCAGAGAGCGTGTGTCCGCGGGGGACGGCTCCGAACCGGGCGGGCGAGGCGATGTTCACCTTTGCGGGGGCGCTGACCATGCCCACCGGGCCTTGGGACGGCGGACTGCAGTGGGTGATGGAGGACGAGCGGGGGAGGCCAGGCCCGTGACGCAGAGGACCATGGTGCAAGCAATCAATGACGCACTCCGACACGAGATGCGTCGAGACGAGCGAGTCGTCGTCCTCGGCGAAGACGTGGGGAAAATAGGGGGCGTTTTCCGGGTAACCCAGGGTCTCTGGGATGAATTCGGCGACGAACGGGTCATCGACACGCCCCTCTCCGAAGGAGGAATCGTCGGGACGGCAATTGGAATGGCCCTCTACGGACTCCTGCCTGTCCCCGAGATTCAGTTCGCCGATTTCATTTATCCAGCCTACGATCAAATCGTCAGCGAGCTCGCGAAGCTCCGCTGGCGATCCGGTGGAGAGTATCCGGCGAAGGTGGTGGTACGCGCGCCGGTCGGCGGGGGAATACGGGGCGGAACCTATCATTCACAATCGCCCGAGTCGCTCTTCATCCACGTGGCCGGGCTGAAAGTGGTCTGTCCGTCGAATCCCTACGATGCAAAGGGCCTCTTGCTCGCGTCCATTCGCGATCCCGATCCGGTGGTCTTCTTCGAGCCCAAGCGCGTCTACCGGAGTGCGCGGAGCGACGTTCCGGACGAGGACTACACCGTGTCGCTGCAGAGCGCCTCCATCGTTCGGGCCGGCAAGGATGTCACGCTCCTGGCGTGGGGCGCCATGCTCTACGAGGCGATCGCGGCTGCCGCCGAGGCAGCCAATGCGGGCGTGGATTGCGAGATTCTCGACCTGCGGACGCTATGGCCCGTGGACATCGAGGCGATCGTCGCGAGCGTCAAGAAGACGGGCCGGGTCGTCGTCGTGCATGAGGCGCCGAAGACGTGCGGCTTCGGCGCCGAGCTCGTCGCTCTCGTGAACGAGCATGCGTTCATTCACCTCGAGGCACCGCCGGCTCGGGTTTGTGGGCTCGATACGCCGTTCCCGTATGCTTTGGAGATGGACTACTTGCCCCGGGCTCACCGGATACTGCCCACGCTCATCGAAACGGCACGATTTTAGCGTCGACGGAGAGGACGGCGATCGATGGCACGTTGGGAATTCAAGCTGCCGGACATCGGAGAAGGCGTGAGCGAGGGCGAGATCGTCGCCTGGCAGGTCGCGGCAGGCGATATCGTCACGGAGGACCAGGCGATCGTCGAGGTGATGACGGACAAGGCCACGGTGACGATCACCGCGCCCAAAGCCGGCACCGTCGTGGAGACGCGCGGGCGCGTCGGCGAGATCGTCCCGGTCCACTCCGTCCTGGTCGTCTTCGAGCTGGACGTTGCAGCGCCCGGCGCCTCGGTTACGGCCGCCACCTCCGCTCGAGTCTCGGACGAGGCACCCGGATCGCCATCGGACGGAACCCACGCCAACGGGGCGACGGCCAGCCCGCGAGAGCTCGCGGCCCCCGCGAGGGGACACCCCCCCGAAACCCCTCGCGGCGCGCTGCCGTTCTCGGGAGGAGGCGTCGAGACTTCCGGCGAGGCCTTCTTGGCGGAAGTTCGCGCCTACTACAATGACAAACCCCTCGCGACACCGGCGACGCGAAAACTGGCTCGCGACATGAACGTCGATCTCCGGCGCGTGCGACCGAGCGGACCCCAGGGCCGGGTCACGCGCAGGGACGTCGAAGCGTTCGGAGGGGATGTGGTCTCGACCTCCTCCGCGTCCGCCGGCCCCGTCCCCGGTGCACCCCGAAGCGCCAGCGCGCCGAACGCCGAGCTCTTGCGGCGGCCACCCGAGCCCACGGAAGAGCGTGTCGCCCTCGCGGGGCTGAGGCGGAAGATCGCGCAAAAGATGGCTCTTACCGCCTCGAAAGTCGCCAGCTTCACCTTCGTCGAGGAATGCGACGTCACGGAGCTCAAGAGGACGCGCGAACGGCTGAAGGACGAAGCGCGCCAGCACGGCGCGAAGCTGAGTTTCCTCCCGTTCATCGTCAAGGCCGTGGTCGCGTCACTGAAGAGACACCCGATGCTCAACGCCACGCTCGACGAGGCCGCCCAGGAGATCGTGCTCCGCAAGTACTACAATATTGGCATCGCCACCGCGACGGAGGCCGGACTGATGGTGCCCGTGATCAAGGATGCAAACCAAAAAAGCATCCTCGACATTGCCCGCGACATCGACCGACTTGCAGGCGAAGCTCGGGCGGGCAAGGCAAGACTCGACGACTTGCAAGGCTCCACGTTCACGATCACTTCGCTCGGTACGCAGGGAGGGCTCCTGGCGACGCCGATCGTGAATTTTCCCGAGGTCGCCATTCTCGGCGTGCACCAGATGAAGCCGCGACCTGTCGTCAGAGATGGCCAGATCGCGATTGGAGACGTGATGCTCCTGTCACTGTCGTTCGATCATCGCGTCGTGGATGGCCATGTCGGCGCCGCATTCGCCTATGACGTCATCGGGTATCTCGAGCAGCCGGAGCGGTTGCTGCTCGAGCTGGCCTAGTTTCGGCGACCGATGTCCAGCGGCTGGATGTCGCCAACTCGCCGTCTCGTCCCGAGCCATTGGCCGCGCGCCCATCCCCTGCGGGTCGTCGCGTGTCTCGCGCTCGCGATGCCGCTGCTCTCGGCGGCATGCACGTCGTCGTCGGCAGGCGGGGGCCCGCTGGACCCGAGGTTCGTCGCCGTGCACAACGCGCTCTCGGCCATGGGGATGGCGCAGGTCGGACCACTGCAGCAGGGAACGCTCCAGGAAGGTCACGAGGCGCGCGCGTCGCTGTCGCTTCCGGCGGGCTGCGTGACCATCGTCGCGATGGGCGGCGACGGGATTCGAGATCTCGACGCGAAGCTGCTCGACCCACGGGGCACTCCGCTCGCTCACGACACGACCAAGGAGCCCGAGGCCGCGTTGCACGTCTGTCTCGAGACCGCCGACGTCTATTCGCTGATCATCGGCGCAGTTTCCGGATCGGGGACCTGGGTCACTGCGACCTGGACGGGAGGAGACGGCCCTCTCGGCACGGCGTCGCGTTCCGGCGCCTCCGGGCAGGCGCCCGAGGCGACCGGAACCTGCGAGGCTCCGATTCCGCTGGAGCCGGGAGTGGTCACCGGATCGACCACCCGCGGACGGCAAGAATACGCCGGTTCGTGCAGCCCGAGCGACTCGCGCGAGCTCGTTTACGAGCTCGACGTGGCCCATCGTGAGCGCGTGAGCATCGAGGTCGAGGCTCACTTCGATTCGGTCCTTTACATCCGAAAAGACGATTGCAACGACAACGCTGCCGAGATCGATTGCAACGACGATGCCCCCGATCGCACCCGTTCTCGCATCGAACGCGTGCTCGAACCGGGCAAGTATTTCATCTTCGTCGACGGCTACGGCCACGAGGCAGGGTCGTTCAAGATGACCGTCACGGTCACCGACGTGGTTGCGCTCAACGATCTGTGCAGCGGCGCCGCGACCCTCCTCGACGGTGCGGCGCGAACGGGGACGACACTCGGCATGGCCAACGACGTTCAAGCGGCCTGTGGGGGTGGAGCGAACGGGGCCGATGTCGCGTGGCGAGCGCAGTTGGCAAGCCGATCGCGTGTTCGCATCGTCGAGCATTCGGAGGACGTCGAACCCGTGGTGCATGTTCGTCGCGCGTGCTCCGACGAAGACAGCGAGGTGGCGTGCGCCGATTTCGGCGCCGCGCCCGGCGATGCCACGATCACCGGGATCTTCGACCCCGGCGCCTACACCGTTTTCGCGGATGCTCACGAGCCCGATTCGGGTGGAAGCTACACGTTGTTTTTTCAGACTCTTCCGCCGGAAGGTGCTGGCGTCGCGTCGGACGGATGCGCCGACGCCGCGACCCTGCAGGGCGTCTCGGGGACCATCGAGGGCGACACGTTCGCAGCGCGCGACGACGTCGCGGAAAGCTGCGGCGGCTCTGGGGGCGCAGACGTCGTCTACCGCGTCGACGCTGCAAAAACTTCGCGGTTGCTCGCCACACTCGACGGCGAGGAAGGACCGCACGTCCTCGTGCTCTGGTCGCGGTGCGGAGACATCGGCGCGGAGATCGCCTGCGCCAGAACTCTGGACGCCATCGTGAGCCCCGGCACCTATTTCATCGGTGTGGACGGCGAACGTGCGGACGCGCTGGGCCGCTTCACGCTTCACTGGGCGATGCACGACCTCGCGTCGCAGGCAGATGCCTGCGCTCGCGCGACGACGTTGAGCGCGGGTCGCGAGGTCAGGGGCTCGACCACCGCGAGCCTTGACAGCTTCGCCACGGAGTGCGCGACAAGCGACGGTGCGGCGGGGGCGCCGGACCGTGTCTACCGCCTGGTTCTGCCCGTCCGCTCCAAAGTTCGGCTTACCGTGAAGGCGTCGACCTTTCGCGCTGCGCTCGCCGTGCGAAGCACGTGTGCGGACACCCCCGGGTCGCCGCCGCCGCTCGTGGCATGCGAATCCAGTGACGACGACGACGCATCGCGCACCGTGGTCGAACGCACGCTCGAGGCTGGCGCTTACTGGGTCGTCGTGGATGGCCAGTCGCCGACCGAGCGAGGCGACTTCAGGCTCGAATACGATGTCGTCCACTGAGACCGCGACACGCGGGCCGTCGGATCGTCGGGGCCCCGTCGCGCCCGCGAGCTCGGGCCTCCCGAGCGCGCTGCGAGAAAAGCTCCTCGATTGGTACGTGACCGTCCGACGAGATCTCCCGTGGCGCCGGACGCGCGACCCGTACGCGGTGTGGCTGAGCGAAACGATGCTCCAGCAGACGAGAGTGGAGACGGTCGTACCCTACTACCAGCGCTTCATGCGCGAACTGCCGACGATGGCGGCCCTCGCCGAGGCCTCGGAAGAGCGCGTGCTCGCCTTATGGAGTGGCCTTGGATACTACCGTCGCGCGCGCATGCTTCACGCAGCGGCGAAGGAGGTCGTGCGCGCTCACGGTGGGCGGCTTCCGACCGAAGCGGCCGAGCTCCGGCGTCTCGAGGGCATCGGTGCCTACACCGCGGGTGCAATTGCCAGCATTGCCTTCGCTCGGCGGGAGGCCGTCGTGGACGGCAACGTCGCCCGGGTACTCGCCCGGCTCCACGCAATCGAGGGCGACATTCGCAGCTCACGCGTGGTCACTCGATTGTGGACGCTCGCGCGGGACCTGCTGCCCGGCGCCGAAGGCGACCCGGGCGATTGGAACCAGGCGCTGATGGAGCTTGGAGCCACGGTCTGCCTTCCACGCCTGCCCCGGTGCGATGTGTGTCCTGTGCACGACCAGTGTGCGGCCCACGCGCGTGGAATCGAGCGAGAGCTGCCCCGAAGCGTGCCCAAGAAAAGGCCGATCGTCGTCCGGCGGCTGGCCGTCGTGCTCGCCTCACCGCGAGCCGTGCTCTTGGCTCGACGCCGCGCCGACGTGCTGTTCGGGGGATTGTGGGAACCGCCGACCTCCAGCAACGAGGGCAGCGGCGACCTGACGGCTCGGCTCGGACTTCGCGCGCAGGATCTGGAGCACGTCGGAGACGTCGTGCACGTCTTGTCGCATCGACGGATGACGGTCGAGGTCAGGCGCGGCCGCCTCGAACGCCACGCGCGGTTCGAAGTACCCGGGCCAGAGTACGACGCTATCGAACGGGTCGACTGGTCTCGGATCGAGCACCTCGCCCGAGCCGCTCTGACGCGCAAAATTCTGCAAGTGGCCAAGGTAGCCCCGCGGGGTTTACGCTTGACCTAGAGTGAGTCCGTCCAGCTCTGCGCCGTCCCCCGTCCTCACGATCAGTGTTGCGCCGCCACCGATCACCCAGGACGCGAGTGCCGTCCATGTCCTGGTCGTGGACGACGAGGCGCCGCTTCGCCGAAGCCTGGCGAGAGTGCTCGAAACCCGCGGCATGACCGTCGGCGTCGCCGAGGGCGGGGAGCAAGCCCTCGCGTACGTCGAGCGCTCGCCTCCGGACGTGGCGCTCGTGGACATGATGATGCCCGGCGTGGGGGGACTCGATCTGCTCGCACAGATGAAAGCCAAAAATGCGGCGGTCGAGGTCATCTTGATGACGGCGTTTGCCGACGTCGATTCGGCCGTTTCGGCCATGCGCGCCGGCGCCTATCACTTCCTGACCAAGCCCTTTCATTCCAACGATGCCGTGGCTCACGCGGTGTTGCGGGCCGCCGAGCATCGTCGTCTGGCCGATCGAGCGCGTCAGCTCGAACAGGTCCTGCTCTCGAAGGAGCGCTTCGGCGAAATCATTGGCGATTCCGCGAAGATGCTGGAGGTCTACCGCCTCGTCGAGGGAGTCGCCCCGACCTCGTCGACCGTGCTCATCCTGGGCGAAAGCGGCACCGGAAAGGAGCTCGCCGCCCGCGCGATCCACCAGCAGAGCCCCCGCGCCAAGAAGCCGTTCGTGGCCGTGAACTGCGGCGGCATCCCGAAGGAGCTCGTGGAGTCCGAGCTGTTCGGGCACGTTCGCGGCGCATTCACGGGAGCCCAGACCGCGCGCGCGGGCCTGTTCGAGACCGCCGACGGCGGAACGATCTTGCTCGACGAGGTGGGCGACCTGCCGCTGGCCGCTCAAGTGAAGCTGCTTCGGGTGCTGCAAGAAGGCGAGATCAAGCGAGTCGGCGCGGACGAGACTCGAACCGTCGACGTCCGCGTGCTCGCGGCCACCAACGTCGATCTCGTGAGCCGAATTCAGAGCGGCCAGTTTCGCAGGGACCTCTACTATCGCCTGAACGTCATCGCGATCGAGCTTCCCCCGCTTCGAGAACGCGGCGACGACGTGCTTCTCCTCGCCAATCATTACCTCCAGAAGTTCGCCCGCAGCATGGGACGAGAGCCGAAGCGTCTCTCCGCCGACGCCGTTCGAGCCTTGCGCGAGTACGAGTGGCCCGGGAACGTGCGCGAGCTCGAACACGCCATCGAGCACGCAATGGTCCTTTCGCAGAAGGAAGTCATCGCCGCTTCGGATCTACCGTTCATGCGGCACACGAGCTCGTTCCGGGACGCGTTGACGAGGCCCGGCCTCGGCGGACCCGTCGTTGGGCAGCTTTCGCCCCCCGAGGACCCGGTTCCCGTCAATGCGCCCAATCGACAGATCGCCGCGGAGCCGCCGGTCCATGTGCTCCGGGATTTCGGCGATTTGCCGTACCCCGAGGCGAAGCGCAGGCTCATCGAGCGCTTCGACGAGGCCTACACGCAGGAGGTCCTCAAACGCGCTCGGGGCAATACCTCGGAGGCGGCTCGACTCGCGGGGCTCGATCGCTCGAACTTCCGACGACTCCTCAAGAGGCACAAGCCGGAGACCGGAACGTAGAGCTGTGGCGATGGGGCCGGCGCCGTTCTAAGGTCGGCGCATCGATGCATCGGCGCTGGTGTCACTGGATCGTAGCCGCCGCCGTGGTGCCAATTGCTTCGCCCGCGTTCGCCGATGGCTCGACGTCCGCGACCCTTCGCCCCCATGCGTACACGCTGGCGGAGTGCCTCGCGCTCGGCGACCGACACTTTCCCAATCTCTGGGCCGCCAGGGCGCGACTCGCGCTCGCGCACGCGCAGCTCGAGGAGGCCAAGTGGACTCCATGGTTCCAATGGACCGCGCAGTCGGCATTCGGCGTCATCCCACCGATTGGCGGAACCGTCGCCTACACCCAAGATACGCTGAGCGCGCGCAACATCACTGGACTTAGCAGTCTGCAGCCCTTTTTCCAGTTCAACGTCAACGGCGTCGTCCCCATCTACACCTTCGGCAAGATCGAAGATCAGCGCGACGCGGCGGAAGCCAACGTTCGCTTCTCCGAATGGGACATGGAGAAGTGGCGGCAGTCCATGCGCATGGATATCCGACGCGCGTTCTACGGGCTTCAACTGGCCCGCGACGCGAAAGACGTCATCGACGACGCCGTCCAGCGACTGAACAAGGCGATTGACGGCATTCGCGACAAGATCGCAAAAGGTGACACGAACGTCAGCGACGTCGACCGACTCAGGCTCGAGGCCTATCGCCAGGAGGCGATCGCGCAGTCGCTCCAGGCGCCTAAGGGCGAGGCCTATGCGCTCGCCGCCCTGCGCTTCATGACGGGCGTCGAGACCGACTTCGATGTCGTGGACGAACCCTTGGCCAGGCCTGCCAGGCCTCTGGCGTCAATCACGCAGTATCTGGAGGCGGCGCGCCTACTGCGACCCGAGATCAACATGGCAAGAGCGGGGCTCGCGGGCCGAAGAGCCTTGGTGGGATACAACCGAGCGCGCTTGCTCCCCGACTTCGGCCTCGGCCTGGGGGCCGACTTCATATCGACCCCGAGTGCCGTCGAGCAAAACAACGTATGGGCGAACGATCCATTCAATCATTTTTATTATTATTTCAGCTTTGGATTGAAATGGTCTCTCGACATCTTGCCCCAGGCCGCTCGCCTCGCGGAAGCCCAGTCGCAGCTCGAGGAAACGCGCGCGCTCGAGCGGCTGGCGCTCAGCCAGACCGCCTACGAGGTCGAAAAGGCCTATGCCGATGCCGTCGAGGCCAAGGGCCGAGAGGAGACGTGGGACAGGGCGGAGCACATCGCGAAGCAGTGGATCTCGACCGTTCAAGACAGCATCGACCTCGGGACGAGCGACGAACGCGCCTTGCTCGATCCTCTACGGGTCTACGGCAATGCCCGTGTGCAGCATCTTTACGCCCTCATGGACTACAACGTCACCATGAGCAATCTCGCCCTCGCGAGCGGCTGGGATAGCGCGGCGCCGGCTTCTTCTTCGGAGTGAGCGACCGCTCGTTTCCTCCGGGCGTGCTACCAGGGGCACGTCGCGAGCGCGAGGAGCGCAAGGATACGGGCCTTGACGACATTGAAGTCCTGCAGCGCCAGGTTGATCTCCGCCTGACGGTGCGCCTCGGATGCCGTCACGAGCTCGAGGCTCGTGCCTTGGCCGGCCATGTACGCGGTTTGGGTCATCGTGTCGTTGCGCGCAGCGAGATCGCGTTGCTCGCGCGCAACACGGTCGCTTGCCTCGGCGACGACGAGCTGTCGCTGCGCTTGCTGGACCTGGATGACGGCCTGTTTTCGCGACGCATCCAGTTGCTGCGCGGCGATGTCCTCGGCCGCCCGAGCGTTTCGGAGGTTGCCGTAGCGGGTACCCCCGTCCCAGATCGGAACCTCCAGGACCCCTTGAACGTTCCACGTCGGGTTCGGATAGCCGGAAGGCGGCGGCGACGTGGCGTTCAGGTTGCTGACCGCAGTCACGGTCGGAAGAAAAGTGTACCAGACGTTCTGGAGGTTTCGCTTTGCGACTTCGAGCTGAACGCGCGCCGCGGCGATGTCCGCGCGCTCATCGATGCCGGCCACGGGCCGACACGTTTCCATCGCGCTGCTGGCCAGCCCCTGGACGTTGAGGTTCGGCGCGACGCCGGTCTCCTCGGGAACTCCGAGAGCCAGGCCGAGGGCCTCGCGGGCTTCGCGCAGCGATTCGTCGCCACTGACCAGCGTGGCCCTCGCGTTCGCAGCGTTCTGCTGCGCGCGGACGACGTCGAGCCCGTTGGCCGCTCCGAGCGCTTCCTTGCGCTGGCTGATCTCGAGCTGTTCGAGCGCGACACGCAGGCCAACACGATTGATCTCGGCTTCGCGCTCTGCAGTGACGACTGCCACGATCTGATTGGCCAGGCCGAGCACCAACGTTCTCTTTTCGGCGTCGACCGACAGCCGCGACGATCCCTCCCCCAGCTCGTTGATACCGATCTGGTCGAACTCCTGAACATTGATGATGTTCTGGGCGAGCTGAATGCTCCCCGCAAAAGCGTTCAGGAGCGGGACCCGGGTGGTGGCGACGGGAGCGTTGTTTTGAATCTGCACGCCACCCGCCACCGAGCGCGTGATGAGCTGATGGGTGTAGACCCCTCCACCCGCGTTGTTGGCGTTGATCATCGGCAGGTATTGCGCGAGCGCGATACGAGTTTGCGCTTCCGCCTGCGCGAGCTGATCGACCGAGATCTTCAGATCGGTGGACCTCGCCCGCAGAAGCGCCACTGCTTCCTCCCAGGATCCCAGTGTCCTCTTGGGCGCCGGAACTGGGGCAAGCATGGGATCGTCGACGGGAGGAGGCGGGGGAACGGCAACCGTGCTCGCTGCCGGCGATCCGGCTGCAGGCGCCGAGGCCTGAGCTGCGGACGTCTGGGCGAGAGCCGGGTTCGCACTCAGGACGAGAAGCAGAACGGGCAATGGCTTGCGCATGCCGCTTGGTACCCCAGCGCGCGTGCGCGCGGAAGCACGCGGCGGAGTGCGTGCCGCCGTCCGGGCGAAGCCCCATGGCGCTGCACGCCATGCCGCGGCGCTTCAGACTCGGTGCAGCGTCGCGTAGCGGGCGTCCCCCGGCGTCAGATCCAGGTGGGCGCGCAGTTCGCCGAAGCGGCCGCGCAAGCTGGCCACTCCCACTCGGAAACAGGCCGCAACCTCCGCTTGCGTGAGCGGCACATGGTCGACGTACACGATTGCGTATGCGACTGCGGCGGCAATCGCGTCCACGGCGGCCCGCTGCGACCGACCTGCTCCCTTGGAGCCCTTGCTCGGCGCGAAGTATCCCGCGGCGTCACGAGCAAGCACCTTGGCACGCGTGCGCTGTTTTGCGTCGAGCGGCAAGCTCGCCATGCCACGAGCCAGAACGCCGTCCAGCTCCGCGACGGTGGGAGCGCGTGAGGGAGGGCTTCGGGGAAGCGAGGATTGGAGCGCGGAGACGTCGCCAGCGCGCTTCCCCGCGGAGCAGGCTCCGGTGGACGCCGACGACGATCCGGCGGAGGCGAGCGCGGCCCTGCCACGGTCCCCGCCAGCACGCAGCCCGCGCGCGGCGATCGTCTGAACGGGCGCGGCCCTCAGAAGAGAGTGATCATTGTGGGGCGGCGCGCCCTCGTCCAGCCACTGGAGAAGGGCCGCGTATTCGCGGGAAGAGCCCCGCTTCATCGCCCGCGCCAGCACTTTGCGTGCGTCGGCCACACGCCCGACACGGGCGAGCGCGTGCGCGTAGCTCGCGGCGACCTCCCTGCTGTGTGCGGCCCCCTCGGATGCGCGCTTCAACCAACCGACGGCGTCGCTCGGACGATCCAGCGCGACATCGAGCAGATGCCCCAGGTTGTGCGCGTACCACGGGTTGTCGGGGGCGTTTGCAAGGGCCTTTTGATAAGCCGTTACTGCAAACCTGTAGTGGCCGAGCATCGTCTGACAAAGCGCCAGCGTCGCCCACCCGCGATCGTTGTCTTGGGACGCGAGGACCCGCCGGGCGTACAGCGCCGCTCGCCAGGGGTCGCGCTCGACGAGCAGCTCGGCCAAGTGAAGGTTGGCAAATGCGCTTTCTTCGGTCCCGTCACCAGCCAGTCGCGCCAGGCGGTGCAGCATCGGTAGAACGTCGCCCGGGTCAACCGCCCGGGCCAGCGTCCATTCGATCTGGCGCCGCAGGTCCAGCGTCTGTTGGCGACGTACGTCCATTACACTCCTGACGATTTAGCTTCCACGGGCTGCTCGTGCAATGCGCAAAACCGCCACGCTCGCGTGCGGAGCGGTGCGGAACGGTTACGGTGTGTCCCCGGCGCTCATTCGCGGTCTTGACGGGGATTGACTTGCGAGGATTGTGGTGATTGCACCTGCGTGGTCGTATCTTTTCTTCGCAGGGCGGGCACTTTTCCTTGCGTGCGAGCCGGGTATCGCCAAAGCTTCATCGGTTGGGCCGCAAGGCGCCGGGCGTGCCCGCGCCGAGGGGCGGCTCGTCCAGCGCCCGGCGGAGTCACGGCGGCAGTGCTGCGGTCACGCCTTCAGCGAAATGCCACGATGCGCCGCTGCGCCAGCTCATGAAGGATGCGCAGCGAGTCGAGCCTCGGCATGCCCGCCACGTCGAGGACCATTTCGATGGTGGAGGTCCCATCGATGAGCGACAGAATGAAGCCTGCGCGGTGATCGATCGATAGCCAGCGCATTTGGGTGCGCGGAACGAGGACCGTCGGGATGCGATCGAGGGATCCGATCTTTGCTGCATACATTTGCAGCAGAGTGCTGCGACAATTCTCACCGCACTCGGCGGCCTCGAGGTTGGACGGGTCGCCGGCAAGGATGAGCTCGGCCATCTCGAGCGCCCCGGAGTAATCGCCGAGTGAGAATCGCTCCCGCATTTCGGAGGCCGGATCTTCGATCGTCCTCTCGGTAATCTCCGGCGCGGGGGACGAGGCGAGCGCTCCCAGCACCGCGGATTCGATGTTCGTCGGGGTTATGCTGCGCGGGGGCGGGCTGCTCGAAACGAGCGCATCGGCGATGAGCAGCGCGCTGGTGCGGGGCTGTGGCGGCTCACTGTTTTGAGCCGACTTGGCACGGGCTATTTCGAGCTCGACTTCGTTCGTAATGGTGATTCGCTCGGACCGTTCACCGGGGTCCACCGCGTCCGAAGAGCCCGGCTCGATCGGCTCCGCCGGCCCCGCCGCAGCGCGGGCGAACGCCTGGACGTCGAAGGGAGGGTTGACCGTCGGACGCTCGCTCTGCCGATCCCTCGTGACCTCGCCCGCGCTTCGCGGCAAGGGGGTCTTGCGCTTGTTCTTCGAGGGCGGCGTTTTCGTCACGTGGTTCACTTCCCGTCTTCGATCGGAGAGACATACGCCGCCGCGGTCGGCGCTCAGTGCGTTTTCGCGACGACCCCCTTGAACATGCGGTGCGTTCGCGAGAGCCCCTCGATTTCGCTCTTGACGGCCGCTAGGTCGCGTCTGCCGATCGCGGCTCGCGCTTTGGTCACGATCGACCGCGCCTTCTCGATGGCATCTCGCCCGAAATCGCTCGTAGCGACGATCTGCTCGACCTGGGGCAGAAGCCTCTCGATCTCCCCGACGATGCGCTCGGCTTCCTGCTTGGCGGCCTCGAACTCCTCCGTCGAGCGTCGCTCGACCATGTAATCCTTGGCATCCTCCATCATGTCCCGGATCTCGTCGCGAGTGAGGCCGCTCGACGCCGTCACCTCGATGGACTGCTCCTTTCCGGTCTCGAGATCCTTTGCATGTACGCTGACGATTCCATCCGCGTTGATCTCGAAGGTGACCTCGATTTCGACGCTCCCCTTGGGCGCTCGCCGGAGGCCGGTGAGGATGAATTCGCCCAGAAGCTCGTTCTCTTCCGCGCGCTGGCTTTCGCCCTGCATCACAACGATCTTGACCGCCGTCTGATGATCACGACTCGTCGTGAAAATCTTCGTTCGATGCGTGGGGACCGTCGTGTTTTGCGGGATGAGCTCTTCGAAGTACCCCCCCTGGGTCATGATGCCCAGGGCATGGGGGGTGACGTCGAGCAACACCATCTCGTGCTTGTCGTCGGTGAGGGCAGCGCCCTGGATCCCCGCGCCCAGGGCAACGCATTCGTCCGGATGGACTCCCTTGCAAGGATCTCGCTCGAAGAAGTCCGCGACCATTCGCTGAATTTTCGGCATTCTCGTCATTCCGCCGACGAGCAGCACCTCCTCGATGTCTTGCTTGTCGAGGTGAGCGTCCAGCAGCGTTTGCTGGCAAATATCGATCGTCCTCTCGATGAGGTCCGAGGACAGGTCCTCCAGGGTCTGTCGGTCGATCGTTCGCTGCAGGTGGAGCGCCTCGTTGCGTCCGCTCGAGATGATGAAGGGGAGGTTGATCTCCGTGTCGCGAACGCTGGACAGCTCGCACTTCGCTTTCTCCGCAGCGTCCTTCAACCGCTGTAGAGCCATCCGATCCTGGCGGAGATCGATCGCGTGCTCGGTCTTGAACCCTTGCACCAGCCAGTCGATGACGCGTGCGTCGACGTCTTCGCCGCCGAGGAACGTGTCCCCGGCGGTGGCAACGACCTTGAATACTCCGCTCGATCCGATCTCGAGGATCGAGATGTCGAAAGTACCGCCCCCGAAGTCGTAGACTGCAATCGTTTTCTCGACGTTCTTGCCGAACCCGTACGAGAGAGCCGCGGCCGTCGGCTCGTTGATGATGCGGATGACGTCCAAGCCTGCGATTTCACCCGCGTCCTTCGTCGCCTGCCGCTGGTTGTCGTTGAAGTAGGCCGGCACGGTGATGACCGTCTTGGAGACGGGCTGACCCAGATAGTCTTCCGCAATGACCTTCATCTCCTGAAGGACCATCGCGCTCACCTCCGAGACGCTGTACTCCTTGTCGCGAAGGACGATGCGCACGTCCATGTGCGGGCCCTGCACGATTCGATAGCTGGAGGTGGCGACGGCATTCTTGACTTGCGGAGAGGTCCACTTGCGCCCGATGAGCCTCTTGGCGGCATAGACGGTGTTCTCCGCATTGGTGATGGCTTGACGCTTCGCAATATGCCCGACCAAGCGCTTGCCGGCCTCCGTGATGGCGACCATCGAGGGCGTCGTCTTGTAACCTCCGCGGTTCGGAATGACGGTCGGGACACCGTTTTCGATGAGCGCGACGCAAGAATTGGTCGTTCCGAGGTCGATGCCGATCACCTTCTCCATCCGGTCGTGTCTCTCCTTCGAGCAGTCAGGGCGTCTTGTTGGCCTGCTTGATCATCTCTCGCATGGTAACATCGTGCGGTGCCAATTGCGCGGCGGTGTCGAGCTCCCGCCGAGCGTTCAGCATCAGGCCCGCGGCCAGATAGACGCTCGCGAGCGTGATCCGGGCGGCCGCATTCGACGGATCGAGCTCGCAGGCCCGTCGTCCCAGCGCGGCGGCCTCGTGTAGGTCGCCTGCCGCCCTGAGAATCGCGTTGGCCGCCCGCTCGTGGCAACGGGCGTCGCTCTCGCGCGCGTTGCACGCTCGCGTCCACGAACGCGCAGCTTCGGACCAATGGCCATGCCTCTCTTCGTACTCGGCCTGCTGAGTGTATGTCTGTCCGACGATCACATTGGCCTTCGCCTGCGCATCCTTCGCCATGCGCCCGATGTCGGCGTCGTCCGGTGCGAGATTGCTCGCGACCCTCAGCGCGTTCGCCGCGGCGACCGCATCGCCGCCGGCTATCGCGCTCTTTGCCTTTTCCACGTAGCCGCGCGCCTGCGCCGCCTTGGCGTGGACCACACGATCCTCGTAGCGACGGCGCAACGCGTCCATGGCTTCGGGCGTCGTCTGCGGCGGACGTGCTGGCGGGGATGCCTGCGGGGCGGTTGCGGTCGAGCCGCTGGGCTTGCGCTGGCCTCCGAGCAGACGTCGCGCCAGGGCGTCGCGGCGCGCCGCGTCGTCCACGACCGGGCTCGGCGATTTCGCCGCGGTGCTCGCAGGCGGCGGCTCTCTGGCTTCCACGACCGCAGTCGGAGGAGCCGGCGAGGGCGCGGGCGCCGCACCGGAAGACGCCGACATTCGCACTTGTTGCTCGACGTTCTCTTCCACCCGCCGCACTTCGGCGAGAGCGTCCGCCAGCAGTTCCTCGATGCTTCGCGATCGATTGCGCGCCTGCAAGTAGGCGTCGTACTCGGTGCGTTTCGCGCGGTCGGCGAGGGTATCGTGGGCGATCGTCAACCGCGTGAAGATCGCCTCCATCTTGACTTTGAACGGGCCAAGCTTCTTCCGGAAGTGCCTATCCGGATGAAACTTCGCCGCCGCCTCGAAGTACGCCCGCTTGACCGCTTTGCGGTCGATCGTGCGCTCGACGCCGAGAAGCGCGTAGTAATCGAGCTCCTCGAGTCTTCCGTGAAGATCGATCACTGCTTGCCGCAGGTCCGGCTCGAGGTTCACCTCTTCGTCCGTCCGGGAACTCTCCTCTCCGGAAGGACGACCCGACATTCTCGCGTCCGACAAAATGCTGTCTCCTTCCCCTGGGGCGTTCGACATGGCGAAGCGCGGCTCTCGGCCGCCTTCGTACGTGCGCCTCCCGGCCGCCCTCTACTTCCATCATATCTCCGCGCCCGCCGTCCACCGCTCGTGCATCCAGACCCACGCGTGCGGCAATGCGAGGATTCGGCGCGAAATCTCGGCGTTGATGCGCGCGGTCAGCTCGAGCGCTCCAGCTTCCGTTGGCGCGAGATCGGACACGTCGATGGGCGACACGGTGATCGTCCGATCTCCGCCGCATCCCGGGGCGACCGACCCGACGACGACAGCGGACCGCGTCTTGAGCGCGATGCGAGCCGGACCGATTGGGGTCGGTGCGCTGTGTCCTAGGAAAGGTACGTCGCGAGACTCGACCCGGGACCGCAGGTCCATCGGAATCCCGACGACGGCTCCGCTGCGGAGCGCGCCGACGACGCGCAACGGTGCCGTCCGATCGTCGCGCCACAGGACCCGAATCCCCGCCCCCCGCCGAATTCGCTCATAAACCCACGAAAGGCGTGGATCGTAACTCTTCCTCCCGAGCGCTACGAGAGGAACCCCGGCTGTCACCAGCGATGCCGCGACGAGCTCCCAGGAACCGAGGTGCGCCGACGCGAACAAGATTCCCCGCCTGGTTTTGGCCGCCGACAGTGTGCGAAGAACCTCGCGCGCTTCCGCATCGATCGGTATTGGAGCGGGGCGATCTTCGGCCCTGAGAAGGGCGACCGTCTCGCCGAGAGCTTCACCGAGCGTGACGAAACAACGACGGACCAATGTTCGACGTTCGGCCTCGGTTCGGTCCGCGAACACGCGCGCGACGTTCGCTCGCGCCGTCGCCCGCGCTGGAGCGAGCACCGCATGTGCCGCGGAGCCCAGGTGTGCGCCGAGCTTCCGCAGGACGGGCAGTGGCAACCAGCGCGTCGCTCCGAGCGCCGCGGTGGCGAGCGCCCACAGCAAGTCGTTTTTTAGCCGCTGCGGTGTCGTCCATGCTCCCCCCAGGCGCAGGTCGGTGGCAGCGCCTCTCTCGGACTGGGGCCCAGTTCGCTTTCTCATGCGATCGTCAAGGCAAGTGCAAGAAGGTTCTGGCCAGCAGGCACGGGCCAGAATAATACGTCGGGCCATGCGTGCCGCCGCGTCGACCCTCGCGCTCGCTTCGATGGCGCTCTCCCTGATTCTGCCCCCGCCGGCGCGCGCGCAAGATCTGAGCATTCCGTTCGCAAAGACGACCCTGCCGAACGGACTCGTGGTCATCTTCAGCGAGGATCATTCCGTTCCGCAGGTGGCCGTCAACGTCACGTACAAAGTCGGGTCGCGATTCGAGCGCCCGGGGCGCACCGGCTTCGCGCACCTGTTCGAGCACCTGATGTTCATGGGCACGAAGCGAGCGCCGACGAAGGCGTTCGACGCGTGGATGGAGGCCGCCGGAGGTCGAAACAACGCTTGGACGGCCGAGGATCGAACGGACTACTTCGACATCGCCCCACCGACTGCGTTGCACTTGCTCCTGTGGCTGGAGGCCGATCGCATGCGGGAGCTCGGTCCGCTCATCGACCAAGCGAAGCTGAACCTGCAGCGCGAGGTCGTGCGAAACGAACGGCGTCAAAGCATCGAGAATCGCCCGTACGGGGTCGAGGAGCTGGAGCTGCCCGAGCTGCTCTGGCCGGAGGGGCATCCGTACCATCACCCCGTCATCGGGTCTCATGGAGACCTCGAGGCCGCCGAAGTCGCGGACGTCAAGGAGTTCTTCGCGACGTGGTACGACCCCGCCAATGCGTCGCTCGTCGTCGTCGGGGACTTCGATGCGCAGCAGACGCGTGCGGACATCGACCGGTGGTTTTCGACCGTACCGAGCCGCGGCAAGCCGCAGGATCCGGGAGCGCCGGGCTTCAGCGACGACAGGACGACGCTCGGCGCCGTGACGCGAAAAACGTCACAGGACGACGTGGAGCTCGCGAAGGTGACGATCGCGTGGCAGTCGCCCCGTCACTTTGCTCCCGGCGATGCGGAGCTGGATCTCTTGGCGAGCATCCTGTCGCAGGGCAAGGAGAGCCGCCTCTACAAGTCGCTCGTCTACGAGCAGAAGATCGCTCAGCAGGTCTCCGCGCGCCAAGAATCGCGGGCTCTGGGGTCCGATTTCGTCGTGGATGCGCTCGTGCGCCCCGGCGTCGACCCCGCGAAAGTCGAGAGGGCCCTTTTCGACCAGGTGGCCAAAGCACGCTCGCAAGAGGTTTCGGAGGAAGAGCTCGACAGGGCGAGGAACTCCTACGAGATGGAGTTCGTCGACCGGCTCCAAAGCATTCCCGAGCGCGCGTCGCTGCTCAACGAATATCAGGCCGAAGTGGGTGATCCGGGTTTCCTGCAACGCGATCTGGAACGATACCGCCGGGCCGCACCCAAAGATCTGCTCGAGTACGCGAACAAAGTACTACGACCCGACGCCGTCGTCGTCTTGACCATCGTGCCCAAGGGTGAAGCGAGAAAGGACAGCGCCGAGGGAAAACCATGATGCGCCCGGTCTTCCGATCGTCTCACGCGTGCAGGGGCGCCCTCGTCGCATGCGCCCTCGCCACGGCCCGCTGCGCTACCAGCGTCCCGCCTCCCGCGCCGCCGCCGCCTCCCGCAGCGGTCCCGTCGGCCAGCGCACCCCAACCTGCGGCGTCGATCGTCGATCCGCTCGGCCCGCGCCCCGAGATCTTGCCGCCCCCTGCGTTCGCCCCGCCGTCGCCGGAGGTCTTCAAGACGGCACAGGGCATCACGATCTGGCTCTTCGAACGCCATCAGGCCCCGATCGTCTCGTGCGATTTGACGGTGCCGACGGGGGCATCGAGCGATCCGAAAGGCAAGGCCGGTCTGACGTACGCCACGGCGGCAATGCTCGACGAGGGCGCTGGAAAACGCGGCGCCCTGGAGCTTGCGCGGGCTCTCGACGAGCTGGGTGCACGGCTCGGTACCGACACGAACGCGGATGCGAGCTTCGTGTCACTCACGGTGCTCAAGAAGAACCTCTCCAAAGCATTTCTTCTCTTCGCCGACGTCGTGACGCGTCCACGCTTCGAGCCGGCAGAGTTCACCCGCGTCAAGGATCTTTGGACGAACGAGCTGCGCGAGCGCGAAAAGGATCCCGATGCGACGGCCCGGGTCGTCTACCGCGCCGCGCTCTTCGGCGTCGATCATCCCTACGGCCATCCCTGGGACGGCACGCCCCAGAGCGCGAAAGCCATCGGTCTCGATGACGTCAAGCGCCTCTACCCGACGATATGGCGACCCGATCGGGCCACCGTGGTCTGCGCCGGAGACGTCGTGAGACAAGAGCTTGCAACGGCATTCGACGAGGCGTTCGGCGCGTGGAAGGCCCCCCCGGGCGCGCCGCCGGCCCCGGTCGTGCCTCCCCCCCCTCGAGGCCCGTGGCCGCGCGTCGTCCTGGTCGATCGACCCGACGCCCCGCAATCCGTGATCGCTGCGCTCAAACCTGGACTGGCAGCGGCCGATCCACGGCAGCCCGTCCTCTGGCGGGTGAACGACGCCATCGGAGGTAGCTTCTCGTCGCGGCTGAACCAGGACCTGCGCGAAGGGCGCGGATACACCTACGGGGCCCGATCGAGGTACTCGATCTCCCGCGGGCCGGGGCAAGTGGTGTCCTGGGCCAACGTCGTGACCGACAAGACAGGCGATGCGCTCAAGGCAATGCTCGCCGACCTCGGAACGTTCGCTTCCGGGGGACTGAACGAGGACGAGGTCGAGCGCACTCGATGGCAAGCGCGCGGCGAGCTCGTCGGCGTGTATGAATCGGTCGAGGCGATCGCGGGACACCTTGCGGCCAATGCGTCGTTGGGCCTCCCGCCGGACTGGGAGGCCCAAGCCACTCAGAAGCGCGATGCCGCCGGAAAGCCCGAGCTCGATGCCCTGGCGAGACAGTTCTACGACCCGACCGACGCAATCATCGTCGTCGTCGGGCCCCGAAGTCGCATCCAGCCGATGATCGAGACTGCGGGGCTGCCGGCTGCGGAAATTCGTGACGCAGAAGGCAACGTCGTCAAGAAGTAGCGCGAGCCCGACGGCGCGGGCCGGTCACGACCCGACTGCGGACGCGAACGCCAAGAGGCTGGCGCTTCCCACGGCCGTCGCCACTTCCGGAGGCAGACGCTTGAGATGCCACCGGACCGCCCAGGGCAGGCTGCGTGCTCCGGGAGCGATGACGGCATAGGGCCCCTGCACCTCGACCTCGACGTACAGGTCGTTCGCATAGACTTCCACCTCACCATGTCCAGGGGCGTGGAGCTCGGGCGGCAGGTCCACGAACCGATTGACGAAGAGGACATCACCGTGCGCGTGCGCCACGAAGCCGCGCAATCCATCGCCGAACGACTTTGCTCCGGTCCGGGTCAAGACGTCCGGCTCGTGCCGGTACCAGGTGACGCCTCCGATCCGCTCGACCGGGAGCGGCCCGCCCCAAGTCGCCCCCGTAGGATAGAACGTGAGGCCCCGCGCCGGCACCCGCGATACCAACCAGGGCGCGAAGGCCCTCGGAGCGGCACCGGCATTCTCGATCTGCGACTCGACGACGATCGCGCCATCGCGCCCGTCGATGGAGAAGCGCTTGACGAGTCGAACCTCGAGGTGCCGGGAGATCGGCCCGACGAGCGTCACCGCACCTCCCTCGTGGGTGGCGGCGGAGTACGGCAAATCGTCGTATTCCGCCGGGGGTGGCCATCCCCAATCGCTCTGCGGGCTGGTCCAGAGCGTCGCCCCGTAATTGGACGGGTGGACTTCAGGCCCGCTCAGGATCTCGGCCCCGGAGAGCCGCAGCGAAGTCACCCGGCCGCCTCCGATCGGATCGATGGCGACCCGAACGTCGCCCGCCTCGAGCACGTGCTCTCGCCGCTCGGAAACTCGCATCGCTTCCCAACTCAGCCCGATCTGCCGCGAGAAGGGTCATCCCTCGCAATCGCAATCGATGACGACGCGCGACCCACGCGGCGCATAGGGCACGAGGTTGCCCTCGATCGGTTTGCCGTCCACCGAAAGCTTCGGAGCCCGAGCGCCTGCACCCACATTCTTGACGCGCACCACGTACTCGGCGCCCCGGCACTTCCGCGTCGCGGTGAACGTCGGAACGTCCGTCGAGATGACGGGAGCGATCCGCAAACCATCGAACTCTGGACGGATGCCGAGGAGGTATTGAGAGAGGGCCACGAAGTTCCAAGCGGCCGTTCCCGTCAGCCAGGAGTTCTTCGCCTCGCCGTGCCGCGGCGCGTCCTTGCCCGCGATCATCTGCGCATAGACGTACGGCTCGAGGCGATGAATTTCGCTGATATCTTCGAGGTATGCGGGCGCGATCTTTTTCCAGTATTCGAACGCGCGCTCCCCTCGGCCCATGAGCGCCTCTGCAATGACGATCCATGGATTGTTGTGGCAGAAGATGCCCGCATTCTCCTTGTACCCGGGCGGATATGAGGAAATCTCGCCGAGTTCGACGTGATATCGAGTATATGGAGGGTTGTTCAGGACGATGCCATACCTGGTATCGAGCCTCTCCTTGGTCGCATCGAGGGCCTTCTGCGCGTGGCCGGTCGTACGTCCAATGCCGGCCATGACGCAGAATCCCTGCGGCTCGATGAAGATCTTTCCTTCGTCGCATTCGCGGCTGCCGACTTTCTGCCCGAAGAAGTCGTAGGCGCGCAGAAACCACTCTCCGTCCCAGCCGTGGGTCAGGACCACCTGCTCCATTTTCGCCGCTTCCGTCCGGGCGCGCGCGGCTTCATCTCGATGACCGAGCCACTCCGCCAGATGGGCGTAGTCCGGCGCGACCGCGACGAACATCCCCGCGATGAAGACCGATTCGGCGGTCCGGCCCGTGCGATTGCCGGTCGTCTGAAACGATTCATCCGGCGTTTCGGAAAAACAATTGAGGTTCAGACAGTCATTCCAGTCCGCCCGGCCGATGAGGGGTAGCCCGTGGGGCCCGAGGTTGTCGAGAACGTGGTGAAACGAACGCCTGAGATGCTCGAACAGCGTCGCGCCCTTCGCGGAATCGTTGTCGAATGGGACCTGCTGCTTCAAGACTTCGAAGTCGCCCGTCTCCTTGATGTACGCGGCGACGCCGAAGATGAGCCACAAGGGATCGTCGTTGAAGCCGCTGCCGATATCGTTGTTTCCGCGTTTGGTGAGGGGCTGGTACTGATGATAAGCGCTGCCATCGGGGAGCTGCGTCGATGCGATGTCGATGATGCGCTCGCGCGCGCGTGCCGGGACCAGGTGCACGAATCCGAGTAGATCTTGGTTCGAATCGCGAAACCCCATACCCCGACCGATCCCGGTTTCGAAGTAGGATGCAGAACGCGACATGTTGAACGTGACCATGCACTGGTAAGGGTTCCAGATGTTTGCCATCCGGTTGAGCTTGTCGTCGGGCGACTCGACCTGGAAGTTCGCGAGAAGCGCTGTCCAGTGATCCGACAGACGATGCAGAGCAGCATCGACTTGCTCCGCCGTGGAGAATTGGTCGATGAGAAGGCGCGCCCGCGTCTTGTTGACGAACCCCGGCCGCTCCCACTTTTCGCTTACCGGGTTCTCGACGTAGCCCAGGACGAACACGAGCGTTTTCGACTCTCGCGGGTCGAGCGTGACCTCGAGGCAGTGCGACGCGACCGGTTGCCATCCGCTGGCAATCGTGTTGCCCGACGCGCCACGCGCGACGACCTGCGGCTCGTGCAGACCGTTGTAAAGTCCGACGAACGTCTCGCGCTCGGTGTCGAACCCCGCAATCTTTGCGTTGACGTGATACAATGCAAAGTGGTTGCGGCGCTCGCGGTACTCGGTCTTGTGGTAAATCGTGCTGCCGTCGATCTCGACCTCCCCAGTGCTGAAATTTCGCTGGTAGTTGGTCATGTCGTCGTACGCGTTCCACAGGCAGAATTCGATGTAGGAAAATAGCTTGACTGACTTCGTCGTCTTTCCGGTGTTCGTGAGCGTGACTTTGTGAACCTCGGCGGTGTGGCCGAGCGGAACGAAGAACGTCTCCTCGACGCGGATCTCCTTGCGCTCGCCGGTGATCTGCGTGTATCCGAGACCGTGCCGACACTCGAAGAAGTCGAGGTCGCGCTTGACCGGCATGTACGATGGAGACCAATAGTCTCCGCCGTCGAACACGTAAAAGTAACGACCACCGACGTCCGTCGGCGTGTTGTTGTAGCGGTACCGCATGAGACGGCGGAGCCGCGCATCACGATAGAAGCAATATCCGCCCGCCTGATGGGAGACCAATCCGAAGAAGTTTTCGCTGCCGAGATAATTGATCCAGGGATAGGGTGTTCGTGGCGTGGTGATTACGTATTCGCGGCGCGCATCATCGAAGTGGCCGAATCGCATGCGATGACCTCCAACACGACCTGGCGGGCCTGGCAAGAACGACGAGTAAAACCGAGGGACGCCGGGGCACGGGATTTGAACGACTTGAACCGGGGCGGACGAGCGTGCGCAGCGTACACCGAACCGGTGAAGGTCGTCGAGGTGCGCTGGACGCGCCCGGCCGCGCACGAGTAGTCTCGCGCGACGTCGACAGCCCCAGGAGAGGCCAAGAGATCGTATGAGCAGCGTCAGCTTTCCCGCTGGTTTCGTCTGGGGAACCGCGACGTCGGCCTATCAGATCGAGGGAGCCGTCAACGAAGATGGTCGGGGAGAATCGATCTGGGATCGGTATGCGAAGACTTCGTCGAACATCAAGGATGGCTCGAGTGGCGATGTAGCGTGCGATCACTACCACCGCTGGCGCGAAGACATCGCACTGATGAAGGCCCTGAAGTTTGCCGCCTATCGTTTCTCGGTCGCATGGCCTCGGGTGCTGCCCGAGGGAAGCGGGGGGGTGAACGAGCGCGGCCTCGACTTTTACTCGCGCCTCGTCGATGGTCTGCTGGGTGCGGGGATCACTCCATACGTGACGTTATACCACTGGGATTTGCCGCAACGATTGCAAGACGGCGGAGGCTGGCGCGAGCGGAAGACCGCCGAGGCGTTCGTCGAATACGTCGATGTCGTAAGCCGCAGACTGGGCGACCGCGTGAAACATTGGATCACGCACAACGAGCCCTGGTGCAGCGGCTTCCTAG
>DASPUY010000069.1:0-6114 GCA_035622655.1 Polyangiaceae bacterium
GAACCGGGGATCCGCCATCGCTCGCTCGGTTTCGAGAGATTCCCGACGTCCGTTTGCGGCCGACAAATTTCGCTCCCGGCTTTCGGCACCGGAGTCCCGACGCCGTCGTGCGAGGAGCGCTGGCGGCGGCGACTTTTCCGCTGGATTTCGTTGCGCTGGCCGCGTACGTGCGGCGCCGAAATATCCGAGTGATCCACGGTACCGACCGGCCGCGCGACGCGGTCTACGCCGTGACTCTCGGAAAACTGACCGGTGCGAAATCGATCGTACACGTTCATGTGGCGTGGGCCCACGGCTACAGTGCCCCGGCCAAGTGGGGAGTACGCAATGCCGACGCCGTTTTCGGAATCTCGCGCTTCGTCGCCGGTACGGTCATTGCCACGGGCACGCCGCGGGAGCGCGTGCACACGATCCTCAACGGCATCGATCCGTCGCGGTGGCATCCGGAGGTCTCTGCCGCCGGCGTTCGCGAGGAGTTCTCCATCCCGGCCGGGGCTCCGCTCCTGGTGTCGGTCTCGCGCCTTTTCGCCCAGAAGGGCCAGCGCGAGCTCTTGCGCGCCGTGGCGCGCGTCCGCGAGCGGGTCCCGGACGTGCGGCTGCTCGTGGTCGGTTCCGACGCGGTCGAAGTGCACGGCGGATCGTTCACCGCCGAGCTGAAGGTCCTTGCCCGCGACCTGGGGATCGCCGATCGCGTCGCATTCACGGGCGAGCGTTCCGACATTCCGCGGATCATGGCGGCATGCGACGTCTTCACGATGCCGAGCTGGGAGGAGCCTTTCGGCCTGGTTTTCTTGGAAGCGATGGCCATGCAGAGACCCGTGGTCGCACTCGGCGATGGCGGCACGCCGGAGGTTGTCGAGCACGGCCGCTCGGGATTGCTCTCGAAGCACGGGGATCTCGATGCGCTGGTCGGACACATCGTGACCCTTCTCGAGAATCGAGAGCTGCGCGCGCGGATGGGAGCCCATGGGCGAGCTCGTGTTCTCGAGTACTTCAACGCGCAGCGCATGGCTCGCGACGCCGGAGAAGCGTACGAGGCATTGCTCGGCTCCACGCCGAAGACCGCATCGCAGGCGTGACAAAGCGGCGGGTTCGGCTCACGGCGTTGACGGAGGCGGCTCGAGAGCAAGAACGGATGGTGTTCGAGGTGCTCGAAGAGGCGCTGGCCTCGGACCATCCGCTAGAACGTGCGCCGCCGCGGTCACAACGGTATACGGTGAGCCCAGCGACGGCCACGTGAAATCTGCACCCATCGTCAACCGCCAGCCTCAGAAGGCCACGGGCGTTCGGCTTGCTCGGCGCGTCGCGGTCGCCGTCGCGATCGCCCTGGCTGCGATATCGGTCTATCTCAACGTGGCTCTCGGGCGCGCCGCCCTTCGGTACTACGACGCGGGCGAGGCTCTCCGGCTGGATCCAGCGGGTCTCAAGGCGTTCGCTGGGGACCGGGAGAAGCCTGCCCCTATTGAGCCGCTCGTGGTCTTCTTCGGCGACTCACGGGCATTCATGTGGTCGGCGCCGACCGCGCCTACCGGATACCGGATCGTGAACCGCGGCATCAGCTGGCAGACGACTGCGCAGATGCTGCTTCGCTTCGACGCCGACGTATTGTCATTGCACCCGCAGGCCGTCGTCATCGAGGCTGGCATCAACGATCTCAAGATGATCGCCAGGTTTCCCGAAAGACGGGCCGAAATCGTCGCCGATTGCAAGGCGAACCTCGAGCGCCTGGTGGATCGCTCCGTCGGGATCCCCGCTACAGTCGTGCTGGTGACGGTATTCGATATCGGCGATGTCTCGTTGTGGCGCCGTCCGTTTTGGTCGGACGACGTTGCCTCCGCGGTACACGACGTCAATGCCTTCTTGGCGAAACTGGCCCGTTCGAACGTGATCGTGTTCGACGCGAACGCCGTGCTGGAAGGTTCGCGCGGAGAGATCGCGCGCGGCTACGAGCTGGATTACCTCCACCTTTCTCCGTCGGGGTACTCCGCATTGAACAGCCGCCTCGTCCCCCTGCTGCTCACGCTGCACAAGTGACCGAGGGGAAAGGCGGACGATACGCTTCGGTGCTCGCCCAAGCCGAGCCTGCGGGCAGAAGGGGGGGACTGGCGCGGCTGTTTCCGCTTGTAGCGAAAAGACTGCGCAGTCTAGGATAAGTAGCCTTGTATCGACGGAGATCAATTCGCGGCCAGCCTTGGAGGTCGGAATGACGTCTCTCATCGCGGACCGCTGAGGCTTCGGCGACAGCCGGGAGCAGTTCGATGCAAGCATCTTCGCACCTCGACGTCGTACGGCGAATCGCCGTCGACATCGCGGGACCTGCGGCGGACGCGGTCGATCGGCAGGCGCGCTTTCCCTCCGAAGCGATCGATGCGCTGAAGAAGGCGCACATGATGAGCGCGCTCGTCGCGCCGGAGTTCGGCGGATTCGGCTGCGGAATGATCGAGCTCGCCGCGATGTGCGAAGTTCTCGGGCAGGAATGCGCCTCCGCCGCCATGGTGTTCGCGATGCATCAGATCCAGGTCGCGTGCATCGTCCGGCACGGCATCTCGCAAACCTTCTTTCGTGAGTACGTCGGCGAGCTCGTGGAGCGGCAGCGGGTCATCGCGTCCGTCACCTCGGAGGTCGGAGTCGGCGGGGAAATGCGCACGAGCCTCTGCGCCGTCGAGAAATCGGCGGATCGCTTCACGCTCGTCAAGGACGCCTCGACGATCTCGTACGGTGAGCACGCGGACGATCTGCTGGTCACGGCACGGCGAGGCACGGAGGCACCGAACAGCGATCAGTCGCTGGTGCTGGTCCGTCGCGCCGATTATGCGCTGGAGAAGACCGGCGCCTGGGACACGCTCGGGATGCGGGGCACGTGCAGCCCGCCGTTCAAGATGAGCTCGTCGGGAAATGTCGATCAGATTCTGAAGGAGCCGTTCGCGACGATTGCGAGCCATACCATGGTGCCCTTCTCCCACATTCTGTGGGCGAGCTGCTGGCTGGGCATCGCCACGGCCGCCGTCATGCGCGCGCGCGCGTTCGTGCGCTCGCAAGCTCGGGCGAAACCAGGCACTCTTCCGCCGACGGCGCTGCGCCTGGCCGAAGCGTCCAGCATGCTGCAGACGATGCGAGCGAACGTCCACGACGTCGCGAGCGAATGCGAGAGCCTGATGCAATCCCAGGCGGGGACCGATTCGCTCTCCTCGATCGGCTTTGCGCTGAAGATGAACAATCTGAAGGTCTCGTCGTCGCAGCTCGTGGTCCAGATCGTCAATCACGCGCTCTTGATCTGCGGAATTCAGGGATACAAGAACGATTCCAAGTACGCCGTCGGTCGTCATTTGCGCGACGCGCATTCCGCTGCTCTCATGGTGGGCAACGACCGCATTTACGCGGCCAACGCTTCGATGCTGCTCGTGCTCAAGGACGAATGACGAGGAAAAGGCAGCCGTGGCCGAAGGATTCTCAGCAGCCGGTCTTTACGACGACCTCGTCCGCCACAAGCTCATCATCCCGGTCGGGGTGCCGGGCATCTTCGGGCGCGGCCCCGTATTCGAGGACGTGCTGCGCCGCTTCGACGCGCTGATTTCGCGCATCGCGGAAGGGGACGGGGCGCAGGTGATGACGTTCCCGCCGGCGCTCGACCGCAAGGTGCTCGAGCGCAGCGAGTTTCTCGATTCGTTCCCCCAGCTCGCCGGCAGCGTGTTCAGCTTTTCCGGCTCGGACCGAGATCATGCGGACCTGCGCGAAGCGGTCCACGCGGGCGCGGCGTGGGACCGGTGGCAGAAGATGACCGACGTCGTCCTGACACCGGCGGCCTGTTATCCGGTCTATCCGAGCTTCACGGGGACGATCCCGAAGGCGGGATACCTGGTCGACATGCAGAATTGGGTCTTTCGGCACGAGCCGTCGGCGGAGCCGACGAGGATGCAGGCGTTCCGTGTGCGGGAGTTCGTGCGCGTGGGCACCCCCGACGTCGTCGTCGAGTGGCGGGACATGTGGCTGGAGCGCGGCGTACGGCTGCTTCAGTCGCTCGGCCTGCCGGCCGAGAGCGACGTCGCGTCCGATCCGTTTTTCGGACGCGGAGGCCGAATGCTCGCCGTCAGCCAGAAAGAGCAGAAGCTGAAGTTCGAGGTGCTCGTTCCGGTCATCTCGCTGGAGAAGCCAACCGCCGTCTGCTCGTTCAACTATCACCAGGAGCACTTCGGAAGGCTGTTCGACATCAAGACTCCCGAAGGGGCCATTGCGCAAACCGCCTGCCTCGGGTTCGGTCTCGAGCGTTGCGTCATGGCCCTCTTCAAGACGCACGGAATGGTTCCGTCCGAGTGGCCGGCGACGGTACGCGATCGACTCTGGCCGTGAACGTCCACGCGTTTGCTCCGCTCGACGCCAAGACGTACGTGCGTCACGAGCTTCATGGCCCGGGGCGCGTCTGGACCGAATCGAACTGCTACATCGACGTCTGGATCGAGATCTTGCACTCGCTCGGGCTCGACCCGTACGCGTGCCTGCCGCACGTGTTTTCCATCGACTTCGAAGCCGACCAGTGGACGTTCTTCAAGCCTTCTCACGACGATCTTTTCCACCTGTACGGCCTCGACGTCCACGAGCTCAACGTGTGGAAGCCGCTCGTCGAGAACGTGCGAGCACAGGTCGCGGCCGGGCGGATCGTCCTCAGCGAGGTCGACGCGTTCTTCCTGCCCGATACGACGGGCACGGACTATCGAACGAGCCATACCAAAACGACGATCGGCATCCAGAGCATCGACGTCGACGCACGGACGCTCCGCTACTATCACAATAGCGGCTATCACGAGCTCGGAGGCCCCGACTTCGCGGAAATCTTCCGCCTGGACCGGGCCCCGGACCCGTCGCATCTGCCTTTTTTCGCCGAGCTCGTTCGCATCGATCGGCGCACGCGCCTCGAGGACGCAGAGCTCGTGAGACAATCCCTCCGAGCGCTCGGAAGTCATCTTTCGCGACGTCCAGGCGCCAACCCCGTCGCCCGCTTCGAGGAGAGATTCGCCGAGGACATGGCCTGGATCCATCGCGAAGGTTTGAAGGCGTACCATGCATGGGCGTTTGCGACTCTTCGCCAGTTCGGAGCCGCGTTCGAGCTTGCCGGGCTCTACGTCGCATGGCTGGAGCGCCGCGGCGAGATGGGCCTCGAGCCGGCGCGGGCCGCGTTCGAGAGCATCTCCAGCGGCGTCAAAGCCCTGGTGTTGAAAACGGCGCGGTCCGTGAACGCGAAGAGGCCGCTCGATCCGTCGGAGCTCCTCGGCGGCGCCGAGCGGTCATGGGACGCAGGCATGCAGCTCCTGGTCGAGCGCTACGGCGGCTAAATGGCACGCGTTCGCGGTATTTCGGGGACCCGGTCGGTGCGGCTCGACGAAGGCTGGCTCCTGGGCGCGGCCCCGCCCTCCGCAATAGCCGATCCTTCGGGATTGGACGGCGCAGCGATCGCGTGGTGTGGGGCGACCGTGCCCGCGACGGCCGCGTCGGCTCTTCGCGGTGCCGGTCGGTACAGCGACGAGGACCGCATCGATTTCGACGCCGTGGACTGGTGGTGGCGCTGCCGCTTTCGCTCCGAAGGCGAAACGACCGGAACGTCGGGGATTCGCGTCCTGCGTCTCCGCGGTCTCGCCACTCTGGCCGACGTATGGGTGAACGGCCAAAAGCTCTTGCGCTCGGAAAACATGTTCCTGGAGCACGAGCTCGACGTGGGCACGGTACTGAAGGGAGACGACGAGATCGCCATCTGTTTTCGCGCGCTGGGCAGCGCGCTCAAGGCGCGCCGTCCCCGGCCCCGGTGGCGAACCAGCCTCGTGTCCTCGGCGCAGATTCGCTGGTTTCGTACGACGCTGCTGGGGCGCATCCCGGCCTGGTCACCTCCGGCCGCGCCGGTAGGCCCATGGCGCGAGGTCCTGCTCGAGCATCGAAGCGAACTGGCCGTCCCTCGAGCGGACGTCCGAGCGCTGCTCGAGGGACCGGACGGGGTCGTCAGCGTCGAGCTGGAGCTCGACGTCTTCGGCTCCCGACGCCCTGACCGGGTCGTCCTTCGCGTGGCCGACCGGGAGAGTGACCTCGCCGTCGTCGCCGGCAGCGGGGATCGACTCTACGTCGCGCGTG